>CAZJYY010000154.1:0-1587 GCA_964550315.1 uncultured Oscillospiraceae bacterium | reverse complement strand
AAAGCAGCAGTCCTTTTTTAACTTTTGCCGTTCCGGAGAACGCTGCACTCAGCGCACCCTTTTCGTAAAGAAAACGCAGAGTCCTATAATAAGAACGCCGGCAGCAGCAAGAATTGCGTAAAGTCCAAAACCGCTTGCCACCTCCCTTTCCGAAGGGAGGGCGGCGGTGGGGGCTTTGTCGTCAGAAATATCGATGTCCTCGTCGATTGTAAAGCTTTTTGCCTCATCTATAAGGCCGTCTATGGCAGAGGCACCGGGCTTTTTTTGAGTGGATGGTGGTGAGAACACAGAAAAAGGCTCGTCACTGTCCACCGCCGGGGGTGACTGTTCCCACATTTCTATCTGAGCGGCAGCGCCGGGATCGGACAGTATGGGTACCGGCTCGTCGGGAATATCAACGATATCGCCGATACTGCTCGTAGCATTGGGAAAGACGGCGGTGTAATTGTCTTGAGCCATAGCTGCTCCAAGCGGCACAAAAACCATGCCGGCTAAAAGTATAAGTGCTGTAATCCTAATAAGCCTGCACATGGCGCTGCCCTCCGTCTGGATACATTTATAAGAGAATTATAATATGCCTTGGCTACACGGAGGTTACAAAACGCAAAAATCTATGCAGAGGTTAAAACTATTTGAAATATTAACTTGAAATCCACAGGGCCTAGCGGAGACCTGCCTCGCCCTCGGCCTCCGGATTTATGGAGCCGATATCATATGGCGTGGTCTGATATACATAATAATTAAGCCAGTTTGTGTACATTAGCTGGGCATGAGCACGCCAGGTGACCAACGGCTCGAAGCTGGGGTCGTCGTTGGGGAAGTAATTTTTGGGTACCTTTGGGGACTTGCCGGCCTTAACATCCCTGCTGTATTCCAGCGCCAGGGTATCCTTGTCGTATTCGGGGTGGCCAAACACAAAAAATTGGCGGCTTTTACTGTTTTTCACGGCAAAAACGCCGGCTTCGTCAGAAACGGCAAGAACGTCAAGCTCGGGAACCTTTTCGATATCTGATAAAAGCACCTCGGTATAGCGGGAATGAGGGGCGTTAAAGGTGTCATCAAAACCACGGAAAAAAGGGATGTTAGGACGAATAATTCGATGGTTAAATATGCCGGATATTTTTTCCGGAAGGCTGTGCTTCTGAATGCCGTAATGATAATAAAGTCCTGCTTGAGCGCCCCAGCAGATATGGAAGGTGCTGTGGACGTTGGTTTTTGACCACTCCATTATCTCGCAAAGCTCCGGCCAATAGTCCACATCTTTGAAATCCAGGTTCTCAACAGGCGCTCCTGTTATTATCATGCCGTCGTAAAATCGGTCCTTTATATCGTCGTGGCTGACGTAAAAAGAACTCAAATGCTGTGAGTCAACATTTTTTGAGTTGTGGCTTATGGTGCGAAGAAGGTCAATTTCCACCTGAAGGGGGGTGTTGGACAGCTTCCGAAGGAGCTGAGTTTCCGTTACAATCTTCGTGGGCATTAAATTTAAGATCAAAAGTTTGAGCGGGCGGATGTCCTGATGAAGGGCCCGGTGCTCAGTAATAACAAAAATGTTTTCATCGGCAAGGGTCTGTCTTGCCGGAAGAG
>CAZJYY010000153.1:0-1788 GCA_964550315.1 uncultured Oscillospiraceae bacterium | reverse complement strand
TGGTGCGGGTGAAGGGACTTGAACCCCCACGCTTGCGCACAAGAACCTAAATCTTGCATGTCTGCCAATTCCATCACACCCGCATATTTGCTTTTCGCTCAGTTATGTTAGCATATGCAGGATGGATTGTCAAACAAAAATACTAATCCTTCTCTTTGGATTTAAAAATCAGCGCCACAATAAGCCCGAAGAACACCGCGGCGGCAATGCCTCCGGCCGTACCCGTAAGGCCTCCGATGAAGGCTCCCAATATTCCCTTTTGCGCCACAGCCTCACGGACTCCGCCGGCAAGCGCATTGCCAAAGCCTGTCAAGGGTATGCAGGCTCCTGCCTGTGCCCATTTTGCAAAAGGCTCGTAAATACCCACCGCTCCAAGAACGACACCAGCTACCACATAGCTCGTCAATATCCTTGCGGGGGTCATGTTGGTCTTATCAAGCAAT
The DNA here is from genome assembly GCA_964550315.1 of uncultured Oscillospiraceae bacterium. Classification (GTDB taxonomy): domain Bacteria; phylum Bacillota; class Clostridia; order Oscillospirales; family Oscillospiraceae; genus UBA2658. The sequence continues at coordinate 1,345 of CAZJYY010000153.1, read as the reverse complement.
ATCTGTCCAACGGCGCAAAGCGCTCCGCCAACTAAAAACGTTTTTACAAACGTCCAAAATAATTCCATCAGCCCGCCTCCATCTCTATTGCCACCGCATGGCAAATTCCAAGTATGCTCTCGCCCTGCAGCGCTGTTGTTGTGGACATGATTGCGCCGGTGGCGGCAAACAGCAGTTTTTTAATTTCGCCCCGGCACAGCTTTGATATCAACTCACCGCACAAAACCGATGCGCTGCAGCCGCAGCCGGAGCCCCCGGCATGGACATCCTGAGTGCTGCCGTTAAAAAGAAGATTACCGCAGTCGATATGAATGCCCTTGAGGTTATACCCCTTCTGCTGAGCCAGCTCAAGAAGTATATTGCTGCCAATGGTGCCCAAATCTCCGGTGGCAATCACGTCGTAATACTCCGGTGTCCGCCCCGTGTCCGCAAAATGAGTGCAAAGAGTTTCCAGTGCTGCGGGTGCCATGGCTGCACCCATGTTGGCAGCATCCCCTATCCCGGAATCCACAAGTATACCTGTAGTTACACAGGTGACTGACGGCCCAATGCCCGTATCTGCCAAAATAACACTGCCGGCGGCCGTTGCCGTCCACTGCGCCGTGGGCGTGCGCTGGCCTCCGTAAGAAAGGGGCAGACGAAACTGACGCTCAGCCGAACAAAAATGGGAGCTGGTCATGGCGCAGGCGTGCCCTGCATAGCCTCCATCCACAAGTATAGACGCAAGGGACAATGACTCCGCCATAGTAGAGCAGGCACCGTAAAGTCCGAAATACGGGGCTTCAACATCTCTTATGGCAAACCCTGACGCAACGCACTGATTAAGAAGGTCACCACCAAAAATATAATCTATGTTGTCCGCAGTAAGACCGCTTTTATTAAGGCAAATATCAAAGCACTTTCTAAGCATAGCACTCTCTGCTGACTCCCAGCTTTCAGCGCCGAAGTAGGTGTCCTCACTCAGATAATCAAAGCTTGCAGATAAGGGACCTTGGGATTCTTCCTTCCCGCCCACTGCCGCAGATGCGATAATTTTTGGTCTGCTCTTTAACCACACGGTCTGTTTTCCGATTCTATTCATACACATCACTCCTCCTGGCTATTTTCTCTCGATTTTGCTTTAATATGTAAGGCGAGCAAAACCTTGAGGAAAATACTAAATTGTGATATCATAACTGAAAGACAGCGATAATCTTTGATTTTAGTCGCTTCTCTCTTCCCAGTAGGGCAAGCGAAAAGCATTATACCTCGTATAAATAAAATTTTTACCCGGAGACATATAAATGAGAAAAAGCGGTATCCTTATGCACATAAGCTCCCTTCCCTCGCCCTACGGTATAGGAAG
>CAZJYY010000152.1:0-1819 GCA_964550315.1 uncultured Oscillospiraceae bacterium | reverse complement strand
GTATTGAAATAATCATACAAATAGTCACCCTGCTGTCTGCGCTGGTTAAGTTCAATTCTTATCTCGCAAGCGTATACGTTTTCATAGTAATCGTCACGGGTAATGAACCATATTCTGCCCAGTGCGTGCTCATCTATATCTGGGATTATGCAGCTTTCGTATAGTTCAACAGTCTCCTCGGGCGTAAGGCTAAGATAGCTGTATTCCCCTGTTTCAGCATCAAAATACTCAACTTGAGAATAGCTTATATTATCAGCAGTTACCGAAAGCTCCAGCGCTTTTCTGTCCTTTATACCCTCGTCACTGTTGAAAAGCTTGTTAAGTTCCGCAAGGTCATCCGTATCGGGATACCAAACATTATACAACCGGGTGGTAAGGCTTCCGTCCTTCATGCTGTAATAAAGTCTGACCGAGGCATCGGTGTAGTAGTTATCCCGGTCGGTATTCGTTAAATCATAGCTATCATAGCTGCCGTCCTCGTGGATGGCCTTATTTTTTATAATGCTCTTATGAATTTCCGTCACCCAGGCAATGTTTTCCGGTTCCTTTAGGTTCACGGATTCGCCGTTAACCTGAATGTTCACGCTTTCAACCTGGTCTGCGTTGGGAACATAGCGCTCGTAGCCGAAAACATCAAATTCACCGCAAAACATGAAAACGCATATAAGCGCAGCAACAACGCCAAAGCCAATCCAGCGCTTTGCTCCAAACACACGAAGGGTCTTTTTAATCAGCATCTCCGCTGCAAAGTAGCCGACGAATGCGCCCACCAGCATTATTCCCAGAAGGATAAGCATATCCTCTACTTTTCCGCTTATGCCGCTTGTACCAATGATTAAGCCAAATACCGCTGCCCCAAGAACAAGGGCGCAGCCTACACTGAGGCAGTATTTGAAAACGGGCTTTAAGGGATTTACGGCCACAACGTCCCCCGCTGTTTCCATTCTGCGGCGGCGAATAAGAAGAAGTCCAATAGCTGCCAGCAAAAGTCCCACGGCGGCATATATGAGCAGTACGCCCCAGCCGCTGTAGCTGTAGCTAATCACGGTTTCGTAATAGGTCGGCCCATAGCTGTTAAAATTATCAATAGCTCCACCGGAATAGGCTGCGATAACGTCGGTTTTGGTCATAAGCGCCACGGCGGGAGAAAACCAGCTTATTAAGCCGCTGCCCCAGTTGCCATTTCCGGCGCCGTACACGAACATGGAAATAAGGGCTCTTACAATATACTCAACAACGGCCACCGTAAAGTTCAATATTACATAAACCGCAGGCAACACCAAAATATTCCCCGTAAAGCTTGCGCACATGGTTGCAAGGCCAAAAAAGAAAATATTCATAAGGCTTACCATGCAAAGCCACTGCAAAAGGGCACTTATAGTTACTATTCCGTAAATCGTCTCAACACAGAAGGTCAAAAGAAATACCACTGCATTGCACACAAGAAGCCAGAAAAGTCCGGAGGTAAACAGCGTTACAAAAACGCCCTCACGCTTTATGGGCAGTGAGCACATCATGGAAACGCTCTTTGAATTGTAAAGATAGCTGAATGCAGCCATGGCAACGGCGATTGCCGCAATGGCGCTTATTATTATGCCCCCGGCGTGCCCTATGCGCAGTATCTCCCCGCTTACCGATACTGCTGCATCCGTAAGGTCTGCTCTTCCCAGGTAATTTGCCACGGTAACCGGCAAAATAAAACTCCAGGTTAAAAGATATGCGGCGAACACCGGCCAAAAACGGCGAAGCATGCTGAAAAACAGCGTCCGGTTAAAGAAGGATGTCTTTGACTTCATAGTGCTCACCTCCCAGCTCATAA
>CAZJYY010000151.1:0-1826 GCA_964550315.1 uncultured Oscillospiraceae bacterium | reverse complement strand
GAGAATCAGATATGGAGGAGCTGTCGTCCCCGTTGCCCCGAAGGTTTGAAAGCTCGACGGTAAGAGTTTTCTCCTCCGCTTGCTCTATTTTGTCATTGACAAGCTCTATTTCAAGCGCTGTCGTGGATTGTCCGGCAGCAAAATAGAGTGTTCCGGAGCTTTCAACATAGTCCTTACCGGGAACGGCGGTGCCGGGGACTGTTGCCCAGTCCACAGACAGAGTTTTCACAAGACTACCCGTGCGTGTTACGCTCAAGCTTGCCGTACCGGTGGATTTATCAATAGAGGTCTCGGCAACATCAAAACCAACCTGAGACGGAACGTCCTTATCCGTGTCGTTTGCCTCTACGCGAAGCAGCGTGGTGTTCATGGATTTCATCACCTCGCCGCCCACCGAACCAAGCATGGTAAACGTTGCAAACTCATCAGCCTCGGCAATATCATCGGCCTTAGCTTTTATATGTATTTCCTTTTGCAGCTCCCCCTCCGCAAAGCACAGCTCAAAAAGCATACCGTCGTAAATGCTGCTGCCCTGATAAAGGTCAAGAGCCTGATATGTTGGAGTTTCGTTAAGCACGATATCCTTGGGCATCTCCTCAAGGACTTCAGGCTCGGGCTTCTCGTATTTGACTCCGTTGAAAGAGGTGGTGCAAAAGCGCACTTTGTCCTTGGTATATACGCAGCGGAAATCATACTCCTTAAGATCCTCGTCACTCACCGGCAGCTTGCCTGTGTCAGAGGATTCAATCAGCATCCACTCCCCGTCGTAAAGCGCATACCATTCATACTTTTCTGCTTCCTTAGTGAGGTTCGGCCAGATAAGGGTGCATTCCTCGCCCTCGCCGTCAACTCCAGCTTCGGACTTGAGCACTGTACCGGACGCCTCCGGTGCCTCGGGCATACCCCACTGCTGATAACGGGTTATGGGCAAGGGCTCTTCTACAGTAATCTCAATATCGTCTGCGGACAATGCTGAGTAAAAATTAAGAGTACCGTCCTCATTGCCGAGAACCGCAGGCATGTACTGGAAAATTGCCGATGCCTTGCCCTTGGCTCCGCCGAGGCGGAACACCGTGAGCACCAGCTCCCGACCGTCCTCGGATACGCTCAGTTCGCTGTTTTCAACAACAAACATACCATAGGGGTACTTGGCTTCCCAGCTCTCGTCAACCTCAGTGGTATTCCCGTCTTTGTCTGTAATAACAAAATTGTCTCCTGCTGCGGCAACGCCGACAATGTCGTTGTTGCCTATAGTATATGCCAATGCTCCCCCGGCAAGCTCAAAAACCATGCTAAGGGATATTAGACAGCAGACCACACTTTTCATTATGCGTTTACTCATTTCTTCTCCTCCTCAAAACATTTGCTTACTTAGATACAAGAAATCGACCTATATAGAACTTTAATTTATGAATGAATCTCAAGCCATAAGCCTTATTACTGCCGGAGCATACCTGCAAGCAGGCAAAAAGATCTTCGTTAGATTATTTGCATAGAGTCCAATAATTCGTTGACTGTTATTTTAATTTCTGTTTCTCCGTCCTTCCAAACAAGCGTGTCCTGACGAATAACAGCTGCCTTGAAAAGGTTCTCATTTTCAAGCGCAGCAAAGCGAAGTGAATTTAATCTGTGGCTCATATCAACAACTGCAGAGCTGCCGTTGGCAAAGCTCAGCGAAATTCGATACTTTGGTAAAATCTTCATTCCGACTACAGCCGTACCCATAAAATTCCCCCTTCCATCAAAAAAGCACAGGATTCCTCTACATTTACCATTGTAAAGAAATTCTGTGCTTTTTTGTATCCCCCATAAGGGGGGTTGTGGGG
>CAZJYY010000150.1:0-1836 GCA_964550315.1 uncultured Oscillospiraceae bacterium | reverse complement strand
CCCTTGCCATCCTTGCCCTCGCTCTCGGCAAAAAGCTGCTTAAACCACTCGCCAAACATTGAAAATTTCGGTTCGTAACCCACTAATACCTCGGTGGCTCTGCCTTTTCTTAAAAGGCAGTTGCGGATGGCGGCATACTGCAAGCACAGGTTTTCATTAGGATTTTCACTTTGTGACATCTTCATTGCGTCAAAAGCGCCCCTCATAGTACTTTCAATATCAAGGCCTGCCACAGCCATGGGTAAAAGCCCAACGGCGGTAAGCACGGAAAATCTGCCGCCAACGTCATCGGGAACTACAAAGCTTTCATAATGCTCGCTGTCGGCTAAGGTTTTTAGCGCGCCCCTCGCCCTGTCTGTGGTTGCAAAAATGCGATCTCTTGCACCGGATTTGCCATATTTTTCTTCCAAAAGCTTTTTAAATATGCGGAAGGCAATGGCGGGCTCGGTGGTTGTGCCGCTTTTTGAAATCACGTTTACGCAAAAATCACGTTCACCGATAATCTCCAAAATGTCGTTTAAATAGTCTCCACTTATGTTATTCCCAACAAAATATACTTCAGTTTCACCGGTCTTCGCATTGTGGTGCTGACCCTTTACAAACTCAATTGCCGCCCTTGCGCCGAGGTATGAACCGCCGATTCCGATTACAACTAAAATTTTGCCAAGCTTTTTTATCTTCTGTGCGGCAACTTTTATCCTTTCAAATTCCTCTTTGTCGTAGGCTTCAGGAAGCTTCAACCAGCCCAGAAAGTCATTGCCTGCGCCGGACTTGTCCTCCAGCATCTTGTTGCATTCCTTAAGGAAGGGAAAAAGCATTTTGCATTCATGTTCACCCACGAAGGGGTGAATGCCATCTAATTTAATCTTCATATTTACCTCTTTATATTTTATAACTGGGTTTAATTCAGCAGTGCAGCCAAGGCGGCGCCTGCCATGGTGGAGTTTTCTGCTCGAACAAGAGCTATGTTGCATCCCAGCTTGTTTTTTGCATAGATTTCCAGATAAGCCTCAAGTTTTTGCTTGAAAAGCAGTGATTGGTGGATCGTCGAGCCCTCGGCTACCACACAAAATGGGGTTTTCTCGCTTCTTCCGCCGTTGCAATGGAGACAATGGGCGCACAGCATGGCGCAAACAAGCCTTGCGCCTCGCTCAAAGCTTAAATCTATAATTTCCCGTACGACTTCCCCGTCATTGTTACGGCAAAGCTTTTTTACTTCGTTTTCCTCTCCACGCAGGAAATTATCAAGCTCCGGGGTGGTAAACTCACGGTGAGCTAAAAAGCCTTCAGACAAAAGTCTTGCCTTGGCGGCAAGGAAAATGGTGTTTGAAATTACACTTCCATGGTACACGCCGCTCAGCATTTTTTCAAGCTGGTGGTCGCCGCAAACCTCTGAGGTAATATCACACATCAAATCACTTTCACCGCGAAAGGCATGGTCAAAAATTCCTGACTCACAGTTTATTATCATGTCCGCTGCGCCTGAGAGCTTTTTGATTTTTTTCCCCTTTTCAAGATAACAGCTATTAAGTCCCGTGCCCAAAACAAGCCCACAAAGCCCGTCTGCCTTTTTTAAATCCAAGGTGGCGATTCCACCCATAAGTCCTGCGGTGGTGTCGTTTAAAAGGGTGAAGCCCATGGGCTTGGTTTGCCCCAGCTCATTAAGCTTATTTAGCAGCGTTTCACCAATTACCACGCCCTCGCTGTCACGCACCTTAACCTCTTTAATAAAACAAATTATTTTGCCGTCACGGTTTTCAAAAATCTCCGCAGGGTAGGAAAAGCAAAAGCTTATTTTGTTTGAAAACTCCGTTAGCGGCAAAATTTTTTCTGCAA
>CAZJYY010000149.1:0-1848 GCA_964550315.1 uncultured Oscillospiraceae bacterium | reverse complement strand
ACCTTTTTAAGCTTTTCGGCGATACCACACGCTTTAAAATTCTTTACTGCCTTCTCCAGTCTGAGCTTTGTGTCTGCGCCATTTCCGAGCTTCTGGGCATGACCCAAAGTGCCATTTCCCATCAGCTAAAGGTCTTAAAGGATTCAAAGCTTGTGAAAACCCGCCGTGAAGGCAAAACGATTTACTATTCCCTTGCGGACGAACACGTCCGTCATATAATAGCTCTGGGCTATGAGCACCTTACCGAGGAGGAACGCACATGAAAAAATCATTTCACTTAAAAAATTTGGGCTGTGCAAACTGCGCCGCCAAAATGGAAACTGCAATTTCAAAGCTTGACGGGGTAAACTCCGCTTCTGTAAATTACATTTTTCAAAAGCTGACTCTTGACGCTGAGGACGCCCGCTTTGACGAGATTCTTGGCACAGCACAAAGACTTATAAAAAAATATGAGTCCGACTGCAGTATAGTGCGGTGACACCATGACAAAACATCAAAAATTTGTGCTTTTCCGGATTGTTTTTTCCGCTGTTCTTCTTGCCGCCGTTTGGCTCTCTCCCCTTGAGGGCACACTGCGGCTTTTTGCATTTATTGTGCCGTACTTGCTTATAGGCTATGATGTTTTATTCTCAGCACTTCGCAACATCTTCAGGGGGCAGGTTTTTGACGAGAACTTTTTAATGTCCCTTGCCACCATCGGTGCTTTCGTCCTTGGTGAATACCCCGAAGCAGTGGCGGTAATGCTTTTCAACCAAATCGGCGAACTTTTTGAGGACATAGCCGTGGGGAAAAGCCGCAAATCCATTGCAGCCCTAATGGACATTTGCCCCGAAACAGCCTGCGTCGTCCGTGACGGAGCGGAGCTTGTGGTGTCCCCCGATGAAATAGCAGTGGGGGAAACCATAGTTGTTCGCCCCGGAGAAAAGATTCCCCTGGACGGCACCATTATAGAGGGCTTTACCACCGTTAACACCTCCGCTCTGACCGGAGAGGCTCTTCCCCAGGAAAAGACTGTGGGGGATGAAATCATCAGCGGAACCGTGAATTTAAGTGGACTTATTCGAGTCTGCGTAAAAAGCGAGTTCGCTGACAGCACCGTTAGTAAAATTCTTGAGCTTGTGGAAAACGCTTCAGAGAAAAAGACCCGCACCGAGGGCTTTATCACCCGTTTTGCTCGATATTACACCCCCTGTGTTGTAATCGGCGCTGTGCTTTTGGCGCTCATTCCGCCCATTTTCTTTACTCAGCCATGGAACGTCTGGGTTCAGCGGGCGCTAATTTTCCTTGTTGTAAGCTGTCCCTGCGCCCTTGTTATCTCTGTTCCCCTCTCCTTCTTCGGCGGCATCGGAAGCGCCTCCCGTCAGGGAATTCTTATTAAAGGCTCAAGCTATCTTGAAGCCCTTTCCAAAACCGGTGTAGTGGTCTTTGATAAGACCGGCACATTAACCGAAGGGAACTTCATTGTTACCGCAATACACCCGGAAACGGTGTCCGAAGCGGAGCTTTTGGATCTTGCGGCGGCTGTGGAGAGCTACAGCACCCATCCCATCGCCGAATCCATTATTCATGCCCACGGCGGGCACATTGACCACAGCCGCATTTCGGAGGTTTCCGAGCTGCCCGGTATGGGTGTTGTTGCCATAATCGACGGAAAAACCGTACACGCGGGAAACGGCAGGCTTATGGACAGCATTGGCGCAGCCTGGCACGAGTGCCATGTGGCAGGAACCAGCATCCATGTTGCCGAGGACGGAAAATATATGGGTCACATCGTGATTTGCGACAGGATAAAACCCGGCTCAAAGGCGGCCATCTCCTCCCTTCGAGAGCTTGGCGTTGAAAAAACCG
>CAZJYY010000148.1:0-1859 GCA_964550315.1 uncultured Oscillospiraceae bacterium | reverse complement strand
CCGGTCTGTGACATAGCTTTTTCTCCCTTTTGTGTATATTCCGCCGCTTTACTCAGAGGTACAGCCGACGTTTGTTTTGTATTATTCCATATCCCTCAAGCACTTCCCCGTGGAAAAAACAATCGGGAATGCGAAGGCAGGTATAATGTGTCGTATTTTCTCTTGCCCCAACAGGGCGAGAAAAGCAACCGTCCTTGCAGTTATTTTACCACGTTTGCACATAAACCGCAAGAAAAACGAGATATCCGTTCTAACCCCGCCTATTTATAACCGTGTCCATGTACTCCGATATTAAAACCTTCATTTCCTCCAGGGATTTATATCTCATATCCACATTGTCAATATCCATAAGCAAGGGGGACACACCGCAGCTGCTTTGCATCCAGTCCGACAGCATTTTCGTAATGCTCCAGCTATGGCGGCAGCCTGCGTTGCCCAAGAAAATCGGCACATCAGCGCCGAAGTCCTTCATGGCTGTTTCCGCAGCCTTCATAACCTCCTCAACGGGGGCAACCGTACCGTGCTGCACCGGGGCATGGAACATTTTTTCCGCCAAGGCACGATATGCCTCCTCAACAGTGGAAAAAGGTCTGAAAACGTGGCCATAGCTTCCGAAGCCGTCCATCACCGTAACTGCGGAATACTTTTCCTCAAGCCAGTCCATAAGCTCCACGCTTCTGCGGGGCATATTGTGCAGAAGATAAACCCTGTGCTTTTCCGGAGTCTCCCGGGTGCAGGACTTGAAAGAGGCAATTTCATTCTCCAATAAGGATATCATTTCCTCTGTAGGGGATAATGCTGACATCATTTCGCCCAAAAATACTGTTCTTGAGGACATGGGGCAGGGGGTTTTGGCACGTAGGGCAGCGTATTGCATAAAAAGAGCATTGCTGCGATTCGACAGGCTCATCCGCCGCTTCAGTTCATCGTGATCCAGCTTATTTCCTGAAACACCCTCAACATAGCTTATCATCTCCGGAAGCTGCATTGCTAGATAGCCGATGGTGCTCTCGTTCATGCGCTTTGGCATGTCGAAGCTGAAAACCGGCATCCCCAAAAGACTGCGCAGCGCATCCGCCGCCGTGCTGTGGGAGTTGCACGGGTAGGCGGCACTCACATATCCGTCCGGCTTATCCTCGCCGGAGAAAAGGAAATTTCCCAAAAGCGTCTTTGAAAAGCCGCATAGATGTGGGTTTATCTGAACATCAGTTTTGTGAATAAGCTCTGAAGTCAGCCTGCTGTCCTCGGATATGCGAGTTATAAAAATATCGGCGCACACAGGGACACACCCGCAGGCATAAATAATCTCCACCGGGACGCTGCCGGTGAAAAGTACGGTTTTTTTCCCGTTTGCCCGGGCTTCGTGCACGGTGTGAATATAATTTTTAAGGGCTTCGGGCGACCTTGGCCGTCCGTAACGGTCGCAGCCGTCCGCCTCACTTTGGGCAAGAACATATTCAATGGATGAAATTGAAGATTGAATCATGCAAACCTCCGGACATGTTTTAAATACGCAAGACGCCACGCTCCCCAATACTTAGCTTGAGAAAAAATAAGGCAAAATGGCGATTTTGCTGTCCTTTTTGTTATATTCTAACATATTATGTCTTTTCCTGCAATCACAAGACTTTATATCTCTTTGAAATAACCCAAAAACGTGGTACAATAACCGCAAAAGTTGTTATTATGCTGCTTTGCCGATATGATACGATTATCATACATGCTTTGAAGTTAATTGACAAAAATACAGGAGGAGTATCAAATGAGTATAGTAAAAAACGAGCCAAAAAGGAAAAATAAGCTTCTTCAAGCAATCCGTGCTCAGTTAGAGCACCGTGCATTTTGGCTATACCTTCTTA
>CAZJYY010000147.1:0-1870 GCA_964550315.1 uncultured Oscillospiraceae bacterium | reverse complement strand
TTCTTTTGTCGCTGCATTCAACGTGAAACCCTCCCGTCAATCGAATAATCTTCATTACCGCCGCATCCAAAACAGGCACAGCCTCCCGAATCGCACGATACAGTCTCACGTCCCCGCCACCCAGGGGCACGTAGCTCTCCAGCATGCCAAAAGGGTGCTTGTCCCCGCTGCGTATCTGGGAACACGCTGTGGGGGACTTCGTCCGGGATCGTTTGAAAAAAACCATAAAAGCCTCCAAAAATATAAAATTTTCTTGCGCCGGGGTCATCTTTTATCGCTCCACAAATGTGGCCGCAAAATGGTCTATCATTCCCCCGGGTGCAGCCACCGTGGCTGCAAAGTATCTAATGTCGTCCATGGCGTGGTCAAATTGCTTCACCACCGCATCCTTGCCCTGTCTCTTTTCATCCCAGGAATAAAGGGAAAATTCCCGAATAGCATCGGCGCAGTCCCGGCAAATAACCAGCTTTCCGGACTTCAAAAGGTCAGCCGTCAGTCGAATACCGCTCAAAACATCGTTGTTTGCCTTTGTAACCGAAAGTCCCTCTCTCCTCAGCGCCTCAATGAAGCTCGCCGCCGACGGGTCTACCACCACCGTGGAAATTCTTTTACCTCCGCCTAAAGCCAAAAGCTCCCTAACATATTCCGCATCGGTTTTCTGCACTCCCTCCGTTCGGGAATCGTAGTAATATTCGCAAAGCCTGTACCAAACTCCCTCTTCCAGCCCCCAAAGTCCAAAGGATGCCGGATTCGCAGTGCCATAGTCGCAGGAAATTGCATAGCTCTCCAGCTCACCTTCTGGCGGTGTCCTCACATAGGACTCGTCAAAAAAGTCGTACACTCTCCCTTGTGAAGCCACCCACTCCCCCAAAATAAATCTCCTGTAAAACACTCCCGAGTACATTCTCCGGTACCTTGCAATAACTCTCCTTGATAAAGCTGGATTATCCTCAAGAGCGAAGTGGACGTATAAAGCTCGCTTTTCTTTAGTCTTTTTTATCCATTCAAGATAAAACCAGTGGTTTGGTGACTCCGGGTTGCAGTTAAACCATAGCTTACTTCCGGGCACTGAGCATCTTGCGCTGGCCTGCTCAACAAAGCTTCTGGGCATCAGTGCCACCTCATCCAGCAAAACCCCCGCCAGTGTAGCGCCTTGAATAAGTGCTTGAGCCCCTTCGTCTTTTCCCCCAAAAAGATAAAAAGTGTTGGTTCTCCCGCCGAAGCTCACAGTAAAAAGGTTTTTTGAAATCTTTTCCTGACAGGAAAACCCCAAATCACTCATAACCGGCAGCAGCACGCTAACCACATTTCTTCTCAGCGACACTATGGTTTTACCGCACATGCCAAAGCTCATGGCATTAAATCTCCTCATCGCCCAGCAAATAAAGGAAATGCCCATACACAAAGTCTTTCCGCTGCGCACCGCTCCGTCGCAAATTATTGCGTCAAGATCTTCATACGGGGAAGAATCACTCCACCAGCTAAGTGTCAGTGCCTGCTTCTCAGAAAAGCTCTCGAACCTCACACTTCACCCTCCTCCAGCTTTGCGGCCGCCTTGTCCATGGCGTTAAAAAAACTCTCCGCCTGATTTTCCGACGACCTTGATGGCTCCATCAACTTTGAAAGCAGCTCAAGCAGTGTCACCCGGTTAAGAAGCTTTACCTCCACAGTTCCCGTGCTGCCCCGCTTCACCTCTGACACCATGCTCAGATCAAGTCCGTCCAAAAGCTCTGGCCGCTCCGGGTCAAGAAAAACAAGCTTCACCGCATCGTTTGCTCTGCCAAACGCCAGTTCTCCAATACGTTTAATAACGTCGGCATTGCCCAGTTCCTCTGTCAAACAATATCCCTCCTCACCCGTAGGCCGCATG
>CAZJYY010000146.1:0-1910 GCA_964550315.1 uncultured Oscillospiraceae bacterium | reverse complement strand
GTGTCCCGCTGCACATTTTATCTTTACTATGACAGTATTTTTTCCATGATTACCGCTCTAGAGGAGGATATGCTCGCCGACTACCGCAGCGGGCTAGAAAAAATACTTTCGGAAAATATTGCCTCCCGTCAGCTTTTTAAAGAGATTATCGCCTTTGCCTTTGAGCACAAGAAAACCAACCTTCCCTACTCCAAGCTTTTATACAGCGGCCAGGGAAATCCCGAGTTTCTTCGCCGATACATCCTTGTGACCATTGAGGAACTGGATGCCGCCTTTCCGGGAAAAATCAGTAACCAAGTAAAAACGGCTTTAAATTTTTATTTCTCGGGTGTTCTGTCCTTCATCCAAAACTGGATACTACAGGACGGCAGCGGCGAACCGGAGATTTTGGCGGAACAGGTGGTAGAGATTATCCAAAACGGCGGGAATTATCTTGACATGCTTGGCAACCGATAGCTTTAGCGCCCCGAAAGTATTTAAAACAAAAAACCTACAGGAAAGACTTAGGGCGTCATCGTTTTATGGACGATGGCGCCCTAATATTGTTTTCCTTTTTGGCATCCGCTTTTTTCACCTTGCGGCGGCAGTTATACGCAGATTTTCACGGGGTTACGTCCCCTGTGTACCTTGCGCTGCACTTATTGCAGACCACATCATATTTATAGCTTTCCAGCTTTTTTTCAAGAACGGTAAATAACGGCGAGCTGTCCTCGGGACAGCAAAGCCTGTTTTTCACGGTAACAAGCCCTTTTTCACTGCTGTTTTGGAGCTTATCCTCTCCAAAGCATATATACATGCTGCCGCTTTCGCCGCACTTGCACTTATATTCAAAGTGAAAGCTATCATACGTAACATAGCACAGATAGCCGATATTTGTGCCGCAGTGATTACAATATACCCATCCGCCATAGCTGCACGCAAGGTTTGTATTGATAAGCTTTTTTACTGTGGGTGTTTTTGCCATCTTACACCGTCCCCTTAATTATGTTCATCCTCTCTGAGGCAAGAAGCTCTTCAAGAAAGCTTTTGGTATTTTGCGTCGCCTTATATTTTGGAAGCTGCGCAAAGATAAGGGACAGCTCGTCCATTTCCTCCATTGCCCGGGTAAAGTCAAGGGTGTCCGCACTGTTCAGCCGCTCCAAATCGCTGTACTCCAGCTTTTTTGGGTCAAGCCGATGCGTGCCAATGGCAAAGCCTACACGCCTTTTGCAATTGCACATGCCGTCCTTGGAAAGGCCGCAATATTGACCCAAAAACTCCCCCATTCTCTTTCGGATGCGTGAAAGTCGCTGGCGGTATGCCTCGGGGCTGATGTCCAAAATCTCCCCGCACACCTTGCTGTCCGCCTTAAACATGACCCCCAAAACATAAATGCAGCGGCTTTCCGGGTCAAGACACTGCAGCATTACATTTGTGCAGGATGCCTTTAGCTCCTCGGCTAAAATATCCTCCTCCACGCCCTGCAGCAGGTCTGGAGTGTTGGGAATGAACCCCGCTTCAATGTCCTGGGCATAGAATTCAAAGCTAAGGGGGCGCTGTGCGAACATGGATTTTTTGCAGTTAATAAGATAATTCGTTGCCATCCGGTAAACCCATGTGGAAAATGCGCTCTCCCCCCGGAAGGTGGATAGCTGGGCAATGATTTTAATCATTATCTCCTGAACGGCATCCTCCGCATCATGGGGGCTACCCAGCATACGAAGAGAAAGGTTATAAAGCATGTCCTGCACGCCTACAAGCAGACCCTGAAGTGCGTTTTTGTCCCCGCTCATCGCTTTTTCGATTAATTCATTGGGTTTTATTTCCATAAGATTATCTCCTTTGACATGTACTTCATCTTATTAGACAGTCAGCCGTTATTGCTTGTGACAGGAAAACTTAAATTTAATTGAAAATTTCAACAATTTTAC
>CAZJYY010000145.1:0-1912 GCA_964550315.1 uncultured Oscillospiraceae bacterium | reverse complement strand
CGGTTTCTCCCACTGCCACGGACACGCTTTCTGCGGGAATGCGGATAACCGCTTCGCTGGGAATGGTCCCTCTCATTTTTAAGGTTTGCTCAATGGTTCTGCGGGTGTTCTTTTTGCATTTGGACAATGCCGAGTACGCAATTTTTACCGCATCCCCTCTGGTAAATTTATCGCTTGATAGCTGTGACGACACCGTAAGGCCGATTTTATCCGACAGCGCATAGGGGTCATTCCACTTAAAGTCCCCCGCAGCATCGTCATACCCCAGTGCCCGAAGCACAAGGGTTATAAACTGCGCCGGAGTGCTTTTCCCTTCCCCACCGAACTGCCTATCGGAGATACCGGAAGTTATCCCGTTTTCAAAGGCGTAGCCCACATAGCCGGATACCCAGGATGCCACGTCTGTAAAAGGAGTCTTATATGTTCCGGCAAGAGCCTCTTTCTCCTTGCCCAACAGCCGAATGAGCATTACAACGGCTTCCTGCCTTGTGAATTCCTCGCCCAAGGCATAGTCGGGATTTCCGTACTTGTCCACGTCCTTGCCCTTAAAAAGTCCTATGCAGTAAAGATAGTCTGCCTCGGCGTCATTTTCCTTTTCCTTCGCAAATACCGCCGGCGACAAAGTAACCACCAGTAAAACTGCCATTAGCAGAGAAACAAGTCTTTTCATCCGAACAATACCCCTCTTTAAATATTGTCTCAAAAACGGGGGTGCTATTTTCAGGTACAGGTCTGAAAATAGCACCCTCTCCTGTTTTTTGAGTCCTTCTCTATTTAAAATTTTCCCATTATAGCCCGTTTTATCAGTTAAGGAAGTCCTTCAGCTTTTTCGAGCGGGAGGGATGGCGAAGCTTGCGAAGTGCCTTTGCCTCAATTTGGCGAATGCGCTCACGGGTGACGTTAAATTCCTTGCCTACCTCTTCAAGCGTGCGGGTACGTCCGTCCTCAATGCCGAAGCGCAGTCGCAAAACCTTTTCCTCTCTGGGCGTAAGGGTGGACAGCACCGTCATAAGCTGCTCACGAAGAAGGGTAAAGCTGGCGGCCTCGCTGGGTTCGGAGGCGTCCTCGTCTGGAATGAAGTCACCAAGGTGGCTGTCCTCCTCCTCGCCGATGGGAGTTTCCAGGGAAACCGGCTCCTGGGCAATTTTAAGAATGTCGCGCACCTTATCCACGGGCATGTTCATTTCCGCAGCAATTTCCTCCGGCGTGGGGTCATGGCCCAGTTCCTGAAGAAGCTGACGGGATACACGAATAACCTTGTTTATGGTTTCAACCATGTGCACAGGAATGCGTATGGTGCGGGCTTGGTCCGCAATGGCACGGGTGATGGCCTGGCGAATCCACCATGTGGCATAGGTGGAAAATTTATAGCCCTTGGTATAGTCAAACTTTTCAACCGCCTTTATAAGGCCCAGGTTGCCCTCTTGAATAAGGTCAAGGAAAAGCATCCCCCGCCCAACATAGCGCTTTGCAATGGAAACCACCAAGCGGAGGTTTGCCTCCGTCATGCGGCGCTTTGCTTCCTCGTCGCCCTCCGCCATTTTAACGGCGTACTCAATTTCCTGCTCAGGAGATAAAAGGGGAATCTTTCCTATCTCCTTAAGATACATCCTTACGGGGTCGTCCGTGGCATAGGTGTCCACAAGAGCCTCGGTGGTGTTTATTTCTTCCTCGGTAACCTCTTCGATTTCCTCAAGCTCTTCAAGCTCGGGAAGGGCTTCTTCATCAATGGGGGGCAGATAATCTTCGCCTGCAGTTTCAATACCCAAATTTTCAAGCTGATCGTAAAACTTATCGATCTGCTCGGCTTCCAGGTTCATATTCTCCAGCACATCCATAAGTTCCTTGCTGGTCAGCTTTCCTGCCTTTTTACCCTTTTCAATAAGCTCTCTTAAGCGGTCCTCGTTGGTTT
>CAZJYY010000144.1:0-2087 GCA_964550315.1 uncultured Oscillospiraceae bacterium | reverse complement strand
TTATCCCTTTTCTCATTATATTGATAATATTCTTCCTTGCCTTCTTTTCCTACAAGCAATATATCGACTCTGAGGAAGCCCGCACCCGTGAAAATTTTTCAGATGTTGCAACCACCTGCCGTCTCCACGTTGTGGACACTCTCAGTGCCCTGATAAGCGAAACTAAGGATGTTGGCTTTGTAATATCCCAAGCCGGCCTTGACGAGCAAAGCATTGATGAGTGCCTTAACTACAAATACTCCATAAGCAACATTCAGTCTGGTCTTATTTTTGATGCGCAGGGCAGGCTTATTTATGGTGACGAGGAATATGCGGATTTATTTTCCGAAACCGCCCAGGAATCCATAGTAAATCAGGGAAGCTATATATCCGACCTTGCTCTTTGCCGCGACGGAATAAACCGTTTCGCCATTGCCGTGCCCTTCACATCCTCCGACGATAGCGGAATCACTATTATGAGCGTATATCCCCAATCCCTTTTGAACAGCCTTGTGAGCATTCCCCTTTTCGGTGGTGTCGGTCGAGTATGCATAATCCGCTCGGACGGGCAGTTCATCGCAAGGCAAACAGAGCTTGAACCTTGGTTTCCGGCGGGAATTCCATACGACGGCTATGACGATTTGCAGACAAAGCTACAAAACGGGCTTTTGGAATTTTCCTCTTTGTCCGACGGTCAGCAGTATTTGGCCCATGGTCTACCCCTTGAAATAAATGATTGGATAATAGCCTGTGCCGCGCCAAAGAGCATTATTGCCCAGCGTGCCCAGGAAAACATTTACATTATTTACAGGTTTACCATCATATCACTGGTTCTTCTTGTCATCTTGTATTTTCTCGACTATTCAACGCTTAACCGCCAGCGCAGCCAGCTTGAGCTTGGAAAGCGTCGGTTCAATATCGCCGTAAAGCAAAGCTCTCGGGCCACCTTTGAATATAACCGGCCCAAAGACAGCTTCCTTCTTCTCAGCGAATGCAAAAATATCAGCCTGCCGGATGGGCGTAACAGCATTTCCTTCAAGGAATTCCTTGACCTCGTCTACCCGGAGGATTACGCCGCCGCTATTGACGCCATCAAAGACTTTGAGCGCAACGGTACAGGCTCCTGTATTCTTCGCTTAAGAAGTCTTGGTAAGAACGATGCCTACCGCTGGTACAGTGTCACCGCAGACAAGCTTTTGGATAGCCGAACCGGAGTTAAAATAACTACCGGCTCCATTGAGGACATAGACGACCGTGAGAGGGAGCGCCTTGTTCTTCGTAAAAAAGCAAGCACCGACTCCCTTACGGAGCTTTACAATCGGGGTGAGGCTCAGCGCATGATTGACAGCCAGATTATGTCCCTTAAGCCGGGCGAGGAATCCACCTTCATAATTTTTGATTTGGACGACTTTAAGACCATAAATGACGTTTATGGCCATGATGCCGGAGACAAGGCGCTTATCTTTTTTGCCGACCGGCTCCTCACAACCTTCCGCTTCGGCGACATAGTCTGCCGTCTCGGCGGGGATGAATTTGCCGTTTTCATGGTACGCACCTCCGATCGCAGCATTGTTGAGCGGCGCTTGATGGAGCTGTCCGACAGCATTTCAAAATGCAGACGTGCGGACGACAGCATTCCCAGCATTTCTTGCTCTGCAGGCTTTGTTACGGTTCGTGGCGGCGATAGCTTTGAGTCCATCTATAAACGTGCAGACATTGCACTTTATAAGGCAAAAAGCTTGGGGAAAAGCCGTTCCTTCTTCGGCGAATAGTATTTTCTTGAGTCCCTATTTTCATAATAGAAAAGCTTTAAAAACAGGGCATCACCGCTAAAATGCAGTGATGCCCTGAAAACTTATATTGTGCAAATACCTTTTATCTCGCTGTCTCAGCAGTCGCCGCCGGAACAAGTACCGACCCGTCATAACCGTATTTCTCGGCATTTTCCCCAACGATACTTCTTCTAATAGCGTCTGCCTCCCCTTGTGTAACCGGCTGGATTCCCTTGTCCATCAGCCACTCAAGGGTGCGCTGTGCCTGTTTGGTAAGGGTTGTATTGAAATAATCATACAAATAGTCACCCTGCTGTCTGCGCTGGTTAAGTTCAA
>CAZJYY010000143.1:0-2096 GCA_964550315.1 uncultured Oscillospiraceae bacterium | reverse complement strand
TTTTCACCCTTGGCCCCATTTTGTGGGCGTTTATTATCAGCATAACGCCGGAATATGCCCAGCTTTCAAAGGCTGGCGGCCTTTTTCCCGACAGCCCCACCATGCAGAATTTTGCCCTTCTTTTTTCTGACAGCCGCAAAAGCGCCGTATTCTGGCTTGGGATGAAAAACTCCCTTATCACTGCCTTAATCACCATTGCCGTGTGCGTACCCCTGTCCGTTCTTTCCGGCTATGCCCTTTCCCGAATGCACTTTCGGGGCAGGCGACTTATAAAACGGCTTTTGCTGCTGACCATGGCAATACCGGTGCTGGCAACAATTATCCCCATCTACAAGGTCTTTTCAGATTTTCACCTTCTGGACAACATGCCAATGCTGGCACTGGTTTATGTAACAAGCTTTCTTCCAATAAACACCTGGCTGATGAGCAGCTACTTTGAAACCATCCCCCGTGAAATTGAGGAGGCCTCTTATCTTGACGGCTGCGGTCCGTATAAGACCTTTTTGAAAACCATTTTACCCCTCAGCCTTCCGGCGGTGTTCGCCTGCATTCTTATGTGCTTCATAACGAGCTGGAACCAGTTCCAAATACCCATGATTTTGGCATCCTCCGTGGCCACAAAGCCCGTTTCCGTGGTAGTTTCCGAGTATGAAACCAAGGACACTGTGCAGTACGGCCTTACAGCCGCCGCAGGTATTCTTGCGGTAATTCCACCGGCCCTTGTGGCTGTGCTTTTCCGCCGCTTTCTTACAAACGGAGTAACTGGCGGCGCAGTTAAGGAGTAAAGCTCCCCGTGGTTATTTAAGATAGTGACGATATAAAAACCGGACGGTACTTCAGTGCCAAGATCATAAACATATTTTTAGGGTATCACCGTTTAGAAAACGGTGATACCCTAATTTTGTGTTATGTTCATTTTGCGAAGTAGTCGAATTTGCAAAACGGACATTTGGGATAGTCAAAATCGTGAGATTTGCCACATTTGGGGCACTTTTTTTGAGGCACGGTTTCTTCAAAGCCGGTATTCTCTGTTTGAAAAAACTCTATTTTTCCACATTGAGGGCATGAATATATATCAACTTCTAATGCGCCAGCAAATAAATTCGGTAGGTCTCCTAATATCCATCCAGTTTGTCCTAATTGAATTTTTTCTCTGCAAATATGATGCATATCTATATTACAACGCAGACATTCAACAGTTTTCATTCTTTACCTCCTGTTATATAAATACTCTGTATAAATTTTATTGTAGCATAAGCAAAGCATTGATACAAACACAACACGGCTGTGACAAAATACGTCCTTGTCGTACAACATTGTGGGGAAGTGTCCCACGAGCCCTCAACCTGTGAAAAGCGGCAGCTATGAAAACCATCATAGCTGCCGCTTTTAAAAACATTCTTATTCGCAGTGGGCTTTTTCACCGTCCGGTTTTTTTAATGTTTGGCTTTTTTGTTTTTTGCTCTTTTGCGGAGGACAAAAAACACCGCAAGCAGCACTGCCGCCCCGCCGCAAAGTAAATAAAGTCCCATATTTCCCTGCCGCCGCATAAGGACGATCTCTCCGCTGCCATCGCCTTCAAATACAAGGCAGCTTCCATCCACCATGTGGGATATAATGTCAACGCCGTCTTGACTTATTATGCCAAGCTGCAGCCTTTCCGCCTCATCGCATCTGATGCGAAGCTCAAACACCTCGCTTGGCTCTCTTCCGCTGTCGCTAAGACTGTATTCATACGCCGCAACAGGGGAGTACCCCTCCGGCACTGCCGGAAGCTTTTCAAGCTGGGTGACAGTAAGCCGGGCATCCTCGGAAAACTCTCCCTGGGCCAGCATAAGGGGCAGCTTACCCCCGGTGGTTATGGTGGAAATCCACGGGTAGTACGTCCCCTCAACCGTCATGCTGCCGAAAATGTCCTCCCGCTCAAAATCTCCCCATTTGCCGTAGGCATCCGGTCTTGAGGGTATTTGCGGGATGTCCTTGTCGCTTATACTTCCCCCGTAGCTTACCGGTACGCTGGCGAGTAAAAAGCCATTGAGGATAAAGTCTATTTTCAGCTCGCTATATAGGCTTGGGGTGCTTTCCTTATTTATAAA
>CAZJYY010000142.1:0-2113 GCA_964550315.1 uncultured Oscillospiraceae bacterium | reverse complement strand
ATGGATGAATTGGATTTGAAAAAAGCTCCTTTTTCTCTGCCATTTCCACGATACGCCCATGATACATGACTCCCACTCGGTCGCAAAGATACTCCACCATGGAAAGGTCGTGGGCTATGAACAAGAAGGTAAAGCCGTGTTCCTCTTGCAAATGCTTAAATAGGTTTATAATCTGCGCCTGAATAGAAACGTCCAACGAGGCAATAGGCTCGTCGGCAACAAGAAGCTCCGGATTCATCAGCAGCGCTCTTGCTATACTTACTCTTTGCCGCTGACCTCCAGATATTTCAGGGGGGTAGAGGTCTAAAAAGCGGTGTTCCAAACCAACGTAGTCCAAATTCCACTTGAGATAATCTTCAAGCTCCTTTGGGTTTCGGTACATTCCATTTATTTTCAGTGGTTCAGCCAAAATGCTCCGCACCGACATTCTCTGGTTAAGGGAAGAATTGGAGTCCTGAAAAATGATTTGACGTTCCTTTTGCAATTCCTTTTTATGCTCACGGAACTGCTTTTTATCGCACAGATTTATGCCTTTAAAGAAAATCTCTCCCTCTGTTGGCTGATAGATGTTCATAACACATCTAGCCAGTGTGGATTTTCCCGAGCCTGATTCACCCACAAGGCCGAATATTTCACCTTTGTTAATGTCAAGGCTAACATTATCCACAGCCTTGATTACACAAGATTTCGACAAGCTGAAAAGATGGCTCAAATTTTTAATTTCCACAAGTTTTTCTTTAGGCATATGTGCCTCCGTTAATGGGCGATTTTACTTTTGGGGCCTTTTCGTCCAAAAGCCACGTTGCTGCATAGTGGGTATCGCTGATTTTGAACATGGGCGGATGCTTTTGGTAGTCTATTTCCATAGCGTACTGGTTTCTAACAGCAAAAGCATCTCCCGCAGGTGGATTAATTAGTGTTGGTGGTGTACCCGGTATGGTATACAGCCTGTCTTTTTCTCGTGAGAAAGCCGGCAAGGACTGCAACAGCCCCCAAGTGTATGGGTGCCGTGGGTCATAGAATATATCCTCCGCCGTGCCTAATTCCACAATTTTTCCGGCGTACATCACAGCGACTCTGTCCGCAACATGGGCAACAACCCCTAAATCGTGGGTCACAAACACAGTTGATGTGCCCAATTTTTTCTGAACCTCAATAAGAAGGTCCAGTATTTGCGCTTGAATAGTGACATCAAGAGCCGTCGTAGGTTCATCGGCGAAAAGTATACGTGGATTGGCGGCAAGGGCAATTGCCATTACGCTTCGCTGACGCATACCTCCAGAAAAATTGTAGGGATAAAGCTTTGAACGTTCTGCTGCCCGCTCTATCCCCACAAGTTCCATAAGTTCTATTACTCTTTTTTGAAGCTGCTCTTTTGTTAATTTTTTGTCGTGGGCTCGCACAGCCTCGGCAATCTGTTTTCCTATGGTCATAGTAGGATTTAACGAGGTTTGAGGATCTTGAAAAACCATCGAAAACAGCCTTCCACGGAGCTTTGTCATATCCCGTTCTTTATAGTCCGATATGTCAACTCCGTCAATGCTTATGCTTCCGCTTTTTATAAAGGCATTTTCGGGCAAAAGCTTCATTATAGATTTACACATCACGCTTTTACCGCAGCCCGATTCCCCCACTATAGCAAGAATTTCACCTTTGCGCAGCGAAAGGCTAACATTTCTTACAGCCTCCACCTCGCCTCTTTCTGTATTAAAGCTTACGGAAAGGTTTTTTAATTCCAAAATGTCTGACATTTATTTTCTCCTTGGAATATTCAAAGCAGGACAAGCCATTGTCCGAAGGCGGCATGGCTTGTCCTGTCGGTTTAAAGTTATAATAGCTTACTTTTCAAATGTCCAATCGTAAACATTCCAAAAAATTCCGACACCGTGGTGCCCTAAAACTGTTTCCTCGCTAATTCCCTTCAGTGCGGAGTTTGCAACATAGTTTGCATCTATATAGCAGAAAAATGTATATGCAGGGTCATTAGCAAGCTCTATTTGGAAGTTTTTATAATGCTCTGCTCTTTCCTCACTTACTTGCGTTTGACGAGCGGCAGTGAGGTACTCATCAACCTTTGCATTGGAGTAACCGTTATAGTTACTTCCCTTGTCCG
>CAZJYY010000141.1:0-2137 GCA_964550315.1 uncultured Oscillospiraceae bacterium | reverse complement strand
GAGTCCTGACTGATGGTGGAGGACCAACGGGAGGAATAGGCGTGGCTGCAAAGCTGGTGCCCCTCCTCGTAAGCCCTGCGGGCAATGTCGGGGCATTTTTCGAGATTTTCACCGGTTACAAAAAAGGTAACACGCACATTTTTCTTTGCCAGTGCGTCAAGAAGCTTCGGCGTATAATCCTGATTGGGACCGTCTTCAAAGGTAAGCGCAATGAGCTTTGTATTATTGGCGGAGGCAGTTACGCATATAGCGGCGCAAAGAGATGCTGCAAACAGCAACATAAATGCAATTTTCTTCCTCATATATTTACCGCTTCCCATGTATTGAGTTGATTTATAAAATAATGTATATTGTTTACATAATGACGTGATTGGATTATATATTTATATGTCGGATTGGTCAACATAATAACATAATTTGTAATTATATGTAATCATTTCGTCCTATGTAACTGCCTTAAAAAGCGCAAGGGACTTCTTTTGCAAATGTACCACTAAAAAGCCCCTTCTCCGGTTGATTTTGTAAGATTTTTACCACAACAAATAAATATTTAAAAAACCGTTGACAAAGAGGACGTTGGTGTGTATTATTGTCGTAGTGTACTAAGCAACTAATACAACGATACAGTTGCAGAAAGGCGGTGATACTTTGGAGTTCAATTTTACCAACGACTGTCCAATTTATATTCAATTGGCTGACCAGATTGTGGCCGGGATTTTGGCCGGCGAATATAAGCCCGGCGATAAGCTGCCCAGCGTGCGGGAATTCGCTGTAATAGCATCAGTTAATCCCAACACTGCCCAGCGGGCCTTGGCAGAGCTTGAGACGGCGGGACTTATAGACACAATGAGAAACACGGGGAAATTTGTAACCGGAGAGGAAAGTGCAATAGAGATGGCACGACAGGAGAGAGGACTTGTTCTTGCGGAAAGATTTATTAAGGGCATGGCAGCCCTTGGGTATTCCCAGGAGCAGACAATGGAAATAATTCAAAAATTCTGTAAAATGGAGGAAGAAACCCATGAGTGACGTTGTGTTGGAGTGCAAAGAGCTTTTCAAGGGCTTTGGAAATGTTCCCGCACTTCAAAATCTAAACATAAGCCTGCCAAAGGGCAAAATAATCGGTCTTTTGGGACCCAACGGAAGTGGTAAGACAACGCTTATAAAGCTTGCCTGCGGTCTTTTGACGCCCAACTCCGGCACCATAGAGGTTTGCGGCTTTAAGCCCGGGCCGGAAAGCAAGGCGCTGGTATCCTATCTTCCGGAAAGAACATATCTGCCTGACTGGATGACAGTGCTGCAGTGTATGGACTATTTCCGCGATTTTTATGCCGATTTTGACTATGACCGGGCAATATCCATGCTTGAAAGCCTGAGCGTTCCCGCACAGGCAAAAATGAAGACTCTTTCAAAGGGCACTAAGGAAAAGGTTCAGCTTGTGCTCGTAATGTCCCGCAGGGCTCAGCTTTATCTTCTCGACGAGCCTATCGGCGGTGTTGACCCCGCAGCCCGTGATTACATTTTGGGCACTATACTTCGCAATTACACCGAGGACTCCACCGTAATAATCTCCACGCACCTTATAGCAGACGTGGAAAAAATTCTTGACGAATTCATTTTCCTGCAAAGGGGCCAAATCGTGTCCTACGCATCCACGGACAGCCTTCGTCAGGATTTAGGAAAATCCATTGATGAGTATTTCCGGGAGGTGTTCAGATGCTAAGAAAGCTTATAAAGCACGATTTTAAGGCGCTGTCAAGAATACTGGTGCCCACCCAGCTTGCGGTTATTGCAGCCAGTATCCTTGCAACCATCGGCTTTGCCTTTAACACGAGGGCGGGTACAAACGCCGCCCAAAGCATGGTGGCCATGCAGATTCTTCGTGTCGTTACAGGCGTGATATCCGGCCTTCTTATCTTCGCAATTTTCGCATCCATAATTCTTGTGGCGGTTATCATCTTCTACCACTTTTATAAAAGCTTTATTACCGACGAGGGTTATCTTACCTTCACGCTGCCCACAACACCGGCAAAGCTTCTGTGGTCAAAGCTTATAACCTCCATGATTTGGCTTCTCATAAGCTCCCTTGTGGTGTTCCTTTGCTTCAACATATTTATGGCCTTTGGCTTTTCAGACA
>CAZJYY010000140.1:0-2152 GCA_964550315.1 uncultured Oscillospiraceae bacterium | reverse complement strand
GCGGAGGCGGGAGAATGAGCGAGTGGACAGTGGTGACGGTGGTTGTTACTCTTGTGGGGCTGGGGGCGGCTATATTAAGGCCCCTTATCAGCCTTAACAGTGCCATAACAAGGCTGACACAGATTGTGCAGACCCTTGAAAAAAGCATGACCAGCCTGTCTGAGAAAAACAGCGAATCCCACGAGCGGCTTTGGAAAAGAGTTGGGGAGCACGACGACAGGCTCAATGAGCATGAAAAGAGACTTTCTATTGCAGAGCTTGCAAGGGCAAAATAAAAGCCGGAGAGCAAGGCTCTCCGGCGGGTGAAACTGTATTTGCTTTTTCTTAGAAGCCCTGTGCCATCATGGCATCAGCAACCTTTATGAAGCCTGCCACGTTTGCACCGACAACAAGGTTGCCTGCGCAGTCGCACTTTTGGGAGGCATCATAGGCATTGTGGAAGATGTTTTTCATTATGCCCTGAAGGCGGCTGTCCACCTCTTCAAATGTCCATGAAAGGCGGAGAGAGTTTTGGCTCATTTCTAGGCCACTGGTGGCAACACCGCCGGCATTGGCAGCCTTTGCAGGGGCAAAGAGCACACCGGCAGACTGGAATACCTTTGTTGCTTCAAGGGTGCAGGGCATGTTGGCACCTTCTGCAACGCACATTACGCCGTTTGCAACAAGGGCTTTTGCACTGTCCTCGT
The DNA here is from genome assembly GCA_964550315.1 of uncultured Oscillospiraceae bacterium. GTDB lineage: Bacteria > Bacillota > Clostridia > Oscillospirales > Oscillospiraceae > UBA2658. The sequence continues at coordinate 1,466 of CAZJYY010000140.1, read as the reverse complement.
CGATTTCGTTCTGGGTTGCGCAGGGGAGGGCAACATCACACTTGATGGTCCAAATGCCGCTGCAGCCGTCATAATATTTTGCCGTGGGGACTTCCGTTACATACTCACTGATGCGGGCACGGCGGCCTAGCTTAATGTCCTTGACAATGTCGAGCTTTATGCCGTCGGGATCATGGATATAACCGGTGGAGTCGCAAAGGGCGACAACATTGGCACCGAAGCTTTGAGCCTTTTCACAGGCGTATATGGCAACGTTGCCTGCACCGGAAATTACAACGGTTTTGCCGCTGAAGCTGTCGTTTTTCATGCAGTTGAGCATTTCCTGGGTGAAGTAGCAAAGGCCGTAGCCCGTTGCCTGGGGCCTTGCCAGGCTGCCGCCGTAGCTGAGTCCCTTGCCGGTGAGAACGCCGCCGTCAAAACGGTTGGTAATGCGCTTGTACTGGCCGAAGAGATAGCCAATTTCACGGGCGCCGACACCAATGTCCCCTGCGGGAACGTCGGTAAACTGGCCGATGTGACGGTAAAGTTCGGTCATAAAGCTTTGGCAAAAACGCATTACTTCAGCATCAGACTTGCCCTTTGGATCAAAGTCGCTTCCGCCCTTGCCGCCGCCCATGGGGAGGGTGGTAAGGCTGTTTTTAAGAACCTGCTCGAAGCCTAAAAACTTGATGACGCTGGGGCAAACGCTGGGATGCAAACGAAGCCCCCCCTTGTAAGGTCCGATGGCGGAGTTGAACTGAACACGGAAGCCGCGGTTGACCTGAAGTTTTCCATTGTCGTCATACCAAGGGATGCGGAAGGATATGAAACGCTCCGGCTCAACAAAGGCTTCAATCACTCCGGACTTTTCGTATTCAGGGTGTGCTGCGCAGAGAGGCTCGAGACTTTCAAGAACTTCCTGCACGGCCTGAAGAAACTCGGATTCGCCGGGGTTGCGCTTGCTGACGGTTTCGTAAACGGTTTTGAGGTATTCGTTTGTAAGCATATGACCACTTCCTTAAAAGATTACACCTGTATCAAGCAGGTGAGGTGGAGCTATTTATATAAAAATTTTATACGCATGCTGTCGAATTTGCAAGCGTGAGAGGTTGAAAAATTCATATTCCATAAAAGGGGATTTTTGAGCGATATGTACAGAAACTGCGATGAGCATCCCAAAATCAAGGAAATCCTTCATTTTGGAGAAGAAAAAGAAGAGAATATTGCAAAATATAAACGCAAAGAGGATTTGGTAATTTATGCAGATTTGCAGAGTGCGGAGTTTTTGAGCGTGGATACGGTGCAAATTAAAGAAATTTATCAAGGGGATTTGGATTAGCGGTTGTTTATACCCTTACCTATACCCTTACAGGACACATTCATAAGGCGTTGAATGGTGTTTCAAAACATTGGGGCGGGGAAAAAGAAAAGTAAAATAAAAAAGCTGAAAGCCTTGGAAACACAGGGTTTTCAAGGCTTTCAGCTTT
>CAZJYY010000139.1:0-2166 GCA_964550315.1 uncultured Oscillospiraceae bacterium | reverse complement strand
AGCTCTTAAACCTTGGTGAGCCCCGCCGGCTTTGTCTTGCAGGGGCAGAGGATGAACACGCCCTTAGCGCCGTGAAGGAGCTGTACGAGAAGATGCTTTTAACCCCCGTTTTGGTAGGTGACCCGGAGGGTATCCGCAGGGCTGCGGGAGACATTGGTTTAGAGCTTAGCGGGATCGAAATTTTTCCCGCATTTTCGCCGGAAGACTCCGCCCAGCGGGCTGCGGAGCTTATTCGCGACGGCGCCGCCCAAATTCTTATGAAGGGAAAGCTTGAAACCGCTCAGCTTTTGCGTCCTGTCGTCAAAAAAGAAAACGGCCTTAACCCCGGAGGGGTTATGAGCCATTTTGTTTGGAACGAGCTTCCTGCTTATCATAAGCTTATTGCCAGCAGCGACGGCGGAATGCTGCCATATCCCACTCTTGAGCAAAAAAAGGCTATTATTCAAAACTGCGTAAGCGTTCTTCACTCTTTAGGCATTGAAAACCCTAAGATAGCAGTTCTCGCCTGCACGGAGCGTGTTAACCCCAAAATGCCCGAAACTGTGGAGGCTGATGAGCTTAAAAGCATGAATCTTCGGGGCGAAATAGGCGGCTGCATTGTGGAAGGTCCCATCTCCCTTGACCTCGCCGTGTCAGCCGAAAAGGCAGCGCTTAAGGGCTATTCCTCTCAAGTTGCCGGGGATGCGGATGTGCTGATATCCCCAAATATCCATGCAGGGAACATTCTCGGCAAGTCCATGCTGGAGCTTGCCGGCGGAAAAATGGCCGGAATCGTGGTAGGGGCAAAATGCCCCATTGTCATGACCTCCCGCGGCTCTTCTTCAGAAGAAAAGTATTTCAGCATTCTGCTTGCCTGCGCCGCAGTAGGGAGGTAAGACTATGTACAGCATATTATCCATCAACCCCGGCTCAACCTCCACAAAGGTGGCGGTTTACGAAGATGAAAAGGAGCTTTTTTGCCGCTCTGTAACCCATGATTCAGATAAGCTGAGAAGCTTTAAATTCATTGAGGATCAGCTTCCCTTCCGCTTGGACTGCGTAAGAGAGATTCTTTCTCAACAAGGCTGTTCTCCGGCGGAGCTGTCCGCCGTTGTGGGACGGGGCGGTCTTTTTCCGGACATGAAAACCGGAGGCTACGCCGTTACCGACGACATGCTTGAGATGATTAGAAGTGGAAAGGCTTCCCCCCATGCCTCGAATTTGGGTGCCCTTTTGGCCGACGCTGTTGCAAGGCCCCTCGGCATACCGGCATATATCTATGACCCCGTCAGTGCAGACGAGCTTACAGAGGTCGCCCGGGTGGTGGGCTTCAAGGGTATGCAGCGCCACAGCTTTTGTCACGTTTTAAACACCCGTGCCACCGCTATGAAGCACGCCCAAAGCCTTGGCAAACGGTATGAGGACATGCGCTATCTTATTGCCCATCTTGGCGGAGGAATTTCCATTTCCGCCCACAAGTACGGCCAAATTGTTGACATTATTGCCGATGACAGCGGGCCATTTTCTCCGGAGCGTGCCGGTTCAATGCCCCTTCTGGACGTGGTAGAGCTATGCTACAGCGGCAAATACACCAAGCGTGAAATGCTTACTCTGCTTCGGGGTGAAGGAGGTATGAAGGCTCTTTTGGGCACCTCTGACTGCCGTGAAATTGAAAAACGAATCGATACCGGTGACGAATACGCCGCTCTTGTGTACGACGCCCAGGCCTATCAAATCGCTAAGGGCGTTGGAAACCTTATTCCCGCACTGGAGGGAAGCATTGACTATATCATTTTAACCGGTGGCCTTGCCTACTCAGAGCGGCTGACCCAACGGGTGCAATACTACTTAGGCGAAAAGCTCGCCCCTATAGCTATAATGCCCGGCGAAAACGAGATGGAGGCTCTGAGTCTTGGCACTCTTCGCATCCTGAAGGGCGAGGAGAACCTCCGCAACGCCCCCACGGGACATGTAGACTGAAATTAAAAAGCAAAGCGGCTTTGCCCAAAAAATCCGGCAAGGCCGCTTTATTATACTATGAACGCAAAGCGTACATGGTATAATATGTCATGTTTTTCGGTTGCCACAAAGGGGCGGAAAAAACGACTTAAATCAAGTAAAATAACTGTTTTCACAGTTATTTTACCACAAATCTCTCACCGTCTCCGGCATGGAGCGATAAAGCAT
>CAZJYY010000138.1:0-2231 GCA_964550315.1 uncultured Oscillospiraceae bacterium | reverse complement strand
TATATGCGATGCTTGGGAAGATTCCGTACTCCACCGAAGCGGTGATTTGTGCGGTGGCTGTTTGCGTTGCCGGATATGACATTATCGCAAGGGTCATATCCGATATTCAGCGGCGTGAGTACGTCGGTGAAAACATTCTGGTTTTTGTTGCAGTTCTCATATCCTTTGCCATAAGCAGAGCTGCAGAAGGGGCATGGGCGGTAATTATTTTCCGCCTTGCCCTTGTTCTGAGAGACTATGCGGGGATAACAACAGAAAGGCTACTTTCTCCCGCGGAGGGACAATGCGATTATCGCAGCTCAACTGTAATTGAGGAAAAAGTCGGTAGAATGTCTCAGCTTTTTGTCACGGCTATTCTTGTGGTTTGTGCGGTACTTCTTTTAGTACTTACCTTTGCGGTAAAGCTTCGCTTTTTTGAAGTGCTTCGCCGTATTGCCGCCATAATGGCCATAGGCTCCTTTGCGGGACTTTTGTCGGCGATTCCCTATGGCTTTTTGTCCGCAATGGCTATAGCAAAGAAAAAGGGCGTGACCTTTAAGAATTCCGCAGCCCTTGAAAAGCTTGCGTCTATTAAAATGATTATCCTTGATAAGGCGGGCGTAATTACAAGCGGTGTCTACTCAGTAACGGAAATAAAGTCCGATAAAATGGACCCTAACACATTTTTGAAGGTTGCTGCCTTTGCGGCGGGGCATTTCGAGGATAAGATATTTTCCGCTGTCAGAAACTCATATGAAGGCGCACTGCCCGATGCTCTTGAGCACGATGTTTTCACATATTCGGGAAAAGGCGTGTCGGTCATACTCGATGGGCTTAATGTTTTGCTTGGCAGGGAGACACTTTTTGCCGATAAGGGCATAGCGCTTCCAATCGTGGAATGCGACGGAGAAGTGCTGTATATGGCGGTAAATGAGATTTATGCAGGCCACATTATCCTAAATGATTCCGTATCGGGGGAAGCCGAAAAGTTTGTAAAGGCGCTTAATAACCGTGGAATTGAAAGAATTGCAATGATTTCCGGCGAGAGCCGTGAGCGAGACAGAACGGCTGCCCGTGCGCTTGGCATTTCTGAATACTATGCCGAGTGCAGCGATGAGCATAAGGCGAGCCAAGTAGAGGAAATTAAAAAGAAGCTTGGAGATAATGCGCCCGTTGCCTTCGTATCAGCGCAGCAGGGCACTGACAAAGCCTACCTTAATGCCGACCTGGGCGTCAGTGTGGCTGGGGATAACGAAAATGCCATGGTGGAAGTTGATTCCATAAGCGCACTTAACGCCGCTCTTGATGAGGCAAGCCGCACGAAAAACCGCATTATGGTTGAAGGTCTTATTGCCCTTGCAGCAAAGCTCGTGTTGGCGGCGCTGGCAGGCTTCGGCCTTGCGCCGCTGTGGTTCACAGTGTTCATGGATGGGTGCGTTACCCTTGGGCTGATTATTGACTCATTAGGTAGACCGAATAGGTAAAAAATTTTTTTATAAACGAGTAGAAAAGAGAATGTGCGGTTTATACCGTATATTCTCTTTTTTACAATTTTTTGGAATATATTGTGTTTTCTTACGGGAAGATAGCAGAAATTGAAGGTAGATATGTAACTCTCATGTAACCTGTTTAGTTTAACATCTAAGCAAGTTACAATATATCCCTGCTTGGATGCTCAAGGAAGAGAAATGTTATTTTTCGATGATTGGTAATAGCTAGTAATCATGTTACATATAATATCCTTGAATTTTTTACTTCATGCAGTTGGACAAATGTGAATGACATGGAGGTATATTTATGAGAAAAATTGGAAGAGTGCTGGGGCTTGTTTTGACCATCGCACTAACGCTGTCACTGTTTGTTGGCGCTACACTGGCAGGAGCAAAAACCGAAGTAATAGAAGGAAATGATGCGAACAAGTACGAACATTCATATATTTTGAAGGTCGATTCGGGAAATCAAGATTCTGTTACAATAAATGGTGTTACAATTACATTAAAGGTAACAGATGTCAGCGCAGTCATTACCGTTAGCGGTGGAGTATTTGAGGGAAAAATTTGCGTAAAGGCAGGAAATTACCATTATTTTATACCTGTTAACAACTATACCGGCGGAACAGTGACAAACGAATTTATTTTTAACCCCAATGGAAATGCGCTTTTGGATATAAGCCATATATCTCTGTATGGTACTACCGTAAAGCCCACGCCCAGCACCGAGCCCACGCCCAGCACCGAGCCCACGCCCAGCAC
>CAZJYY010000137.1:0-2297 GCA_964550315.1 uncultured Oscillospiraceae bacterium | reverse complement strand
AGGGCAGCTATAAGGGCAAGTACTGCACCCCCTGCGAGAGCTTTTGGACAGAAAGTCAGCTCGTGGACGGCAAATGCCCCGACTGCGGCCGTGAAGTGCACGACGCTGAGGAGGAAGCATATTTCTTCCGTCTTTCCAAGTATGCCGACAAAATTCAGGCACTTTTGGAAACGGGCACCTTCCTTGAACCTGCAAGCCGTGTAAACGAGATGATAAACAACTTCATAAAGCCCGGCCTTGAGGACCTTTGCGTGTCCCGTACAACCTTTACCTGGGGTGTTCCGGTGGACTTTGACCCCGGCCATGTGGTTTATGTTTGGGTGGATGCCCTTTCAAACTACATTACCGCACTGGGATATCTTAACGACAAATATGACGACTTTGATAAGTTTTGGCCGGCGGACGTTCACATGGTGGGCAAGGAGATTGTCCGTTTCCACTCAATTATTTGGCCCGCCATGCTCATGAGCATGGAGCTTCCCCTGCCCAAAAAGGTATATGGCCACGGCTGGCTTTTGTTGGACGGCGGAAAGATGAGTAAATCCAAGGGCAATGTGGTTGACCCCTATCTTCTTTCGGAGCGCTACGGCGTGGACGCTTTGCGTTTCTTCCTCATGCGGGAGTTCCCCTTAGGCGGCGATGGCAACTTCTCCAACGAAGCGCTTATTTCCCGTATGAACTGCGACCTTGCCAACGACCTTGGAAACCTTGTTTCCCGCACCGTGGCAATGGTTCTTAAGTATTTTGACGGTACCTTGCCCACGGAGCGTGCGGCAGACCCGCTGGACGATGAGCTTATCTCTATGGCAAAGTCCCTGCGGGACAGCTATGAGGAAAACATGGACAAGTTTGCCACTCAGCAGGCATTGATTGATGTTTTTAAGGTTATTTCCCGTGCCAACAAATACATCGACGAAACCGCCCCTTGGGTGCTTGCAAAGGACGAGAATAATCGTGCCCGTCTTGCCACAGTTATGTATAATCTTTTAGAAACCGTGCGGCTGACTGCCAGCCTTCTTGTACCGTTTACTCCCCAAAGTTGCGAAAAGATTTTTGCCCAAATCGGTGCAAAGCCTGAGGAGACGGTTTGGGAAAAGGCAGATATTTTCGGTGTTCTGCCCGCAAATGTTACCGTGCAAAAGGGCGAGACACTGTTCCCGAGAGTTGACCTTCAAAAGGAGCTTGAGGCGTTGGAGGCTATGAGCGCCCCAAAGGAGCCTGAAAAGCCGGAAGTACCCACGGTTACCATTGACGAGTTTGCGAAGGTTCAGATGACCGTTTGCAAGATTCTTGAATGTGAGAATGTTAAGAAAAGCGACAAGCTTTTAAAGTTTAAGCTGGACGACGGCAGCGGGACGCCCCGTACCATATTCTCCGGCATTGCAAAGTTTTATAAGCCAGAGGACTTGGTGGGCAAGACCGTTGTGGCCTGCACGAACCTGCCACCTCGCAAAATGATGGGGGATATGTCCAACGGAATGCTTTTGTCAGCGGAGAAGGATGAGGGACTAAACCTTCTTATTCTGGATGATAAAATTCCCGCCGGTGCAACCCTCTGCTAAGTGAATATGCAAAAAGGACTTCAGTGTACTGAAGTCCTTTTTACTTGGGCAGACTTGACAAGGGACGAAATGAGTGTTATATTCTGTATTAATCTCACTAATACAGTTAGACAAGAAGGTGTACTTTGAACATAGCGGATTATGATAATTACACCTCCGGTGCAGTAAACCGGAGGAGACTTATAAAGCGGGAAAAGCGGAAAAGAAGATTCAAGGTTTTTTTAACCCTGCTGCTGATTGGCGGAATCGCCTATGGCGCATATAGTCTTTGGGGCGGCTTTTTCGATGGCGGAAATTCTGAACCGACCATGGAGGTTCAAAAGGACTTTGGCATAGACTACGGGGTTCTCGAAACCTGGATAACACCGGATATGTACGACTACTCACCAGAACAGCAGTATATAGATACCCTAAAGCAGAGAAGGGCGGAGTATCCCCAGTATGCTCAGGGCTACGACTTTTTCCTTGAGCACATAGGGGCGTATACAGAGCTTGATGTAAAAACTCTCATACTGTCGCCGGAGAAGATAGACTTTGTGCTGTTAAACCCCTTTGCGGACAGATTGGACGAGGGGTGGAATGGCAGCTTATCTGTTGGGGGTAGCGGAGTGCCATTGTTTATCCAGTACGACAGCCGTTGGGCGTTTAAAAGCTATGGCGGCTCCTGCATGGGCAACACTGCCTGCGGGCCCACCTGCTTATCCATGGCTGCCGTTGCGCTTACGGGAAACGGTG
>CAZJYY010000136.1:0-2421 GCA_964550315.1 uncultured Oscillospiraceae bacterium | reverse complement strand
CCCGAGTTTCAATAATCCTAATTCATAAAATGTGAAAGCCTACCCATCGTATATGTATTTGTTAGCATTTTTCGTTAGCATTTTGGGCAATTTAAGTGTAAGTATCGCTATTGCTAATTGCGTTTTATAATCAAGTTTTGATTGCTATCAAAACCCGCAACCTATTTGATAAATGGAAAGTCCCGTAATCTCAATGACTACGGGACTTTCCATTATGGTGGAGATGGGGGGAGTTGAACCCCCGTCCGAAAGCACTTTAACAGCAACTTCTCCGGGCGCAGGCGGTTATTGCGGAGACCCGAAGTCCCCTGTTCCCTTTAGATGCGGCAAGCCGTCACGCCGCAAAATCCGGTAGCTTCATTGTGCATGGTGCGCTCAAAGCTTTGCGCACTCACGGACGCTGCTAATCGACGCCTAATCCCCGAGCCGCAGCGCTCCCGGGGCAGACGGTAGCCTTAAGCGGCTACGAGTTCAACGTTATCGTTGTTCTTTAATTTATAAAATGCCCATTTTATGGATGGTAGGCGCATCCGCCCGCTATTACTGCCTCCACACCCCCGTCGAAACCGGTACATCCCCATATAGGCGCCGCAAAAGCGGCGCAGGAATTTGTGAAAGCAATCTTTCAACTGATTATTAGACGATTATTTTTCTAAAAAGTTCAGACCTTCTGAGGCTCCGGATATTCAACGCCGAAGGTTTCAACAGTAACCTTCTTCATGCGCTGAGTTTCCTGGGGCTTATCCATTCTGTCACGCTTGGTGTTGGCAATTTTATCAACAGCGTCCATGCCCTCAATTACCTTACCGAAGCCGGCGTACTGACCGTCAAGATGGCTTGCATTCTTGTGCATAAGGAAAAACTGGCTACCGGCGGAGTTGGGCACCATGGTGCGAGCCATGGAGAGAACACCCGGTTCATGCTTAAGTTCGTTTTTAAAGCCGTTGCCGGAAAACTCGCCTTTGATGGAATAACCGGGGCCGCCCATACCGGTGCCCTGGGGATCGCCGCCCTGAATCATAAAGCCGGGAATTACACGGTGGAAGATTACGCCGTCGTAAAAGCCCTTATTGATAAGACTGATAAAGTTGTTCACGGTGTTCGGCGCAATTTCCGGATAAAGCTCCGCCTTAATAATATCGCCGTTTTCCATTTCAATTGTAACTATGGGATTTGCCATTATTTATATTCCTTTCTTCAACCTCTAAGCTCAACCCTGTGCTCTGACAGATATTGTACCCAAAGAGGATAGTTTTGCATACTTACTTCGGTTTTTGCAATAAGACTTCCGTCCTTCTTGAAAATGCTTATGCAACTTGCGTTTGGCTTTTTAATAAAGCCGATTTCACCGGTGGTAAACTCGGTACTGCGGCCAAAAGAGTTTGTGTAAACGATGTTTTCACCCGTAATAGTGAGCTTGCGAAGCTTACTTTTTAACACAAGGAACATGCCCAAAAGGAACAGGGCCGTGAACACCACTATGGGGAAAATCATCTCAGAATCATATTCAATCGCAAAAAAGACGATACTGCCAATCATAAGCAGCCCGAAAAATGCGGCTGTTACTATGCCGCCGACAAACTCGCCTTTTTTTTCGCTTACTGTAAATGTAAACGGCAGACGAAGCCCGGATTCGTACGTACCGGACAGCGCAGCTTCACTGCTTTGTACGGTTTTATCATCGGAGCATAAAGTCTCCGGTGCGGTATATTTGCGGATAGAATTTTTTGTAGTAAGAAGTCCTAAAACGGCGATTACAAGGCTAATTCCCAAATCCTTAAGGACGATTGCGGTGTTTTCACTGTCGGTAAGGACAATCCACGTAGCCTCAAGCTTGGAAAGTCCGTAATAGCTGACGGCCTGTGCAAATTCGGCGTCCTTAAACAAATTGTACATATTTGAAAGAAAAAATGCAAGACACACGGCAACAAGCGAGGTCAAGTATATTACCACGGTGGCATAGACGGTTTTCTTTGCGCCATGAAAAAGCTTGTAGCCAAAAAGAGCAGCAATGCCTACAAGAAAACCCAGCCAACCTATGTAAAGGCTTGCAAAGGTGGAAGCAAGAAACCACGGAACTGTTCCCACCACAGCGCCGAGGACGGCACCGAGGAGGCCTAAAAGATAGCTTGCGGGTTCCGGTTTCTCAATTTGAGCACTGCAAATTTGCTGGCTTTGATTCGTGTAGTTTTCTGTATCTAACATTAAGCCTATCCTCTCTCTTTTATCGCCCTGTCTATATCACGCTTTGCGGTTTTTTCCGCATCGGCATCACGCTTATCGTAAAGCTTTTTACCCTTGCACAGGCCCAGTTCAAGCTTTACCCTGCTGTCTTTAAAATAGACGGACAAGGGCACAAGAGTTAATCCCTCCTGCTGAATCTTTGCACCTAATTTCAATATTTCCCGGCGGTGCATCAAT
>CAZJYY010000135.1:0-2424 GCA_964550315.1 uncultured Oscillospiraceae bacterium | reverse complement strand
CCGGCAGGCAATAAGTGCGAAATAATTAACATGCTTGTGCAAAACACCTGTTTTGTCCATTAATTTTCGGCACTTTGGGCAGGCGGCTTTCATTGACTTCCAGGGGGAGCTGTGCTATTTTTAAGTTAAAGTACAAAATATTGTAAATAAAGTCGAAGGGGCATGACATTATGAATAACGAAAAAATCATCACCGGACTTTCCCAAATAGTTGGTGCCGGCAATGTAAGCTGCCAGGAAGCTGCCATTCTTGAAGCGTCAAAGGATGCCATTGGTTTTCGCCGCTACGAGCGTGCCGACGGCATGTGCAATGTTCCCCATGCACTTTGCGTGGTGAAGGTTGATAGCGCTCAAAAGGCCTCTCAGGTGCTTAAATTTTTGAATGACAACAAGGTGAAAACCACCCCACGCACCGGCGGCTCCAGCGTTACTCAGGGCATTGAACCTGTGGAGGGTGCCGTTATGCTGGACGGCTCTGATATTAACGAAATCATCAATATTGACGAGATAAACATGCAGGTCACAACCGGCTGCGGAACTCCCCTGCAGTATCTTGAAAACCACCTTAATAAGATGGGTTACACAACCGGCCACAGCCCCCAATCCATGCCCTTGGCTCAAATGGGCGGCCTTGTGGCAACCCGCAGCATAGGCCAGTGGAGTACCCTTTACGGTGGCATTGAGGACCTTCTTGTGGGTCTTGAAGCCGTTCTTGCAGACGGAGAAATCGTCCGCATAAAGAACGTTCCCCGCCGCTCAACCGGCCCTGACCTCCGCCATCTTTTCCTTGGCTGTGAGGGCACTCTGGGCTTTATCACCGAGGTAACTGTTAAAATATTCAAGTATAAGCCCGACGAGCGTTGGATGTGTGCCTATCAGATTGACACCATGCAGGACGGTCTTGACGCTATTCGTGAGGTAATGGTGGAGGGCTACCGCCCCGCCGTCGTCCGCCTTCACGACCCTGCCGAGGTTGCCACCCTTTTCAATTCCGTTACAGATCCCGGAAAGGCCCTTATGCTCTTTTTGGCGGATGGCCCCCGTGCCGTTGCCGAGGCAACCGGCGCAGCAGTGGATGCTATCGTAAAAAAGCACGGCGCCGCCTCCCTGGGCACAAAGCCTGTGGAATCCTGGATTGAAACCCGTAACAACATTTCAAACGAACTGGAGGAAACCAGCGAGCAGATGCATTCCATGGGCACCTGCGTGGACACCTGCGAAATCTCCGCAGGCTGGTCTGAGATCGGCGAAATCTATAAGGCTGTCTGCGCACGGGCAAGCGAGGAGATGGAAAACCTCATCGTCATCGGCGGTCACAGCTCCCACAGCTACATTAACGGCACCAACATATACTTCCAATTTCTCTTCCAGGTAACCGAGGAGCATACCTGTCAGGAGGATTACATGCACGTTATCCGCATCATCATGGAGGAAACCCTTAAGCGTGGCGGTTCTATCGCCCACCACCACGGCAGCGGAAAATATCGCACGGCATGGATGCCACAGGAACATGGAAGCTCCTACCCTCTCATGTATAAGCTTAAGGAAGCTCTTGACCCCAACGACATCCTTAACGAGGGTATTCTTTTGGTGTAACCGCCGTCAAAATAAGCTTATGGAGGCTTCAAATTGAACGCTGACAAAATAAACAGAAAACTTTCTAAAAACGGCTTTGACCGCTTTCTTGCCCGCAGGACGAACGACGGCATATCCATGATTGGTACAAGTGATAGCTGGGATGAAATCGTGAACGCCTGCTTTTGTGCCGCAAAAAAATACGGAAAAGAGCACATCTTAAACGACTGCACCTTTACGGGTGATGAAATACCCCCCATCCGTCTGCCCGGAAAATGCGACGATGCCATTGAAGGCACCCGCCCCGACGTTTTGATAATCGGCGGAGGCGTGGTCGGCGCATCCATCGCAAGAGAACTTATGCGCTGGAAGCTGGACGTTCTTCTTGTGGAAAAGGAATATGACCTTGCCCTGGGCGCCTCCGGCAGGAACGATGGCTGCGTGCACCCGGGAATAGACCTTCTTCCCGGCAGTCTCAAGCGCAAATATAACCTTGCGGGAAACCGCATGTTTGACACTCTCTCCAAGGAGCTGGATGTGGAGTTTGATCGCTGCGGCCAAACCGTTGTGATGGACAGTAAGAAGCTTCTTCCCATCATGCCCCTTGCAAAGCTTTACTTTAAATGCATGGGATTGGGAAACGTGAAAATTCTTACCCAAAAGAAGCTCCGTGCCCACGAGCCGGCCGTTAAGGACGAAATGAAGTGCGGACTCTTTTTCCCCACAGGAGGCATTGTCTGCCCCTACAACCTAACTATTGCCTTTGGCGAGAATGCCGCAGACAATGGGGCAAAATTCTCCTTTGATACCGCCGTTCTGGGCATGGAAACAAGGGACGGTAAAATTATTT
>CAZJYY010000134.1:0-2494 GCA_964550315.1 uncultured Oscillospiraceae bacterium | reverse complement strand
GTCCGGTTAAAGAAGGATGTCTTTGACTTCATAGTGCTCACCTCCCAGCTCATAAATAAAAATCTCCTCAAGAGACAGCGGAACCATATCCATGAACAGCGGCTCGCTGGTGGCAAGTGTGTTCATTATCTCCTCCGCCTGACCACGGACAATCAGTGTGTGCAGCTTGCCGGTGCAGCTTTCGTGGACAATTTGCAGTCCCTCGGGGAGTGTTTTCCCCTCCGGTATGGCAATTTGAACCTTGGCGATGTTTTCCTGCATGTCGGAAAGACTGCGTTCCAAAAGCATTTTGCCGTGGTTCATTATGCCAACATGGTCGCAAACATCCTCAAGCTCTCGAAGGTTGTGGGAGGACACCAGCACCGTTGTGCCGTACTCCGCCACGTCCGCCATCAAAATGCTCCAGACCTGGCGGCGCATAACGGGGTCAAGTCCGTCCACAGGTTCGTCCAAAACCAGTACCTTGGGACACATTGAAGCGGCAAGCCAAAAGGCCGCCTGCTTCTGCATTCCCTTGGAAAGGCTGCGCATTTTCTTCCTGTCGTCAAGGTTAAAAGCTCCTCTTAGCTTTTCGTAACGCTCCGTGGAAAAACCAGGGCACACGCCCTTATAGAACTTCATCATATCAAAAATGGTTGCCTGGTTAAAATAGAACACATCATCGGAAATATATGCGATGTCTTTTTTTACCTCAGGATTCTCAAAAACGGGCTTGCCGTCAATAAGCACTTCGCCTTCGTCCTGGCGGTAAATGCCGGTGATGTGGCGTATTATCGTAGATTTTCCCGCACCGTTTGGCCCAACAAGACCGTAAACCGATCCGGTGGGCACATTTATATTAAGCCCCCTTAACGCTTTTACACCGTCGAAGCTCTTAGAAACATTTTTTATTTCAATCATAGTTTAGCCTCCCTTGCCTTCACATGCCGGCAAACCTCATCGGTATCCACGCCCAACTGTCCAAGCTCTGCAAGGGTTTTATCGAGCTTTATGAACAGCTCCTCACGTCTGCCTTGAAGTGCCTCGTCGCTTTCGCTGACGAAGCTTCCTTTCCCGGGAACGGAGCAAATATATCCCTCCGCCTCAAGCTCATGATAGGCACGCTGAATTGTGTTTGGGTTAACGGCAAGCTCCCCCGCAGTTTCCCGAACAGAAGGGATTTTATCCCCCGTTGCCAGCACCCCGGATATTATCGCCCTTCTTATGCTGTCCTTTACCTGCTCGTATATGGGCCGCGAGTCCTTATAGTTTAAAGTGAACACTAAGGCACCCCTCTCATGCTTTGCTGTACTACTCGTATTAACACAGTTAAATTACAATAATTACACAGTTTTGTCAAGCTAAAATTAGCAATTGCACATACTGTTCACATGAGTTATAATTTATTGTTAGATTTTAAATTCCGGAGGAACGCTATGGAATATAATGCCGGAAAATGTGATATAGCCGTTATCGGCGCAGGCCATGCGGGAATTGAGGCCGCCCTTGCGGCAGCCCGCCTTGGACTGAACACCATTATTTTCACCATAAACCTTGATACCTGCGGCAATATGCCCTGCAACCCCGCCATTGGCGGCACCGGCAAGGGGCACCTCGTCCGTGAGCTGGACGCCATGGGCGGCGAGATGGGCAAAGCAGCCGACAAGGCCTGCATTCAGTACCGTATGCTGAATTTGGGCAAGGGTCCCGCCGTTCACTCCCTTCGTGCTCAGGCCGACAGGCGCAAGTATCAGGAGGTAATGAAGCACACCCTTGAAATGCAGGACAAGCTTACCGTAAAGCAGGCGGAAATCGTTGAAATCGGTGTAGAGAATGGGAAGGTTTCCTTCGTCCGCACACATACCGGAGCCACCTACGAATGCCGTGCCGCAATTGTGTGCACCGGCACCTACCTTAAGGGAAGAATTATAATCGGCGACGTTATAATTGAGTCCGGGCCGGACGGCGTTGCGGCGGCAAAACCCCTTGGCGCGCAGCTTGCCGAGCTTGGGCTGTCCATGCGCCGCTTCAAAACAGGAACGCCCCCTAGGGTAAACCGCCAAACCGTGGACTTTTCAAAGATGGAGCTTCAGGCAGGGGACGAAGACATTGAGCCATTTTCCTTCACCACCACTGAGCCAATTTGCAACAAGGCTTTTTGCTACCTTACCTATACCAACGAAAAGACCCACGAGATAATTCGGGCAAATCTGCACCGAAGCCCCTTGTACGGCGGCGTAATCGAGGGTATCGGCCCCCGCTACTGCCCTTCCATTGAGGATAAGGTGGTGCGTTTTGCCGACAAGCCCCGACATCAGCTTTTTGTGGAACCCATGGGGCTTTCCACAGAGGAGCTTTACATTCAGGGTTTTTCCTCCTCCCTTCCTGAGGAGGTACAAATAGAGATGCTGCACACCCTGCCGGGACTGGAGCATGCGGAGATGACCCGCCCGGCCTACGCCATCGAGTACGACTGTGTTGACCCCACCGAGCTTTACGCCACGTTGGAAACCAA
>CAZJYY010000133.1:0-2538 GCA_964550315.1 uncultured Oscillospiraceae bacterium | reverse complement strand
AATCTCGTCGGAGCCGTTCCCCACTGTGATATTTTCCGGCTGTACATTATAATAATTTGCCAGGGCGCACCGTAGCTCGCCGCATTGAGGGTCGCTATAGAGCCTTAAATCCTCCATCTCACAGTTGCTTACGGCGGCAATAACCCCCGGCGACGGCGGAAAAGGCGACTCGTTGGTGTTGAGCTTTATGTATTGGGTGTCCCGGGGCTGCTCACCCGGCACATAGGCTGAAAGTCCGCAAAATCTGCTACTTAAAAATCTGCTCATTTTATCATCTCTTTTTGTCTTATAACTGCACTTTTTGCGTGGGCGGAAAGTCCCTCTTTCTCCGCAAAATATGCAATTTTGTCCCCAACGGCGTTAAGGGCCTCTCGGGTATAGTACATGTATGAAGAGGTTTTCACAAAGTCATCCACCGAAAGCGGGCTTTGAAAACGAGCCCGTCCCCCTGTGGGAAGCGTGTGGTTCGTGCCGGCAAAATAATCCCCCAAAGGTTCGGGACAATCTCTTCCCAAGAAGATTGATCCGGCATTTATTATCCTGTTAAGATACATGAACGGTTCTTCCACGCAAAGCTCAAGATGCTCCGGTGCAATGGCATTGGCTATGTCTATGGCCTCGTCCATGGTTTGGCAAATGATTATTTTGCCGTTTGTGTCAATTGACGCTCGTGCAATCTCCCGCCTCGGAAGTTTTTCAAGCTGACGCTCCAGCTCCTGTGCAACAGCTACCCCAAGCTCCCTTGAGGTGGTAACAAGCACAGCGCTGGCAAGCTTGTCATGCTCCGCCTGTGACAAAAGGTCTGCCGCCAGTATCACCGGCTCGGATTTTTCATCGGCAATGCAAAGTATTTCGCTTGGCCCAGCTATCATGTCAATGTCCACCGTTCCATACACCTGCCGCTTAGCCTCCGCCACAAAAACGTTTCCCGGACCCACAATTTTGTCTACCCGTGGCACGCTTTGGGTTCCGTAGGCAAGGGCCGCAACCGCCTGTGCTCCTCCGACCTTAAAAATGCGGTCAACGCCCGCAATTTCCGCAGCCACAAGAATTTCGGGACTCACCCCGCCATTTTTATCAGGAGGAGTTGTCATTATTATCTCCTTCACACCGGCGATTTTTGCCGGAATGCAGTTCATAAGTACGGTGGAAGGATAGCTTGCCGTTCCGCCGGGGATATATAGCCCAACCCGTTCAAGGGGAAGGACTCGCCTGCCTAAAATAACCCCCTCCTTCTCCCTAATTTCATAGCCAGCTTTCACCTGCCTGCTGTGGTAGAGTCTAATATTTTCCGCAGCCTCTTCAAGTATCCCAACAAATTCCCGCTCAACGACTGAAAGTGCGGCCTTTCTCTCTTGTGGGCTTACCTCCAACGATGAAATACTCACTCCGTCAAACCGTTTGCAGTACTCAAAAAGGGCGCTGTCTCCATTTTTTCTAACCTCTGCAATAATGTCGCTCACAGGCTTTGATACGTCTGGAAGCTCCTCATTCCTGCACATAATATCTTTACTGGATATTTTATTTACATCAATTATCTTAATCATCGGATATAACCTCTCTGTCTGTATCTATTCGCAGCCGCATTTTTTCGCACATTTCCTCAATCCTCTGTGTTTTAAAACGAAAGGCAGCCTTATTTACAATTAACCTTGCGCTTATATCAGCGATTGTTTCCAGCACCTGCAAATTATTTTCCCGAAGGGTTTTTCCCGTTTCAACAATATCCACAATAACATCTGAAAGCTTCACAATGGGTGCAAGCTCGATGGAGCCGTTAAGCTTAATAATATCGATTTCACGGCTTTGCTCCGCAAAATACTTTTTGGCTATATTGGGAAATTTTGTGGCCACCCTAAGTGTCCTGTCGGTATCTTGCAGTGCATCCTTCTTCCCGGCAACCGCCATGCGGCATTTCCCGAAGTCCAAATCCAGCATTTCATATACATCTGGGGTTTGCTCCAAAAGAATGTCCAGTCCGGCAATTCCCACATCCGCCGCCCCTCTTTCGACATAAATAGCAACGTCCGAGGGCTTCGCCCAAAAATACCGAACACCATTTTCCGGATTCTCAAAGATAAGCCTGCGGCTGTTTTCTTTGATTTCACGGCAGCCATAGCCCACACCTTCCAAAAGCTCATATACGCTTTCTCCAAGCCTGCCCTTGGGCAGGGCAACGCTAATCATTTGCTTCAATCTCCTCAAGCCTCCCATCCTTAAGCCTCAAAAGCTTTCCGTATCGAAGCTTCTCCGGCATCTCTCGCTGAACCCGAACCCTCAGTCCCTTCTGTCTAAGCTTCCTTGCCGTGGCATTTATCACCGAAAAATCTGCGCCATCGTCATACAAAAAAACAATATCTGCGTCTTTTCTTACATCTTCTCCGTCCTCGTGCTCCAATTGGTCCAGATATACCGCAAAGCCCAGTGCGCTTGTCTTTTTACCCAATTTCTCCATAAGCCTGTCGTAGCGTCCGCCGGAAAGGACAATCCCCGGAACACCCTCAATATAGCCCTGAAAAATAAGGCCGTTGTAGTAAG
>CAZJYY010000132.1:0-2567 GCA_964550315.1 uncultured Oscillospiraceae bacterium | reverse complement strand
TGCTGGGGGTATCGCCCTCCAGCGGGTACGAGCTGATGCACGAAAAAGATTTCCCGGCGCTAAAAATCGGCAGCCGCATCGTGGTGCCGAAGGAAAAATTCATCACGTGGGTTGAGCAGAACACGGGAGGTAGGGATTGAAGTACAAGCGCTATCCAAAGCGTGACGCCATCAAGAATTATTTTCCGCTGCCCAATGAAATCTTTATGCTGGAACTCAACGCCGGCGAAATCTCCGTCTACTCCTACCTGCTCTATCTGGAAAACCGAAAAACTTTTCAGTGTTATCCAAGCTACAAAACCATTGGCAGGGCGGTGAAAATGAGTAAGAACACGGTGCGGAAATATGTGCTGAGCCTTGAGGACAAGGCGCTCATCTACACCGAGCCGACGACGGTCTGCACCAAGTTCGGTGAAAAGCGAAACGGCAGTCTACTCTACACCATCCGTCCCATTCAAGAGGCGCTGGATTTGTTCTACGTCCGGCAGATGGTTCGGGCGGAGGAGGAGGCGGCAAAGCAGCGGGCGGCAGAAAAGCTCGCCCACGTTAGCCACCTGTGAGCCGCCGTGTGAGGCATTAGAAGAAGGGGTGGGGAAGTGATAGCCCGTGGACGGGTTTAAGCCAACCTTGGACCCCTGTGTGCGCCGTCCCACGCCCACAAATGCGACGCCCAACGCAAGTGGGTTTGCATTTGAAATGAGAAACAACGAGGGATATGGAGTTTGTTTCGAATAAAGTATCGAATAAAGTACAGGATAAAGCAAGGTGCTGTAAACGCACCTTGCGGACACAGCGGCGGGCAGTGCCCGCCGCCTTTGCTTAGGGAAATGCGGGTTTGGGAAAGTGCAACTTTATTTGCCATGGTGCTGTAAAAACGCATTTTTGCTGTACAAGGTGCTGTAAACAAGCAAAACCCAAGCGGTGTCAAGCTTTTTGAGGTGCTGATCAAGGTGCTGTGGAGTGGTTTCGAGGATTTATCAAGTGTAATTCGCCAAACCCGACAGAAAAAAAGAGATAGCTTTGTTGGTGCTTCTGTGGTATGTGTTTGTGTTGCAAAGGAGTGATGTTTTGTGGCGAAACGTAGAGCAAACGGCGAAGGCAACATTAGAAAAAGGGCTGACGGTCGGTGGGAAGGGCGCTATACCGCCGGGCACGACCCAGTGACAGGTAAGCAGATTTTCAAGAATGTGCTTGCCAAAACTCAAGCCGATTGCAAGGAAAAATTGAAGACTGCTATTGAGGAAACTCAAGGCATAGACATCGTGAAATCCGAGCAGTACACCGTGGGGCAATGGCTGGAATACTGGCTTGAAAACTACGGGAATATGTATCTGCGCCCCTCGTCGCAGGTTAACTACAGTGGCTTTCTAAACAACCAAATCGCAAATAATATCGGCAAAATAAAGTTAAATAAGCTGACAAGTCTGCAAATCCAAAACTTTTACAGGGAAATGATTGACCACGGTAGAGTTCAGAGAAAGGTGGCTGAAAAAAAGCCCTTGGGACTGGCGCCCAAGTCAGTGCGAAACATGCACTTTTTCATCTCACACGCACTGTCAAAGGCAGTGGATGAAAAGCTAATACCCAGCAATCCGGCACAAAACTGCGTGCTGCCAAAAAAGGAAAAGACGGAGATGAAAACCTTACCGCTGGGGGATCTGACCAAGTTTTTTGAAGAGGCCAAGAAAAGCGGAGTGTTCGAGTTGTACTTCACGGAAATGGCAACGGGTTTGCGCCGGGGGGAGCTGCTGGGACTAAAGTGGAGTGACATAGATTTCGGGCAAAACAGTATTTATGTACAGCGGCAAATAACGAGGATGGACGGCAAGGTGCAGGAGTCGCCGCTAAAAACAAAGAACGCCTATCGTCAAATCATAGTGCCAAACGAGGTCATAAAGGTACTTAAAGATAAGCAAAAGCGAGAAAATGGCTTCAGCCAATACGTTTTTTCCTCACCGAGCGGTGGGGCGATTGCTCCCGACAGCGTTTTGAATATGCTCCACCGAGTGCTTGACAGGGCGGGGCTTCCAAAGGTTCGCTTCCATGATCTTAGGCACACATTTTCCACCATGGCCTTGCAAAATGGAGTAGACGTCAAGACCCTGTCGGGAATTTTGGGACATTACAGCGCCGGATTTACTCTCGACACCTACGGTCACATAACCCCTCAGATGAAGATTGATGCGGCGAACAAGGTGGGTGGATTTCTGGCAGACACTATATAAAATGAGCTCAAAAAATGAGTAGCATAAACAAAGAAAAGGGCTTGAGATTTTTCTCAAGCCCTTGGTCGGTGTTTTACGTGTAATCATCTATAGTGCTCTTTAAAACTGCGTAGTCCGCGCCCCGTATGGGTCACGGTATGGGTCAAAGGCAAAAATGAGCATTTTTGCGAAATGAATTGGAGCTACATCGGCAAGAACGAAAATAGGCGAAATAGTTGCTGTTAACTCCTAAATGCGGGATAACAAGCCGATTATAAAGAAAATATATATGCAAAAAACCTCTAAAGCCTTTCGACTTTAGAGGTTTTTTGGTACGCCCTGAGGAATTCGAATCCCCGACCTT
>CAZJYY010000131.1:0-2606 GCA_964550315.1 uncultured Oscillospiraceae bacterium | reverse complement strand
GCAATGCACATGCCCGGACATAAGCGAAATGCTCCGGGCATTGCATTTTTAGAGGCGCTGGGCGCAAAATATGACATTACTGAAATTGACGGGTTTGACGACCTTCACCATCCAAACGGCATTCTTGCCCAATCCATGGACCGTGCTGCTGAACTTTGGAACAGCGAAAAAAGTTTTTTTCTTGTAAACGGCTCTACCTGTGGAATTCTGGCGGCAACTCGTGCCTGCGAAAGGCTTTGCGGCAAGGGTAAGCTGATTATGGCGAGAAATTGCCACATGAGCGTTTATAATGCCGCAGAGCTTTGCGGCCTTGAGCCGATTTATCTAACGCCGGAGGCCGTGCCGGAATTCGGCTTTTGCGGCAGTATCTCCCCCTCAAGCGTCGAACGTGCGGTAACGGAAAACCCCGGCGCTCCCGTAATTATCACAAGCCCCACCTATGAAGGCGTGCTTTCAAATATTGCGGAAATCGCAATCGTGTGCCACATGCACGGCTCGCTCCTCATTGTGGACGAGGCTCACGGCGCCCACCTTGACCTTTCAAAATACTTTACCGGAAGCGCAGTGACTGCGGGGGCAGATATTGTGGTGCAAAGTCTCCATAAGACCCTTACAGGGCTTACCCAAACGGCCATTTTGCATGTTTCCGGCGGACTTATACCCAGTGATTACCTTCAAAGGGAGCTGGCCATTTTCCAAAGCAGCAGCCCTTCTTATCTTCTCATGGCCTCTATTGACGGTACGGTGGATCTGCTGCTCCGCCGAGGAAGTGAGCTTTTCCGCTCGTGGAACGAGCGGCTGTGCCGCTTTGACGAGGCAGTCTCGGGGCTTAAAAACCTTCGCATCCCCGGCCACAGCGAGCTTTTTGACTGTCAGCGTGAAGCTCCCCGTGCAGGCTTTGTGCGGCGAAGCGTTGGTGGCAGCGCTGTTTACGGCTTTGATAAAAGTAAACTTATCATCTCCTGCGAGGGCACAGACCTTAGCGGGGTGGAGCTTATGAAGCGCCTTCGCCGTGATTTTGAAATTGAGTGCGAAATGTCCGCCGGCGGCTACGCCCTTGCCATGACCGGAATTCTTGACAGCAGCGAAAACCTTATGCGCCTTGCAGATGCCGTTCTTACCATTGACGCTCAAACAAAAAAAACCAATCCTCGGCTGCCTTACCGTCTGCCGCCCCTTCCTCCCCAAAGGATGAGCACGAAAGCCGCCCTTTGCGGCAGGACGAAGTCCGTTTTTGTTAAGGACGCAAGGGGGCTTGTCTCCGCCGAGTACGTTTGGGCGTATCCCCCCGGAGTTCCCCTTATCGTGCCCGGAGAGGAGATAAGCGCAGAAATGGTGTCCTCCCTCCTCCATCTTCGGGAGTCCGGCGTGGAGCTTCACAGCTTGTGCGGCGGAATGCCCAAAAGCATAAACGTGGTGGGATAAGCTTCTAGCCTTAACCCCCCTTGACAAGGGGCACAAAATCAACTATATTTACATTAGCAAATCAGCATTTAAGGAGATATTAAAATGAAAAGAATAAAGACACTCAACACCCGTAATCTCAACGCTTCTCTTAAGACCGGCGGCTGCGGCGAATGCCAGACCTCCTGCCAGAGCGCCTGCAAGACCTCCTGCGGTGTTGCAAACCAGAAGTGCGAGAACAAATAAGCACAGCTCATAAGAATTAAATGCTGTTCGCTTAATGCGAGCAGCATTTTTACTGTAATTACGAGGTAAGTTATGATACATCAGTATAAACTAAACGGCTACAACATTGTGCTGGATGTTTTTTCCGGCTCCGTTCACAATGTGGACGATTTGGCATACGATATTATTTCCATGTTTGAGGGCAGCTCCGATGAGGAAATCATCTCCGCCATGCTTGAAAAGTATAAGGATGACCCCAGCGTTACCCGTGAGGAAATCCTTGACTGCCTTTCCGACCTTCGCGAGCTTGCCGAAAGCGGCCAGCTCTTCACCGAGGACTGCTATGGCAGCCACGCCTGTGACCTTAAAAACAAATCCCAGGTGGTCAAGGCCCTTTGCCTGCACGTTGCGCACACCTGCAACCTTTCCTGCGATTACTGCTTTGCCGCTCAGGGCAAGTATCACGGGGAGCGTGCGCTCATGAGCTTTGAGGTGGGTAAAAAGGCTTTGGATTTTCTTATTGCCAACAGCGGAAATCAGAAGAACCTTGAGGTAGACTTCTTCGGCGGCGAGCCCCTTATGAACTGGGATGTTTGCAAAAAGCTTGTGGAGTATGGCCGAAGCCGTGAAGCCGAAACGGGCAAGCATTTTCGTTTTACTCTGACCACCAACGGTGTTTTGGTGGATGACGACGTCATTGAATTTTCCAATCGTGAGATGAACAATGTGGTGCTGTCCCTTGACGGCCGCAAGGAGGTTCACGACTCTCTGCGTAAAACTGTCACGGGAAAAGGCAGCTACGACACTATTGTTCCAAAATTCCAGAAGTTTGCGGAGGCTCGTGGCGAGCGTGAGTACTATATGCGGGGAACTTTCACTCATAACAACGTGGAATTCACCAAGGACATTTTCCACATGGCTGATTTGGGCTTCACCCAGCTTTCCATGGAACCTGTGGTATGCGCCCCCAACGACCC
>CAZJYY010000130.1:0-2608 GCA_964550315.1 uncultured Oscillospiraceae bacterium | reverse complement strand
AACAGTTGCTTTTTACACACAAAATCCGAAACTTCACGACAAACCATCCCTACCCCGTGTTCGGGGTAGGGATGGTTTTATACCGGCACTTGTATCAGCAGCTAGGTGGGGGCAACTGCAATACCCGTTTTGCCAATTTTTTAATCATCTTCCACAATTTAGGAAACGTTTTTGCAATCGATCAAATTTCCACTTTGCATCACAATATCGCCTATAAAAAAATAAATTTCTTAATAAAAATATTAAAAAATTATAGCAAAGTAAAGAAGTTTGTATTTTTAGTCAAAAACGGTTATAAGCACCACCCAATATATATCGCTAAAAAACGCCCCGGGGAGCATAAGCCTCCTCGGGGTTGTAGAGAGACGTTACAATTTACTATACCAGTACAGTCCTTGAAATAGATACAGTATCCCTTTGTTCTTCTTCCTTGCCGAGGCAACGATATCCTCGCAAAGCTTGAGCAGCTTTTCAAGTCGTTCTTCTATAGCAAAAAATCCGAACCCGCCATCTGTAAAAATGACGTGGTTCAGATTTTTATTGCTCACATGCGCCGCCAAAAGGCTTGCGCTCGTTCTATTGTGCCGGTGCGTTATGCGGTGGTTTTGGTGCTTTTAAAGCGTTCAATTATTGCTGCAACCTGCGCACGGGTTGCATTGATTTGCGGCATAAGCTTGCCGGCAGAGCCTTGTACCAGCCCTGTTTTTGCCGCCCACAGCATGGCATTCTGCGCATAAGCAGAGATTGAAGCGGCGTCATCATAGCCTGCAAGTCCCATACTGCCGTCCATGCTTACAGCAGTACCCTTATACTCGGCGTAGCGGTATAGAATTGTAACAAGCTGCTCGCGGGTGATGCTGTCGTTTGGCATAAAGCTTGTGCCTGCACCCTCAACAATTTTGTTTGCCGCTGCCCAGCGAATTGCTTCGCTGTACCATTGGTTTTCCGTAACATCGTCAAACTGCATTGCGTAGTTTACAGCAGGCTCGCCCTCCATGCGCCAAAGAACTGTTACAAGCATGGCACGGGTCATGGCAGCTTCCGGCGCGAAGGTCGTGTCGCTTGTGCCGGAAAACAGCTTGTTCATATAGGCATAGGCAATGCTGCCGTAGTACCACGCGTTGTCGGCAACATCAGTGAACGGAAACTTAACAAGCGCATAAGCGGAGAAGTGGTCAGTGGTAAAGGTGTAGCATCCGCTCTTCGCGTCATAGTGACCAGTGCAGGGTGTGATGGAGCCGTCATCGGCAAGGAACCAAACCTTCAACTGCTCGGGAGGTGTGCCGTTATCGGACTTAACCGGAATGGAAACCGTGACACTGCCGCCCAGATCGGAAATTTTCTTCCCGCCCGCGTTTAGGTTGAGGTCAATAACAGTGCCATCCTTTGCGCCGCTTCCAATGGTCTGCTGCTGCTCCGGTGTGAGGTTTTCGGGCTTCACGGTTGCAACTGTCAGCGTAATGCTCTCGCTGCCTGCCTGCTTTGCAACGGAGGACATTGTTGCAGCGGAAAGCTCCACTGCCGCAACACCTGCGTCAACAGACAGCGAAGCGCCGCTTGCAGCAATGCTTTCAAGTGAGCCTGCGGGCAGCTTAGTATTTACCGTAGCTGCACCCTGAGGTGCGTCAACCTTAATTTCCACCTTTGCCTGTGTGCCGGTTTCCTTTGCCGCTTCAACAGCGGAGCTAAGTGCTTTGTCCATAGTATCCGATGAAACCGCAGCGCTTGCTGAATCGCCGATTACACTGGGAGTTATCGCTGCTGTGACGCTTGTGGTTCCATTATCTGTTATGGGAGGGTCAATTTTTGGCGGCTGCTCCGTGGGTATAACACTTCCACCGCCGCCACCGCCGGTGCTGACGGTGTAGAGGGTGATGGAGCCTGTGAGGGTGTTGTAATTTGTAGTATCCTTGGGCGTAAACAGCCATTTGTAGGCGGTGTTTGCGGCTACCTTGGTGGTACCGGGCAGCTCCGCGCCCTTGTCGTCTACCCATTTGAGGGTATAGCCTGTGGCACTCGGCTTCAAGGTGCCGATTTCAAGGTTTGCATCCGCGAGGGTTTTGTCGCTGGCTGTGATGGCTGTGTAGGCGGGCGCACCCTTGGGATCGCCCTTTGCAACGGCGGCGGTTTCGGTGCTTTTCAGCGTACCTGTGTAAGGTGAAGCCGTCACCTCCACGGTGATTTTCTTGCCAAGAAAATCAGCATTTGTAAGCAAAAGGGTCTTGGCTGTCTCGCCGGAAATCTTTGTGCCGTCTGCTTTCCAGACGTAGGTGAACACGGCGTTTTTTTGCGCGCCGGTGACAGTGGCTGTCAGAGTTTCGCCGTATTTTGCGGTGCCGGTGACGGCGACGCTGCCCTCCAGCGCGGCGGTAAAGGCGGTGGAGGATTCCAGCGCCTGACCGACGACGTTTTCCGTTTCCTTTACGCGAACCTTGACTTTGCCCGCGATGTTGCCCACTTTAATTGTAATTGTATTGGCATCGCTGTCGGTATCCACGCAGTCTGCCCATGTGGTTCCGCCGTCAAGGCTGAACTGGTACTCGTTATAAGTGGGTGTTTTTGCAAAGGCGAAGGTGTTATTCACGTCGTCCACAACGCCATTTGTGGG
>CAZJYY010000129.1:0-2611 GCA_964550315.1 uncultured Oscillospiraceae bacterium | reverse complement strand
TGTCCCTTTTATGCGCAGCATGGATAATTTCAAAGATCCTCTTTCTCAATAAAGCTCCTCCGTAGTGGTCTGAGTGTGTAGTGTGTTTTTTATAAGGTGCCGTGCTTTTCGATTGGCCCAAGTGGGCAAGGAAAACGGCTATAAATAAATATAATACTTGGGTACTCTATGAGTACCCAAGTATTATATCATGGCAGCAATAAGCGGCACAATTGTAAGTTTTGCATAATATTCAGGTGCGCTTGCAGCTTGTCATCCAGTTTTTCAAGAGTAAAAACAGTCGATATTTTGTGTTACGGGTTTAACGAATTATAGCCTCGGTCTATGGATTGAAGAGCTTTTATAAGGGTAAGATGAATTGGTAATTGGAAAGCTATTGTTATAAAATATAGTCAAGAAAATAACTAACTTTAATTTGGGGGTTCGCAATGTTAAATAATTATAAAATGTTATTCAGCCCGATAAAGCTGCGCTCCCTTACGGTTCCCAATCGTGTAGTAATGATGCCCATGGGCAGCGATTTCGCAGGACCCAACGGCGAGCTTACCGACGAGCACATTAAATATTACGAGCTTCGTGCCCGGGGCGGCACGGGTCTCATTATCGTTGAAAATGTCTGCGTGAAGTACCCCGAAGGTTCCAACGGCACAACCCAGCTCCGCATGGATAAGGACTGCTTTATTCCACGGCTCTTTACGCTTACGGAAGTTTGCCACCGCTACGGTGCTATGATGGGCGTGCAGATAAATCACGCCGGCGCTTCCGCAATGAGCAGCCGCATTGGTATGCAGCCGGTTTCCGCTTCTGACCTTCCCTCAAAGCCCGGCGGAGAAAAACCCCGCCCACTTAGCAGAGAAGAGCTTGAGAGCATTGCAAAGGACTACGGCGCAGCGGCAAAGCGTGCGGTAAATGCCGGTTTTGACCTTGTGGAAATTCATGCCGGACATTCTTATCTGATAAGCCAGTTTTTATCCCCCACAATGAACGATCGCAGCGACGAATTCGGCGGAAGTGCCGAAAACCGCAGCCGTTTTTGCCGGATGGTGATTGATGCGGTAAGAGCTGCCATTGGCCCCCATGTGCCCATCTCTCTGCGCCTTAGTGTGGACGAGCTGGTGGAGGGTGGCAACACAATTGATGACTGCCTTGAATACCTCGAATATCTTAATGACGAGGTGGATCTTTTCGACACCTCCAGCGGCCTTAACCAGACCATTCAATATCAGATAGACGCAAACTATCTTGCGGACGGTTGGCGCAGCTATATGGCCAGAGCTGTCCGCGAAAAGTTCAATAAACCCACCATTGCAATCGGAAATATTCGTGACCCTCAGGTTGCGGAGAATATTTTGCAGCGGGGTGACGCCGACTTTATCGGCATAGGCAGAGGTCTTATCGCTGACCCGAACTGGGCAGAAAAGGCAAGGCAGGGCAGGTCCTGCGATATTAGAAAATGTATCTCCTGCAATACAGGCTGTGTTGGCAACCGTATCGGCGGAAATAAACCCTTGCGCTGCGCCATAAATCCCGACCTTATTAACGGGGAGGCCTATAAAAATCGGAAAATCCAAAGGCCCTGCAACGTTGTTGTTGTGGGCGGAGGCACGGCTGGTCTTGAAGCTGCCTGTACAGCAGCGGAGGTGGGTGCATCGGTTACCCTTTTAGAGAAAAATGACCATCTTGGCGGCCTTGCGATGGAAATTTCCAAAATTCCCGCAAAGGCTCGTCTTAGAGATTTTCCCGAATACCTTATCCGCAGAGCGGAAAAGCTTTCAAACCTCCGCATAAAGCTGGGCACCCCCGCCACGGCAGAGCTTGTTTGCGCTCTTTCACCCGACCTTGTGGTAAACGCCACCGGCAGCGTCCCCCTGCTGCCGCCAATTGAAGGTCTTTACGAGAATTTGGACAAGGAAGATAGCGGCGTTTACTCGATTTTGGACATGATAAATTCCCTGGACAGCTACCCCGAGGATATGAGCGACAAAAAGGTCGTGGTCATCGGCGGTGGGGCAGTGGGGCTTGATGTGGTTGAGTTTTTTGCTCCGAGGGGTGCGGAAACCACCATTGTTGAGATGATGCCTGCCATTGGACGGGGACTGGACGCCTCCACAGCCTCGGGTATGCGGGAATGTATGGAAAAGCATAGCGTTCGCCAAATGACAAACACTGCGTTGCAGCGGGTAGACTCCCATTCTTTCACCGTAAAATACGGCGGCACAGTGGAGGAGCTCCCATTTGACTATGGCTTTGTGTGCCTTGGCATGAAGGCTCACGCCCCGGTGTGGGACGAGCTGACGGCAGCCTTTGAAGGCAGCGCCACTGAGCTTATAAATATCGGCGACAGTGTTCGTGCAAGACGCATTATTGACGGCACAGATGCCGGAAGACATATGGTGCTGTGCACCTTGGAAAAAATGGGCTGTTTTGATAGATAGGACGCCGCATCGTCCCCTATCAAGCGCTCTGTAAGAAAAATAATTTCCAGTATCCATGTTACTGTTTTCATCCTCTCCCCCTCCATAAAGGCGGCAACCAGTCCCGGCGGTTGCCGCCTTATCCTTTAAACGATAGATTTTAACTATTGTTCGGAACTTCTTTTGATTTTAGTTCC
>CAZJYY010000128.1:0-2691 GCA_964550315.1 uncultured Oscillospiraceae bacterium | reverse complement strand
GACGCAATAAACAAACTTAAGGCCGATGGAGAATTAAGGCTGGGTGGACTTTCTCTTTTCAAAGGCTCTGCAAAAGCAAGGCGAGGTGTATCCAATTGAAAAAGAAAAAAATAAATATCCAGCAAAATGATCTTGTTCTAATTGTGTTTTTGGCTCTGCTGGTTACGGTGCTTGCCATAACTACTCCGCAATTTTTGAAACCCGCAAACCTTATGAGAGTTGCCCAGCAAATGAGCGAGCTGGGAATAGTGTCCCTGGGCATTATGGTGGTAATTTTAACCGGCGGCTTTGATATGTCAAGCTCTGCAATGATTGGTTTCACATCCATCGTAATAGGTGTTCTTTTTCAGGCAGGAATGAATATTTGGGTGGCTATTGTCCTGGCAATCGGAATTGCAATGTTTGCAGGCTTTGTAAATGGATATATTGTAGGCGTTTTAAAGGTTGCACCCATGCTTGCCACCTTGGGAACAATGACCCTTTATCAGGGAATTGCATTGGCGCTGTGCAAGGGCGATGCGATTTCGGGCTTCCCCGAGAGCTTTTTCTTCATTGGACAAAAATACATACTTGGTATTCCCGTACAACTGATTATTTTAATTGTACTTTGTGTTATTATTTCTATTTTCCTCAATAAGCGTCCATGGGGAAGAGACATTTACATTTGCGGTTCAAACGTAACCGCGGCCAGATTCTCCGGTATTAAGGTGGAGAAAACCATAATTTCCGCTTATGTGATTTCTGCCGCAATGGCAGCAGTGTCTGCAATCGTTCTTACCTCCAGACTGGCAACAGCCAGAGCGGATGGCGGCGCCAGCTATATGTTTGAGGGCGTTGCAGCCGTCATGCTGGGCGGCGCAGACCTTTCGGGCGGATATGGCAAGGTTTCAGGGACAATATTAGGCGTGGTAATATTTGCGCTTATGGGCTACGGCTTAAATCTTAACGGCGTTTCCGCACTAGTCAAACAAATGCTTATCGGTCTTGTACTTATTGTTGTGCTGATTTTGAGACAATATCTTGAAAAGCGCAAAAAGAAGGCTTAACCGCTAAACATAATATTTAAAAAAAGAGGAGAAAAAAATGAAACGAATTATTTCTATTTTGCTGACGCTGACAATGGTATTTGCACTATTTGCAGGCTGCGCCCCCCAAAATACTGAACCTGAAAAAGATGCAGATGCAGACGCAAACAACGGCGGGGATGCTGTTGCAGAAACCTATAAAGTGGTTATGATGCCTAAAATCGTTGGCATGCCCATCTTTGAGTCCTATTACCAGGCCGCCAAGGCACAGGCAGACGAGCTTGGCATAGAGCTTAGCTATGTTGGACCTGCTGAGCTTGATGCTTCTGCACAGGTTAACCTTGTACAGGACCTGATCAGTGCAGGCGATACAGATGCTCTTCTAATTTGCCCCACAGACGGTGATGCGCTGATCCCTGTGCTTAAGGAAGCTCAGGAAGCCGGCATTCGCGTGTTTACCTGGGACGACGACGTTCTTGATGAAGATGCAAGAGAGTATTTCATCAACATGTGCGGCGATAAGATCTATGGTGAGCAGATGGGACATACCATTGGCGAAAAGCTCAACGGCAAGGGAACTGTTGGTATAGTTAACGGCAACATGACCGCAAACTCCCTGACCGTTAAGCATGACTCTCTTATCAATGTTCTTAAAACTGAGTATCCCGACATTGAAATCGTCCCCACTGTTTATCACTATGGCGATCAGCAGCAGGCATACTCCCTTTGCCAGGATATGCTGACTGCATACCCGGATTTGGACATGATAGCAGTTATTGCAACTCCCGGCCTTTTGGGCGCAGCTCAGGCAGTTCAGGCAGCAGGCAGAAGCGAAGTTATTGTCTATGGTGCAGAGCAGCCCAACAACATCAAGGAATACATGAAGAGCGATAGTTTAAACGTAATCGGCTGCCTCTGGGATGTTAAGGCATTGGGCGAGGAAGCAATTAAGATTGTATATAACTGCCTTGCAAATGATGCAGTCTACAGCGGTGATATTGATATCGAAGGTTATCCCGAGGCTGAGGTTATCGGCACAAACATTACCTTTAACAAGGTTTTGGAATTCGACAAAACCACTGTTGACAACTATGATTTTTAGTTAAATACCATGCTAACTGGGAGGACTGCTTCATTACATTATTGTATAGGAGCAGTCTTTCCTGCAAAAATAAGGAGAAATTATGATTATTGATGCACACATGCACTTGATAAAAAAGAGCAATTTTGATAAGGAAAGATATCTGTGGCTGGACAACTGGAGAATCCCCGAGGACATGGATTTGGACAAGCTCATTGCCGACTGGAAGGAAATGGGCATTACCAAAATGGTGGCAATGGGACAGGCAATGTACAGAGTTTGGAATACGGACATGGGTGGAAATTACATTCAGGAGGCGTATGAAAAATATCCGGATTTCATAATTCCCTTTGGGAGCTACGAGCCAATTGACAAAATCAACAGGTTTAATCAGGAAGATTTCGACAAGTTTGAAAGTGATGTAATAAACAAAAGAATAAAGGGCGCACTCTTTACCCCGCCTTGCGGACACTACAAGGCAAACGACAAAACAATATATCCGTTTTACCAACTGGCACAAAAGGCGGGCATTGTAGTGCAGTATCACCACAGCGCTATGAGCGGCTGCCCTCCGTATTTTGCACC
>CAZJYY010000127.1:0-2834 GCA_964550315.1 uncultured Oscillospiraceae bacterium | reverse complement strand
TTTGTTTTCATGCTTTGCTTTTGTATAATGCCTTGAATCAAGCGGTTTTCGGGCAAATACACCACTCCAAGGTCAATGGAATCAGAGGGGTCTGAAATTTTAATCTCCTTGCCCTCAAGCTTTATTTGGCCGGAATCAGGGGGCTTAATTCCAAAAACAGACTGAAAAAGCTCACTTCTTCCTGCTCCGACAAGGCCCGTTATTCCCACGACCTCGCTTTTGCGAAGCTTGAAGTTTATGTTGGAATATTCACCCTTAAGGCCCAAATCACAAAGCTCAAGCATATATTCATCTTTTATTTGGACACTGTTTTTTTCACGCTGTTCCAGCTTTCGGCCCACCATTTTTTCAATTAGAGCATCTTCTGTAAGATCATTCTTGTCATATGTGCCGACAAACGTTCCGTCCCTTAAAACGGTAATTCTATCTGCAAGTCTGAAAACCTCATCAAACTTGTGACTAATGTATAGGATTGTGATTCCCTTTTCCCTGAGCCTGTCAACAATTTTATAAAGCTTTGCAACCTCTCCGCTGGAAAGCGAGGCCGTTGGCTCGTCCATTACAATAAACTTTGATTCAAAATATACTGCTCTGGCGATTGCTACAAGCTGCTGCTTACCTATGCTTAAATCCTTCACCATATCACTGGGGTTAATGTCGGTTTCAAGCACCTCCAAGGCCTTTTTTGCAAGTTCAATCTCTTTTTCCTTGTTGAGCAAAAACTTCTTGGCTTTGCCTATGCATATATTTTCCGCAACACTTAGGTTTGGAAACACGCTAACATCCTGATATATAACGGAAATGCCCAGCTTCAGTGAGTCAGCAGGGGATGTAACAGTTTTGTCTGTCCATCCAAGCTCCACCGAGCCGCCCGGGTCTGCCTTATATACGCCGGAAAGTATTTTTATCAGTGTTGACTTCCCTGCTCCATTTTCACCAACCAAGGCGTGAACCTCGCCCTTTGCAAGTTCAAAGCTTACTTCGCTCAGGGCCTTAACACCGGGGAAGGTCTTGCTTATATTATTAAGTTTAACTGCAAACAATTTCTCCCTTGCCATAGTCTCTCCTTTTACGTTCGCCTATTCCTGCCCAAATATTTTTTCCTTGTTCAACATATATGGGAACATTATTCCGTTTAAAGAGCTCATGGGCAAAACAGAAGGTGCCAATTCAATGTTAAGTACCTCTTGCATTTGCGCCCTATTTGCCTCAATTCTCGCATAGCATTCGGGATATTCGGTTTTAAGCTCGTTTCTCAGTCCCTCACCTGCAATTACCACAGTGTCCTCGCAGATGGAGTTCATGAGTGGTGTACCAACGCTTGCAATCATATCGCACTGTATGTGTGTGCCGTCGTGAATTTCTATCTCGGAATCGGCCCAAACAGGAGAGTTAACCCACTCGTCCATTCCGATGCTATGACCGGGGTTGAGGGAGAAATTAAATCTGCCGCCGCCGATTTCCTTGTTAACTACCTTGTAAAGCTCCTTGCCCTTAACGCCAATATCTATTGTGGAATACCAGTTTGCTATTGCCTGAAAATAGCTTTTGTACAAATCCTCAAATCTTTCATTCTGCTCGGCAGAAAGCTGGCTCTCGTCGTAAATTGCCATACCGGATCTTGCGCACATTGAACCTCTGGTAGAGTAGGACATCGTCATAGGTGCGCCTGCCTTAACCACAGAGAAGTCGTCGGGGCTTTTCAGTCCGAGAAAAACTGATTTCTCTCCTGCAAGAACGTTTGCAAAGGCGCAGGATGGTCTTAAATCAGCACCGCCGCGTCTTGAAACTTCAAGCTCGCTTATGTTCTCCTCAAGCCCTGCAATCATTCTTTTCATTACGTTTGCTGCGCTTACGGACTGATACTCGATAAAAGCAATTTCATTGGCATTGCGTATCGTCATTCTAATGCCCTGTGGCAGTGAGGTAAGTCGGCTTGTAAAGTTTGAAATGTTGTTCTCTCCGCAAACCTTTTCTAACGACTTCACTATGTAGTAAGGAACGTCAAAGCCGGGTAAAAGATCCTCCTCCATACCGTCGCTATGGTACTTATAGCCGACGAGGCCAACCTTGCTTTGCTCGCTTATACCCACTTCTCTGAAAATGCCGCTCATGGTCTTGGGCGGATTGTGGGGCTGTCCCTGAAGACTGAAGTTTCCGTAATAAAGTGTTTTTTTGTCAAAGGGCACTATGTCGCTGTATGAGCCGCCTTCGTTACCTACCACGAGCCAGCTCTTCCCATCGCTGCTTTCTATGAACAAGCCCTCTTCAAATCTGCAGTCATATTTGGTGAAATACTCAATATTTGCAAAATGCTCTCTATCGCCGTATAAAATAGCGAAATCCAAGCCCTTTTCTCTTATGCACTTATCCAGGGCTTCCTTTCTCTCAACAAACACCTTGTCCTCAAGCTGTACAGGTGCTGCATTTACCTCCTTTAGTACGGTATCGGGGCAATTGATAATTCTTACGCTCATTTTTGACTCCTATTTATATAATTATATTAATTGCAAACCTGAAAATTGGGAATTGCTTGGGGAACCGACGGTTTCCCTTTCAATTAAAACAGGTTGGAAAATACTTGTAAGTATTTCGTGTTCCCTGTCATCAATTTTGCATATTAATTCTTTTATTGCCTTTTCGGCTACTAAGCTAAGGGGCATATCAACGGTGGTCAGATAGGGGCGTGCAACCGTTGAAACAACGCTGTTGTCAATACCGATAACGGACATATCGCCGGGCACTGAATATCCCATGTCGCTTACCGCTTCTATTGCACCCATGGCCATATTATCGTTTCCGCATATTACTGCAGTTGGAATGTCACGCTCTTT
>CAZJYY010000126.1:0-2971 GCA_964550315.1 uncultured Oscillospiraceae bacterium | reverse complement strand
TCACGAACACCATAATACATATGACAAAGGAATGATTCTGATATGAGTGGATCAAAGCAAAAGGAAATTCGCCGCCAACAGCGTGAGGAGGGTGTTGAAAAGCATCAAGTCGCGCGAAAAGAGGCTTTTCAAAAGGAAAAGAAGCACAAAATTACGATTACGGTGGTTTCCATCGTAGCAGCACTTCTTGTTGTTGTGCTGGTTTTGTTTTCCTCCAATCTGTTTTATCATAATTTTGACGCAGTTAAAATTGGAGACACCACCTATAATGCCTCCGAGCTGAGCTTCTTCTACAGGTCGTCTTACAGCAACTTTATGCAGACCTATGGTCAGTATTTCGGACCTGACACCACAAAGCCCCTCTCCAGCCAGAAATATACCGAGGATCAAACTTGGGCAGATTTCTTCAGAGAGATGGCGGTTGCCCAAATGAAGGAAATTACCATCCTTTATGAAGAAGCTGGCAAGGCAGGCTTCGAGCTTAGTGAAGAGGACCGCACCGCCATGGATGAGGAGCTTGCTTCTCTTGAAACCCTGGCACAAACAAACAACTTCCCCAATGTGGATGCCTTTTTGGCCTCTGGCTACGGCAAGGGTGTTAACTATGACCTGGTTGCCGGCATAATGGAAAAGGTATACGTTGCCAACGCTTACCGCACTCAGGTAACCGACTCCTACACTTACACTGACGCTGACCTTCTTGCATATTATAACGAAAACAAGGACAACTACGACAAATATAGCTTCGTAAGCTATTTTGCCGAAGGCAAAGAGGATACCGAAGCCGGTATTGATGCGGAAACCGCCATGAAGGACGCCAAGGAAAAGGCGGACTCCGTCATTGACGACACCGACTCTCAGGACGATTTCATTGCCAAGGTCACTGCTGTTTCCGGAACTGCCCCCTCCGTAACCAACCAGGCAACGGCTGCCATAAACACCGTTTATAAGGACTGGGTAACCGACAGCTCCCGCAAGGCCGGCGACATGACCGTTATTGAAGGCGAGTCCGGATACTACGCAGTTTACTGGCTCGCTTTTGAGGATAACAACTATCCCACTCTCAGCGTTCGCCACATCCTTATAAATGTGGAAGCCGAAGAGCAGACCGAGGAAGAGATTGCCGCAAACACCCCCAAGGTCTACACCGATGAGGCAAAGGAAGCGGCCCTTAAAAAGGCTGAGGACATTCTTGCCCGCTGGGAGGATGGCGACGCAACTGAGGACAGCTTTGCAGAGCTTGCAAATGAGCTTTCCGAGGACCCCGGCTCCAACGAAAAGGGCGGCCTTTATGAAGGCGTCTATAAGGGACAGATGGTCACCGAATTCAACGATTGGTGCTTTGATTCCGAGAGGAAGCCCGGTGACACCGGAATTGTTTTCAACGAGGGCAACTACTGCGGATACCACGTTATCTTCTTTGTCGGTGACGACGGCAACGACTATCGCACCGTTATGGTTAAGGACGATATTCGCAACGCCGACTACAGCAAATGGTTTGATTCCATCGCTGAAAACTACACCGAAACCCTTGGCTTTACAGCAAAGCTTGTAAAGTAATTTCAAAATCAACACGGGCCGCAGCAGGGAGTATGTCCCCGGCTGCGGCCTTATTAAACGGAGAATACCATGTCAGAACAATTTTTGCGGGCGGAAATGCTTTTAGGCAGCGAGGCCATGGAAAAGCTTGCTCAAAGCCATGTGGCTGTTTTTGGTCTTGGCGGCGTGGGGAGCTGGTGTGCCGAAGCTCTGTGCCGATGCGGTGTGGGAAAGCTCACCCTTGTGGACGAGGACACGGTAAGCGAAAGCAATTTGAACCGGCAGCTTTGCGCCACGGTATCTGCCCTTTTCCTCCCCAAGGCGGAGGTTATGGCCCGCCGTCTTTTGGATATTAACCCACAGCTCACGGTCATCCCCGTCTGCGCCCGTTATGAGGAAGGCAGCAGGGAGCGTTTTTTCACCGAAAAGTTCGACTATATTGCGGACTGCATTGATCTTGTGTCCTGTAAGCTGGATCTTATCGAAACGGCGCTTTCAAGGAAAATACCCATTATCTCCTCCCTTGGCACCGGTAACAAAATGGATGCCGAAGCCCTTCGCATATCCGATATTTCCCAAACCATGGGCTGCCCCTTCGCACGGGTAATGCGCAAGGAGCTTCGCAGCAGAGGCATCAGTACGCTTCCCGTTGTATGGAGTCCCGAGCCTGCCATGAAGCCTCAGGGCGGCGGAGAGCCCCCACCGGGACGGCGCAGTATCCCCGGCAGTCTTGTTTGGGTACCCGCAAGTGCCGGAATGCTGATTAGCTCTCACATTGTTAAAAATCTTATAAAATAAGCGTTTTTCTTTGCTTAAAATCACCTTATATAATCAAAAAAGACCGGCTTTGCAAATTTGCAAGGTCGGTCTTTTAAGCAAAGGTTTTTCTTCGTGACGATGCCGGAATCCCCAGCTTGTCTCGATATTTTGCCACGGTACGGCGGCTTACGTCAATACCCGTTTTCTTCAATTTTTCAACAATTATCTCATCGCTCATGGGATTCTGGCTGTCCTCGGAGGAGATAATATCCTGAATTGCACTCTCCAAAGTAACTTTAGTCATCAGGGGGGACTTGGTAACCGTCTGTTTGGGGAAGAAATAGTCCGCAGTGAACATTCCCCAGTCGCACTCAATATATTTGTCCTTAAGCGCCCGGCTTATGGTGGATTCGCTTCTTCCGAGCTGCTCTGCCATTTCACGCCTGCTATAGGGTAGCAGCGCTTCCGGACCGTATTCGAAAAAGCCACGCTGAGAGTTTAAAAGCTGGGCTGTGCAGTCCATAAGAGTTTCGCAGCGCTGACGGATGCTGTCACGCAACCACTGCGCTTTCTTCATGTTCTCTGCAAGGAAGCTTTTTACATTCTCATTGTCCGTTTCCTTTAAAATTCGGGAATAGGTCTGGTCAATGCTGATGTTGTCCGCCGAAAGCTG
>CAZJYY010000125.1:0-3278 GCA_964550315.1 uncultured Oscillospiraceae bacterium | reverse complement strand
TGTCTGCACCACGCCATACCTGTGCCCTCTGGCTTCTATAACTTCCCCTGTACCCACGTATACGCCCACATGTCCTTTGTAAAACACGAGCACACCCGGCACATCCGGTATGCTGTCAATTGTCCCCTGTTCCTTGCAGGCAGTCAGCATGTCATCTGCGCTGTGGTCTATTTTACAGGGCGGGGAGCAGTATTTCGGTGCGCTTTCGGGCGTTGCGCTCCACAAATAGCCCTTAATAAGCCCTATGCAGTCGTGGACTCTAAGGCCCAGCTGCTCCATAAAATCGGTTGCCGTGTAATATTCCGGCAGCCGACTTTTATTATAATAATAAAGATTGTCTGTGGATATCTGCCCAAAGGTACCCATCCAATATGGACGCCCCAATTGGGCTCGGCAATATTCCACAAGACCGGTGTTGGTTTTCATGTTCTCACCCCATACATTTTATGTGCTGGCGGCAAAAGCTGTCCTGCTTACTTACTAACCCCCGGGGCTTGTCCCCTGTTTCCCGAGCATATTCCCTCCCTGGGACGGCAAAAATTCACCCCCGAAAGCGCTTTTTTTCTGTGCTTTCGGGGGTCTTTTGTTCAGCTTTCTTCTTCATGGGCGGGAAGAAGGGCAAATTTCTTTTGCATTAGGGGCACTGTATCTTGCTTACTCTTTTATACTTTCTTTATTTTCTCTTTGTGGATGCAAATTATACCGTGCCGGTTACGATGAGCGTGCTTACACCTGGAGTTACAATGACCGCACCGCTCGCTGTGCGTGTAAAGGTTGCGGGCGGAACGGTGATTTTTCCTGCAACTGTGGAAAACACACCGGTTGCCTCTACATATGAATACTCTGTGGGATCAGACCAGGAAGCCCCGTTGAATTTTACGCTTATGCTGGTTATTGCCGGATTAAAGGTATCGGTAACCTTTACATTGTCCGCCGCAGACGCAGCAGTATTGCCGAAGTTTTCGATGGTGAAGGTATAGGTCAGTGTGCCGTTTTCCACGATCGGATTCGGACTCAAGCATTTTGTTATTGCCAAATCCGGAATTTCCTCGGTTGTAATTGTTTCCTTTGCACTTACCGGCGTGGATAGTCCTCCGCCGCTTATAATTGCCTCGTTATTTATCGCGTCGCCCACACCAAGTGGTGCAAACTCATTGGTCTGCGCCTCATAAATCAGCATGGCGTTTCCATATGCCGGAACGGTGATGCCGCTTATTGCCAGCGGCGGCCCGGCTGCAACGGTGGGTGCTGCCTGCAACACACCGTTTTGGTAATAGCGGATTGAGCCTGAAACATATTCCAAGGGATAAAGTGTTAATGCGCCCAAGGTGTATTTACCAAGGTCATCTGTTACTGTGAGACCTGTAAAAGCAGTGCCGCTGGTATTTGCGATACTTATGACATAGGTTACATCGTCCCCTCTGACATAATCGTTCATAACTGCGGTTTTTGTGGCAGTAATCACCTCAAGAACTTCGCCATTTACGGTATTGGAATTTGTAACTATGCCGTTATATGATAGCTGCGCTTGGTTAGTAAACTTAGCCATTAAGATTCCTCCAATTTGAACATAATTATTCTTTTCGGTAGTCCACTTCATCTTATGTGCTCACCCTTTCTTAGGTTCTCTTACTGCAATACAGTTTTTCGGTTTTCTACTTCAAAACTCTTGTCCTATTTTTTCATGGCAGGCAAAAACCCCGAGGGTACAAAGGCATCCTCGAGGTTTTGATTTATGCTTTTAAATTACTTGAGTATTCCTGCCGAGTTGAGAAGCATGGTGCTGTAAAGAAACAGCACATCGGCATTTTCAAAGCTTACATAGTCGTCAATAAGGGCGGAGCTAATATAGCGAAGATCTATAAGCGTAATCTTGGCATAGCTGTCAATGAAAAGCGGCGAAATGCTGCTGCCAAAGCTGTCCCTGAAAATGATAAGCTCTTTATCGGTTTTTGCGCTGGGATTTTCAATGGTTATAACCGCCTCGGCTCCCGACAGGTAAATATCATAGGGATCCATACCCTCAAAATCCGAAAGCGTATAAACGTCCATTGGTTCTTGATGCTCCACGCTTTGCA
The DNA here is from genome assembly GCA_964550315.1 of uncultured Oscillospiraceae bacterium. Lineage (GTDB taxonomy): Bacteria > Bacillota > Clostridia > Oscillospirales > Oscillospiraceae > UBA2658. The sequence goes on along the minus strand of CAZJYY010000125.1, from coordinate 1,200 downwards.
CAAGTGCATTTTCCGTTGCGTCGCTTGTTAGGTAAACTATGCTCTCCGGCTTTACGGGTACGGCAGCCTGTCCGGCATACACCCCGTAAAAGGGCGAAAGCTCATGCTGCTCATAGTCCGAAAGCTCCCCTGCGGGTACACCCATGGCCTCGCACAGCCTTTGCACCACAGGAAGAATGCTCTCCTGCCGCCAATGGCTGTCCGTGCGATAATAATTATCCAGGCTAAGCTCATTTACAATATTTATATACTCAGCAGAGACAACGCCCTCCTCCATAAGCCCAAAAAGCTTTTCATAGTCCATGGAAGGATAGCCGTTTTTCAAGGCCATGAAATAGTTCTTGTCGGGAATGATAGAGAAATATGCCTTGCCAAGCTCAGGATGCGAGTTAATTATGCCTTCAATTTTGTCTATGGCAATTTTAATTTGATTTTCCCGAAGGGGGTATTCAAGGCGCATGATGCTGTCGCCCACAAGGTAGACATCGTTATTGTCCCTAATACCGAAAACATCATAGTTTGCAACCGCTTTTACACTGCGAAAGCCGTCCCTCAGTGGGAATTGGTCAAGAAGATAGCTCTCCAAGCTTGAGAAATACTTTCCGTTGAAAACGCCTTCTGCCGTAAGCTGAGGCGGCTTTGAAAGCTTCCTCCTTTCAGCGGTGGAAAGCTCCTTGTCCGGAACAAAGGCATGGGCAATGGCAAGGCCGAAAATCACAAGGGCAAAGACGGCAATGACCGCAATCTTTCTGAATTTTTCCACCACGGTCACCTCCTAAAATCTAAAGTATAAAAACGGGTTAAAGCTTCCGTCCACAAGATATGCCGTTACCACCACAAGAAGGATGACCACGGCTGCAGGCTCAATAACAAGAGCTGCACTGCGCCCGAAGCGTGTTTCCGAAAAGCGCTTCCACAGCTTTTTCATAAGCGGTGTGGAGCCAATAATGGCAACTGCAAACAAAACTCCATAGCTTCTTAGATAATAACCTGTTTCAAAGCTCCACACAGGTACGCTGCCGAAGCCGAAAAGCCCCTTGAAATCACCAATTACCTGTGAAAGGCTGTCTGCATTGAAAATGACAAAGCTCAATATTACTATGAGCATCACATAAATGTGGCTTACAAGGGCTCCAGCATTTTTGAGCCATTTGAGGATAAACTGCTTTTCAAGTATGAGAAGCACGCCGAACAAAAGTC
>CAZJYY010000124.1:0-3397 GCA_964550315.1 uncultured Oscillospiraceae bacterium | reverse complement strand
AAAAGATCGCAGCGGTGACGGGGGTTACGCCAAAGCTTTTCCGCTGTCCCTATGGAGAATATGACGATCATGTCATCAAAACCATAAACGGCATGGGGATACATACAATACAATGGGACGTGGATTCCCTTGACTGGAAGGAATTAGGAGCCGATGAAATCACCCGCCGTGTCCTCGGAAAGGTGGGAGCGGGTTCCATTGTTCTTTTCCATAATGCAGCGAAGCACACTCCGGAGGCGCTTCCGGGAATCATAGAAGGGCTTATTGCCGACGGCTATACCATAGTTCCAATTTCTGAGATTCTTTTGGACGGGGAGTATACCATCGACCACACGGGCAGACAATGTCCGGCGTAAAGAAAGCGGCGCCCTTGGGCGCCGCTTTCTTTATTTTTGAAGGATGGCGGTTATTTCACCGATATACATATCGTGATAGTCGTGATCTTTATAGTTTATCTCGTCTATATCTCCCAAAAGGAAGCCGTCAGGTGACAATGGGTGGCGGCTAAGCTTTCTGCAGATGAGCACCGTGGCGGCCTCGGCAAAATAAGGCGTGTCGCCGTGATGCGCTACGCTGAGGGCAGATTTTGCGATTTTGTCCTCACTTCTGCCGGAAACCGTGCCTAAATAGGAAAGAGTTTTGCGGTACTTTTCATCATCAAAGAAGCTGAGTGAAAAGGTGTCGGAGTTATCAATAAACTCCTTGGTGTATCTGCTTTTCCGCACAAAGATGTAGGCAACATTTCGCCGCCAAATTACCCCAAGACCTCCCCAGGAGGCGGTCATGGTGTTTACCTTTCCCTCATTTTCTGCTGTGATAAGCATCCAGTCCTTGCCTATCATCTTAAAGGGCTTGCAGCCAAAAGAATTTATATCTATGGGTTTAAGAGTGTTCATATCTTCCTCCATAAAAACGTATATCCGTCGTATTTCGGCAAGTCTATTACCGCTTCTTTAAATATACCAATTTATCTCGGCATTATCAATAAAAATGTAGTGTGCATTTGCCGCAAAGGAAAATACAGGCATGTACAGCGATTGCGGCGGACGAAAAAATGCTGTATAATATTATCTATAACATCGTGAAGCAATTATTTAAAAAGAGAGATTAAAATGACGCTTAAAGAATATTTTGAAAACAATCCCGAGATTGCAATAGCCTTTTCCGGCGGCTGTGATTCAGCACTGCTTTTGTGGGCGGCCTGCCGCTACGGGCAAAAATGCAGGGCATATTATGTAAAAACCCCGTTCCAGCCGGAGTTTGAGCTTAAGGATGCTTTGAAGCTTGCCACAGAGCTGAAGGCTCCGCTTACGGTAATAGAGCATGACACGCTGACGAACGCAGCTATTGCGGGGAATCCGCAAGACCGCTGCTATTACTGCAAAAAAGAGCTTTTCGGACTTATTTGCAAAAAAGCGGCCGACGATGGTTTTAGCCTTGTTTTGGATGGCACAAATGCGTCGGACTCAGAGGCCGACCGACCGGGAATGCGGGCACTTAGGGAGCTTTCCGTTGGCTCGCCGCTTAGAGCATGCGGGCTTACAAAAAATGCGGTCAGGGAGCTTTCAAAAAAGGCGGGACTTTTCACATGGGACAAGCCCGCTTACGCCTGTCTTGCAACAAGATTTCCCGTGGGAACAGCGCTTACTGCGCAAGGACTAAAAAAGGTGGAGCTGTCCGAAAAGGCGCTGCATGAAATGGGGTTTTCAGACCTTCGTGTCAGAGTAAGGGGCGAGGGCGCTTTGGTTCAGGTACCGGCGGCGCAGCTTACCGGGCTCAAAAACAGGGCAGCGGAGGTGGAAAAAGCGCTTTCACCGTATTTTGTAGAAATTACCATTGACGATACGCCAAGATAGCGCTGCCCCACGAATTTCAGAGTAAATAATAAGCTCGAGGATACGGCGAAGGTCGTATCCTCGAGCTTATTATTATCATCTGCCGTAAAGCTTTGTCATTGAAAAAAGCTTTAGTGCTATGCTGTCAAGGGGTGAATCGGGCGGCATGCGCCATTGCCAGTTGCCCCCAAGGCTGCCGGGTGTGTTCATGCGCCCCTCGCTGCCAAGACCCAGCAAATCCTGCATTACGGCTATCACAGTGTCCGCAGTGCTGCCCCAAAGGGCGCAGAGCATTGCGCTGACAATGTCCTTCTTTCCTGATGCACGAAGATAAAGCAGGGCTTTTTCCCGCTCAGCAGGGGGGATACTGTCGTACCAGCCCAAAATAGTGTCGTTATCATGAGTGCCGGTATAGGCAACGCAATTTTTATCGTAGTTGTGGGGAAGATAATCGCTGTCCCCATCGCCCTCAAAGGCAAATTGAAGCACCTTCATGCCGGGAAAGCCGCTTTCGCAAAGAAGCCTTCGCACGCCGTCAGTAATAAAACCCAAGTCCTCGGCAATGTACTTTCGACGGCCAATGGAGCGCTCAAGTGCGTTAAAAAGCTCAATTTCCGGGCCCTTGCGCCATTGACCGTATCTTGCGGTTTTTTCGCCGTAGGGGATGGCGTAATACTCGTCAAAGCCCCTGAAGTGGTCAATTCTAAGAATGTCGTAAATTTCAAATTGATGAGCGATACGGCGAATCCACCAAGAATAGTCCGTGGAACGAAGATGTTCCCAGTTATAAACGGGATTGCCCCAAAGCTGACCGTCAGCCGTGAAGAAGTCCGGCGGGCAGCCCGACACTTCAATGGGTTTGAAGCTTTCATCCAGCATGAAGCAGTCCGGCGATGCCCACACATCTGCCGAATCGGGGGCGGCATAGATGGGGATGTCGCCGATAAGCTGGATACCCTTGCCTCGGCAATAGTCGTGAAGGGCATTCCACTGCTTGAAAAACAGAAATTGCAGAGCCTTATTTCGGGCGATATCAGAGGAAAGGGCGTATTTGGCCTCCTCAATGGCTTTTTCATTGCGGGCACGCAGGGGGAGCGGCCACTCATTCCAATGTACCCCGCCATTCGCATCCTTTAAAGCCATGAAAAGGGCATAATCCTCAAGCCAGAAAGCGTTTTGTCGACAAAAAAGCTCAAAAGCGTCGTCACAGTGGGACAAAAGCCTGTCGCAGGCCTTGTTAAGAACGGGGAAGCGCTTTTTGTATAGAAGCCCGTAATCCACCCGCAGTGGATCGTCGCCCCAAGCTTCAAATTTGTAATCGGCGGGGGACAATAGCCCCCAATCCGAAAGAGTATCAAGGTCGATAAAATATGGATTTCCGGCAAAGGAGGAAAAGGACTGATAGGGTGAATCGCCGTAGCCGGTGGGTGAAAGGGGCAGAAGCTGCCAAAGACGCTGACCGGAATGGTGAAGAAAATCTGCAAAATCATAGGCCTTTTGTCCCAGGCTTCCTATACCGTAGGGCGAGGGAAGGGAGCTTATGTGCATAAGGATACCGCTTT
>CAZJYY010000123.1:0-3553 GCA_964550315.1 uncultured Oscillospiraceae bacterium | reverse complement strand
TTCCCTGCAAATTTCACTTAATACGATAATCCATCTATTCCGACCGGGTGCTACAGAAAGAAAGTCCACCTGAAAGGGTGGACTTTTTGCAATATGAAAGAAAAGGGGGCAATGGGATGAGTGAGTCCATTCAAAAACAAACCGCCCAATTGGGCACTGAAAGAATCGGGAAGCTGCTTTTTCGTCTTTCAATGCCTGCAATAACAGCCCAGATAATAAACCTTCTATATAACGTTGTTGACCGCATGTACATAGGTCATATGGAAGGCATTGGAGATCTCGCCCTTACCGGCGTGGGCGTGTGTCTGCCTCTTTTAATGATAATTTCTGCCTTTGCCGCCCTTATCGGCACAGGCGGCGCTCCCCGTGCTTCAATCTTCCTTGGCAAGGGGAACAAGGATAGCGCCGAACATACTCTGGGCAATAGTGTCACCATCCTTATAATATTCTCCATTGTGCTAACCCTTATTTTCCAATTCTTCTCCCGTGACATGCTGATGCTTTTCGGAGCCAGTGAAAACACCATTGGCTACGCTTTGGAATACATTCTCATCTACTCTATGGGAACAATTTTTGTGCAGCTCACCTTGGGACTGAATCCCTATATTACCGCACAGGGCTTTGCAAAAACCAGTATGATGACCGTTCTTATCGGAGCCACCCTTAACATTATCCTTGATCCCGTCTTCATATTTGTTTTTGACATGGGTGTTCGCGGCGCTGCACTTGCTACCATAATTTCACAAGGTGTGTCCATGGTTTGGATTCTTCTTTTCCTCTCAGGAAAAAAGACCACTATCCGTATTAAGCTTAAATACCTGCGTCTGGACCCCCAAATTTTTCTTCCCTGTCTTGCTTTAGGCCTTGGCGTGTTCATAATGCAGTTTACTGAAAGCCTTTTGGCAATCTGCTTTAACGCCTCCCTCTATAAATACGGCGGGGACGTTGCCGTTGGCTCAATGACCATTCTTATCAGTGTCATGCAAGCCTCCATGCTTCCGCTTATGGGTCTTGGACAGGGGGCTCAGCCCATCATCAGTTATAACTTTGGTGCCAAAAACGCTGAAAGAGTCCGCAGCACAGTAAGAATACTTCTTATAAGCTGCCTTTGCTATTCCAATCTCATGTGGCTTGCCGTTCAAAGCTTCCCACAGGCCTTCATAAAGATTTTTAATGACACTCCCGCACTTGTCAGCTTTGCAATTCCCGCCCTTAAAATATACATGCTTGCCTCCGGCGTTTTCGGCGCACAGATGGCATGTCAGCAAAGCTTCGTCTCCTTAGGCAACGCAAAAAGCTCCCTTGTCGTGGCTATTGTACGAAAAATCGTTCTTCTCATCCCACTTATCTACATTATGCCGGCCCTTCCCTTGGGTGTCGATAAGACGACCGCCGTTTTCTTGGCAGAACCCATAGCTGATTTTATATCCGTGGTATTCACTGTCATTCTTTTCTCCCATCAGTTTAAAATATCCATGCAGTCCATTACGCCACAGGAGAATGACCATAGCTTTTCCAGCCTTTATAAGTTCGTTCGCGGCGCTGTTCGTCTTTTCACACCTTCCATGAAAACCACATGGTCTGAGCCCTTCCGTGGCACCCCATCCATCTTCGTATGCAATCATGACCGAGCCTATGGCCCCATTGCCATGTGTGCTTACTTTGACCTGCGTGACGATACCCGTCCCTGGATAAATGCGGAGGTGCTGTCAGCAAAAAATATGCCCGAATATGTCCGCCACGACTATTGGTGGGATCCTGAAAAGTGGTATGCACCCATTTTCAACTATACCGCAGCCTATTTTTACGCCGGGCTTATCCCTCCGATACTCCGGGGCAGCGACTCCATCGGTGTTCATCATGATACCGGCGCCATGGCAACGCTGCGCACCAGCGTAAAATACCTAAACGACGGAAAGCACATTCTTCTTTTCCCCGAGCATCCCGACGGCTATGGAAAGTACAAGGAAGACATATTTGACGGCTTCATTTCTCTTGGCAAGCTCTACTACGGCCGCACAAAAAAGTGCATTGATTTTTACCCTGTCTTTGTAGACTGGAAAGCCCACGAAATACGAGTGGGAAGGCCCCTTGCCTATGATTCTTCCGTCCCCATGCAGGATTTCACCCAAGCCGTGTGCGTCGCCGTGCAGGACTATTTCAAGTCTGAGGGCAAACTATAAAAAAGCACCCCAGCACTCATTATGGACTACACCAATAATGATGTTTTTAGGGCATCACCGTTTGTCAGTGCGGTGATGCCCTAATTTTGTTTCTCATTTATAATCGTCCCAATAAACGGGAAGCTATTTCTTCAAACTATATATTTATGCTTCTACAACTGCATCGTCCTGGGTATATCCTTCCAGCGATCCCGCCTTAACCTGTATGCAAGCAAAGCTTATTGCCGCATCCTCTGCCGCAAAGAAGCGGCGCTTTGCCGCCGGTGCAATACGTATCCAGTCTCCTGCTGCAAGCTCTACCATTTCTCCATCAATCACAGCCTTGCCCTTTCCGGCAAGTATTACATATATTTCTTCGTTAATCTTATGTGAATGTACAAATGGCACACTTGCCCCTGCCGGAAGATTATTGATGCTAACTTCCGCTCCGCTTAAGCAAAGCTTGTCATGAAGCTCCGTTCTTGCTTCCTGTGCCACACTTACTTTGTCAAAATTACTCATTGCTTGACCTCCAAAATAATAATGTCGTTGCAACATTTACTGTTACAACAACATTATATCGCCCGTCCGTTGTAATGTCAATAGTTACAACAGAATTACTCTAATTTTATCATTTTGGATTAGAATCGAATCATTCTACTCTTCTGATATTATCTTTATAGTTTCTCCCATAATATCTGCTATTGTAACGGACTTCATTTCCTTTTCCATTGCCTGCTGTATCTTATCGAGTCTTGAATCCATAATATTATGAATATTTCTTCCAACAGGGCAAAGGTGATTTGGATTCTCATGAAAATGAAACAGGCTTCCGTCCTCCACGCACTCCACAGCATTATAGATATCAAGCAATGTGATATCGGTGAGTGGCTTTGTTATTTCGGCCCCGCCTGTGCCCCGCGCGACATTTACAATTCCAGCAGTTTTTAGCTGCTGTAACAATCTTCTTATAACAACCGGATTTACATTTACGCTTGATGCGAGGAATTCACTGGTCACTTTTCTATCATTCTTAAATGTTTCAATACAAATGAGAACATGAACAGCAATGGTGAATCTACTTGAAATCTGCATATAACACCCCTACAGCTTACAACTTGTCTTTTTTAGATGGTCTATGTTCCAGACCAGTTTTTTGTATGATTGCATCATACTATATATGGCATGTGCCGTCGCCTACAGTGCGGACCGATTTGATATTATAATTACCCAAGCCATTAGCTCCACGGAGTATTTTTAATCTTCCTCTTTAATTGTAGCCTTACAGGCGTTTACCCCCGCTTTTTTTGCCGCCTTATGCCGCCTTAAAACCACATTGTAGGCGTTGCCCATGATAAGTATCTGCCCGCAGGCATACATCCAAAGCATGT
>CAZJYY010000122.1:0-3599 GCA_964550315.1 uncultured Oscillospiraceae bacterium | reverse complement strand
AAGGGACTGCAAATCCCTGACTCCCCGGTTCAAATCCGGGTGGCGCCTCCAAAAAAGCACCTGATTCATTTAGAAATCAGGTGCTTTTCTTTTGTTCAGTGGTATGGTATATTGAATATGGATTATTTATACAGAACGATAAATCGGGATTTGAAGGAGAATTTAAAGATGGACAAGAAAATTATGTTATTTGGAATTTCTGTCATTTTAGCGTCAATCGCACTATCCACAAATAATATAATTGCGTTTGGCGGCGGTATTGCCGGACTGATCATCTCAAGTATAGGTTTATTCATGAGGGACAATGATAAGAAATAAGCTCACAATAATGCTGCAAGCAAATTCACGTTTATGGGTGTATACTACGGCATATATAGCTACTCTATTATACAACCTGACAGAATTTTTCTGTCAGGTTTCTTTTTATTTCTTTGCTCCCATATAATGTATGAATTATCTTGTAAAGCCGGATACCATACTGCCTGCTTTGTCGCCTTTAAAAACTAAAAATCACTTGCATCTTGCATTTTTCGAAGTAAATGGTTATAATATTTTAAGTCAGAAATACTGGAGGTATTTTTTATGTACGTTGTAAGACCTGATTCACTTCTTATGGAAGTTTTGGAAAACGCACCCCAGACAACCCCTTTCTTCAACGCCATCGGAATGCACTGCTTAAGCTGCGTTTTGGCAACGGACGAAACCATTGAACAAGCCTGTGCGGCTCACGGCTTCGATGTTGAGGATTTCATCACGCAAATCAATGCATTTCTGGAGCAGCAGGAAGCTCAGCGGAAGGCAAACCTTGATAAATAACGCAAAAGCCGTCTCAATCGCTCCGTCCTTTGAGACGGCTTTTTCTTTTCGGAGGACACTTCTTTGGCTAACATAAAGCTATCAAAGCGCCTTGAGGCAATAGCAAGGCTAATACCGCCCTGCGGCGGTGTTGCAGACGTGGGCACGGACCACGGATACATCCCGGTATGGCTGCGTCAAAACGGTTATACGGACAAAATAGTCGCTTCGGACATAAATCCTGAGCCCTTGGGCAGCGCCATTGATGCCGCCATAGAGCACGGTCTTGTGGACAGTATCGACTTTAAGCTATGCGATGGACTGAAGGGCATTTGCGACCGCGGGCTGCACACAGTGGTCATTGCCGGCATGGGCGGTGAGACGATTGCCGACATTCTCTCCTTCGCCCTTTGGACCTCCCAACCGGATCGCACCCTGGTCTTGCAGCCCATGACCAAGAGCGACGAGCTGCGCAGGTGGCTTATTAACAACAACTATAAAATCATTTCAGAAAAGCTTGTTGAGGACGGTAGGCTTTATGAAATTCTTTTGGTTACAGGCGGGGTTGACGCTCCCCTGTCCCCTGCTGAGCTTTTTATTGGCCGTCGGAAGCTTATAGAAAACGACCCTCTTTTTAAAAAGCGCCTGGATGAGCTTATTTTTAAAGCGGAAAAGGCCATTGCGGGAATGGAAAGCTCAAGCCGGACTGAGGATGAAAAGCGGCTCCTGCGGTACAAAAAAGTGCTAAAAGAATTTCTTGAAATGAAAAGCGGAGGTTGCCATGACTAAGGTTCATGAGATTGTAGATTATTTTGCTTCCCTCGTACCCAACGAGATGAAAATGGATTTTGACAATGTGGGGCTTCTTGTGGGAACCTCACAGGCAAAGGTTAATAAGGCACTGATTGCGCTGGATATCACCGACGAGGTGGTAGATGAAGCCATACGGGAGGGGGCTCAGCTTATTCTATCCCACCATCCCTTGTTTTTTGACCTCAAAACCGTAAACGACCAAAGTCCCACCGGTCAAAAAATAGTAAAGCTTCTTCAAAACGGGATTTCCGCCCTGTGTCAGCACACCAATCTTGACAACGTGGACGGCGGCGTTAACGATGCCCTTGCAAATGCAATCGGAGTTTCTGTCTGTGGCCGGCTTGAGGATACGCTGCTCACGTCAGACGGAAGGGCCTATGGCATGGGTCGCATTGGTTATCTTAACATTCCCACCTCTATGTCGGACTATCTTAGCTTTTTGAAAAGCGCCCTTAAAACCGGCGGTCTTCGCTATCACGACGCAAAAAAGCCGGTTTATAAGCTTGCTTTATGCGGCGGCTCCGGCGGTGATCTTATTTCCCGGGCAGCGGTTTTAGGCTGCGACACTCTGGTGACAGCCGATGTAAAATATCATCAATTTCTTGAGGCTAAGGAGCTGGGTTTGAACTTAATTGATGCCGACCACTTCTGTACAGAAAATGTGGTTGTTCCCGTTTTGGCACAAATGCTGAAGGACGGTTTTCCCCATGTTGAAGCCGTAATTTCAAAAGTCCACGGGCAGACGGTGCAGTTCTTTTAGACCGCAGTCTCGCCAAATGAATATTAAAAAAGCTTCCGAGGTTAATTTAACCTCGGAAGCTTTTTTTAGTAAACCCTTGATTTATCGCATTTTATAACGCAGATATGGTCTGGCAGCCTCTCCGCAACACCTTGGCAGATAAGCTTTTTTACCATAGATTCTTTCATTGGCACATCATAGGGCACCACCACGTCAAAGACAAGATTTGTGTGGGTATCTCCCCGAACATAGCGAAAATCATGCATTGAAAGCCGCTCATCCACGCCCTTCACAACCTCCGAAACCACCGCCTTAAGTCGTTTAAGCTCGCCGTCCTCCATATCCACAGGGTCATAGTGTACGACCGCCTCGCAGCCCAGCTTTTCCTCAAGCTGAACCTCCAAATCGTCCACAATGCAGTGTGCCTTGAATACATCGACCTCTGCCGGAACCTCGGCATGAAGGGAGATCATCACCCGCCCGGGGCCGTAATCGTGCACAACAAGGTCGTGCATCCCGATTATCTGGGGCTGGGACTTTACTACATTTTCAATTTCCTCCACAAACTCCTTTTTAGGCGGCAGCCCCAAAAGCGGCTGGAGGGTTTCCTTTGCAGAGCTTACGCCCGACCACAAAATAAAGGCGGAGACTAAAAGTCCTGCATAGGCGTCAAGCTGAAGGCTTGTGTACTTGGATATAAGAAGCGAAACAAGAACCGCACTGCTGGCAACAACGTCTCCTAAGCTGTCTCTGGCGGTTGCCTTCATGGCTGTGGAGTCGAAAAACCTTGCGTAAAGGGTGTTATAAAGCGCCATATATAGCTTCACAAGAATTGAACCGATAAGAACAACCACCGTAAGAAGCCCCATATTAAGCTCCTGTGGGTTTCGAAGCCCCTCAATTGAGCTTGTTGCCAGCTCATAGCCCATAAGTATTATAAGGATTGAAACAATAAAACCCGTGATATATTCAAGCCTTCCGTGCCCAAAGGGATGCTCCGGGTCAGGCTTCTTCCCAGCAAGGCGAAAGCCCACCAACGTCACCACCGACGATCCTGCGTCGGAGAGGTTATTAAAAGCGTCAGCAATAACTGCAACAGAGCCGGAAACAAGCGCCGCCGCAAGCTTTGCACCAAACAAAAGCAAATTCAGCAATATTCCCACGCCGCCGCTGATAGCGCCGTATTTTTGTCTTGCCGCCGGGTCGTTTTTATCTGTACCGGCTGCCTTCAGCTTCTTCAAAAGTAAAATCA
>CAZJYY010000121.1:0-3703 GCA_964550315.1 uncultured Oscillospiraceae bacterium | reverse complement strand
GAGTTTTTTCCAAAGGAACGCAGCTTCATGCCCACGCCCTGGGTGCTGTCCTGCTACGATAATATTTTAGCTTATAGCGGATATGAAGCTGACGAAACAGGCGTTTATAAGGCTATGAAAATGTTTGACTTCAATACCGGTGAGCTGACTACACTCATAAGACAAAATGAGGAAAACAAGGGTTACAGCTATGGCGATGTCAGCAAAGATCGAATTGTTTTCAGTCTCTCTTTAATGGAGGACTTAGAGCTTAAAGACAACATTATATATTCCTATGACCTTGCAGAGAGAAAGCTTGGCATAATCGAAAATCAGGACAATCTGGCTCTTCCGAATACCTCCGGCCAATATATTTCCGCCATTGAACGTTACCATCGGGAAAAAATGGAGGACTGTATTTATGTGCTGGATACCGAGCTAAACAAATGGACGAGGATAATTGACCATAAAACAAAGATATACGAGGATATCCCAGAGTCAAGCACAATGGGCCGCCATACGGTACAAATGTGCGGAGATTATATGGTGTGGCAGCAGACGGCAAGCGACCGGCTGCATGTATTCAATATTCGGGAGAACACATACTATAACATTCTCGAGGAAAACCGGAGGCTGATTACAATCTGCGAAGCCTTTGAAAACAATATGTTGGTTTGGGCAGACGCAGCACCCGATTACAGTGACGTTGAATATAAATATGCCATATTGAAATAACAGACACAATAGGCTATGGCGCTTCAGATGAGGTACGGATAGGATTTGACGGATTTGCTCTTTTAGGGTACAATGTAGATACAAAATGCAAAAGCCGGTGAGATTTCGCCGGCTTTACTTATGTTTTAAAAGTTTTTTATAAGAAAATTCTTGACGAATGTTGTGCATTATGCTACAATGCTTATTCGCACGGGTATGCAATTTTAACGCGACAAATATGGCCCGTTTCACCAAAAATTGACACCCAAGGATAGCATTTTCAAGAAAAACGACCAAATTGCAGGATTTAGTTTTTTTCGGAATAGCCAAGGCTTATTCCGTTAAAAATATATAAATACTGAAGAAAGGAGGAAAACAATGCCTACTTTTAACCAGCTCGTTAGAAAGGGAAGAGAGGTACCCACTTATAAGTCCAACTCTCCGGCAATGCAGCACGGTCTTAACACCATCAAGAACAAGGAAACAGATATTTCTGCTCCTCAGAAGCGTGGCGTTTGCACCGCTGTTCGTACTGCTACCCCCAAGAAGCCGAACTCCGCACTGCGTAAAATCGCCCGTGTTCGTCTGACCAACGGCTATGAAGTTATCGCCTACATCCCCGGCATCGGCCATAACCTTCAAGAGCACTCTGTGGTCATGATCCGCGGCGGCCGTGTAAAGGACCTTCCTGGTGTCCGTTACCACATCATTCGTGGTACTCTCGACGCTCAGGGTGTTGCAAACCGCAAGCAGGCCCGCAGTAAGTACGGCGCAAAGAAACCCAAATAAGATCGCGCTTTAGCGCAAGGCTTATGCCTTGTTCGGAGCATTAACATACATTATATATAAGGGTGTATGTTGCTTCCGGCAGGCATATGCGGAAAGGCAATGCCTTTTCGAGTACCTATGAGATTCATTTTTGTATGAAGGAGGGAAGTATAGTGCCCAGAAGAGGTAACGTACCCAAAAGAGAAATTCTTCCCGATCCTATGTATAATTCTGTGCTGGTAACAAAGCTTGTCAACAGTATTATGCTGGACGGTAAGAAGGGTGTTGCTCAGAAGGTCGTTTATGATGCTTTCGACATCATAAAGAAAAAGACCGACCGTAACCCCCAGGAAGTGTTCACAGAAGCACTCAACAACATTATGCCTTCGCTTGAGGTTAAGGCACGTCGTGTCGGCGGCGCCACCTATCAGGTGCCTATCGAAGTCAGACCCGAACGTCGCCAGACCCTTGGTCTGCGCTGGCTTACAGACTACGCCCGCAGGCGTGGTGAAAAAACAATGAAGGAACGTCTTGCAGGCGAGATTATCGACGCTGTTAACAACACCGGCGCATCCGTCAAAAAACGCGAAGACACCCACAAAATGGCGGAATCTAACAAGGCGTTTGCCCATTACCGCTGGTAATAGGAGTTATTTATGTCAAGGAAAGTATCATTGGAAAAAACCAGAAATATCGGTATCATGGCTCATATCGACGCCGGTAAGACCACGACTACCGAAAGAATTCTGTACTACACTGGTGTTAACTACAAGCTGGGTGAGACCCATGACGGTACCGCAACGATGGACTGGATGGCTCAGGAACAGGAACGCGGAATCACAATTACCTCCGCAGCCACCACCTGCTTTTGGAAAGACCACCGCATCAACATTATCGACACGCCGGGCCACGTTGACTTCACTGTTGAAGTTGAGCGCAGCCTCCGTGTTCTTGACGGCAGCGTAACCGTTATGTGCGCAAAGGGCGGCGTTGAACCGCAGTCGGAGACTGTGTGGAGACAGGCTGACCATTACCATGTTCCCCGCATGATCTACGTTAACAAAATGGACATTATGGGTGCTGATTTTTTCCACGTCCTCGATATGATCCATGACCGGCTGAAATGTAACGCAGTTCCCATCCAGCTTCCTATCGGCAAGGAAAGCGATTTCCGCGGGATAATAGACTTAGTCGAAATGAAGGCTGACATCTATTATGATGATAAGGGCATGGACATGCGTGTGGAAGAAATTCCGGACGACATGAAGGAGCTTGCGGAGGAATACCGCACAAAGATGATCGACGCTGTTTCTGACCTTGATGATGAGGTTATGGAGCTTGCGTTGGAAGAACAGGAAATACCCTCTGAACTTATCCGCAAGGCGATTCGCCGTGGCACACTGGACAACAAGTTTATCCCGGTTGTGTGCGGAACATCCTATAAGAACAAGGGTGTGCAGAAGCTGCTTGACGCAATTGTTGACTATATGCCCGCTCCGACGGACATAGAGGACATCAAAGGCACCGTTCCCAAAACAGGAGCGGAGGATAGCCGTCCTTCTGCTGATAATGCACCTTTTTCTGCACTTGCGTTTAAGATTATGACAGATCCCTTTGTTGGCCGTCTTAGCTTTTTCCGTGTTTACTCCGGTACCATCAACACTGGTACAACTGTGCTCAACAGTACAAAGGGTAACAGGGAGCGTATGGGAAGAATCCTGCAGATGCACGCAAATCACCGCGAGGACATCGATACTGTCTACGCAGGTGACATTGCTGCGGTGGTTGGACTTAAAAATACCACCACAGGTGACACCCTTTGCGATGAGAAGGCTCCAATAATCCTCGAATCCATGGAGTTCCCTGAGCCTGTTATCAGGGTTGCAATCGAACCCAAGACAAAGGCAGGTCAGGAAAAGATGGGCATTGCCCTCCAGAAGCTTGCTGAGGAGGACCCCACCTTTAAGTGCTACACAGATGAGGAAACAGGCCAAACCATCATTGCAGGTATGGGCGAGCTTCACCTTGAAATCATAGTCGACAGACTTCTTCGTGAATTTAAGGTTGAGGCAAATGTCGGAAAGCCTCAGGTATCCTACAAGGAAACCATTACCAAGAAGGTTGAGCAGGACACTCGTTATGTCCGTCAGTCCGGCGGTAAGGGTCAGTACGGTCATGTAAAGATCACTGTAGAACCCAACGAAAGCGGCAAGGGCTACGAATTTATCGACAAAATTGTCGG
>CAZJYY010000120.1:0-3711 GCA_964550315.1 uncultured Oscillospiraceae bacterium | reverse complement strand
ACAAGAGTAACAACCACCGTCACCACTGTCCACTCGCTCATTCTCCCGCCTCCGCTCCCGCTGAAGGATTGTGCCCTTCAATATCTCTCCAGCTTTTTTGCCCTGACTCCATGTCCTGCCACTGCAAAAAAGCCTCCATAAGCTCCATCCACATCGGGAAAAGGTAGGCATATTCAATTTCCAAATGACAGGGTACAATTTGCTCCACCCTCTTTTTAAGTCTCTCCATTCCCTCTGGCACACCCCGATTTTTAGGGAAGGACACCTGCGCCTTCATAGGCACACCCGTCTCCTCAATTTCTGCGTCCAGTCCGCAGCCATACAGTGTGTCGTTCAAATGCGACTTTGTAAAGCAGCCCTGCCGAATGCGCATAAGCGCCATAATGGATTTTCGCTCATCCTCCTGTGTAATATAAGCCGGCCTATAGGGTAAAAGCTCTTCCCTCATGGATATACCATAGCCCTTTGCCGTAGCGGGCAGTGCCTCGGCACAAAGCTCCTCCAGCGCCAAAAACACTTCATCCAACTGCTGGCCCACAGCTCTCAACTCATCTGCTCCTATCCCATTTTCAAGGTCGTATACACCCAAAGGCTGCAAAAGCTGCCTTAAATAATCAAAATAGCTCACATTTCTCAACTCCTCGTAATGGTAATCGTCCCCGCTGCCGGAAGCTGGGTGCTCTCCACCAATATGTCGGCAGCTGGCTGAGAAATGGTGTAGTTTTTAACCCCCGGAACATTAAAAATAATATTTCCCAGCTTGGCCCTCAAGATATTCTTGCCCAAGAGCTTTCCGTCGAAATAAGTCCCCAGGGCTGTCTCCACCGCCGTTTGCACCAAATCCCATTCAAAGCCCTCTTCAAGCTCAATTGCCGCCATCACCGCTACGGGAAGCTCAGTTGGTGCCAAAACATCTATGTCCACGCAAATTTCCCTTTGCGCGTTTAGCTCGGCTGAAATACCCTCCAAAAACTCAGTCGAGGGTATCCCATCGCCATCTGCCACAATTATGTCAACCGTCCCCGCTCCTCGGCTCCTGGGCTTGACCAAAACCGCCGCAACTCCCGGAACGTCCAGTACTGCGCTTTCGTAATACGCAGCATTGGAGCCGTTGGGCAAGCTTTCATAGCTCTTCAAAATCCGTTCTCTCAGCCCTTCGTCGCTCTCTGCCTCCAAGCCTCCGGAAAAACCCTCCGGGTTAAAGCATCTTGCGATGCCCGCAGGCGCAAGCGCCATATAGCACACAGTACCGGCCGCTGCATTTCCCTCTATCCCCGGATTTCTCGCCCGAGCATCCGCAAGACAAAAGCTCTCCCCGGCAGAAATAATGGCCTCCCTTGTTGTCAGAAATTCCGTCCCCCCACTATTTAGGCACACAGTCCCCGCAGGTATGCTAACACTATGTGCTGCTGTCTCTCCGGTCTCGAAGCGTAGTATTCCTTCTGCCCTTGTACCAGCGCCCCTTGAAATGCCTCTTGCCAAGCCATGAAGCTCAAGAAATTCTCCCGACGCCGTTTGGGGAAACACTTGATTCTTCGTCCAATCAAGCTGCGCCCACAGGGATTCTATCTGCGCCGCAACCGCTCTGAGACGCAGCGCCATATCCCCTCCCTCATTGAACGCAAATCCGCTTTGCCGCTCCACCTGTGCCTTCATTTCCTTATAAATAATATTGCTTTGCTTCACCATACCACCTCATATTCTGCTCTCAAGATTAAAGCTCTCATCTCCGTTATAGCTAAAACTAAAAAAGAGCTTCCCTACCCCGCTGCCATCCGTTACAAAGGAAAGTCCGTCCAGCGAAAGTCCCGTTTCTCCTGAAAGTGCCTCTGCTACAAAACGCCTTGCCTCGCTCTCCACCCGGGAAGCCGGTATCCTTGAAAGAGTGTGCAGCCTGCTTCCAAACTCCGGCATAGGCAAAAACTCCCCCCGCCTTGCCGTCAGCTTCATCAGCACTCTCTGCTTAAGCTCCTCCGCTCCCGACACCCTCTCAAGGCCAAAATTTTGCCTGTAAACATATCGCCCTTCTGCTAACTTTAATTCCATAGAACTCCCCCTAAGATTCGGAAACATTCAGCGCCGTTCCATTTATGTAAATCTCTCCCTGTGCTAATATCTTCCCACTCATCATTATTTCTCCTGTGTTTTTTAGAAGAATTGAGGCATTACCCGCCTTGTTTGTTATGTAAACTTCTCCCGCTTCTGCTCCGTTGGGCACCTGCCCCTCTGTCCTGCCCGCCACGATGCATTCGCCGTCCTCCGTCTTAATCAGAAGTATCGTGTCTCCGGCAGCGGGAATATAAGCTGTGCCACAGTTTAATCGCTGAGTATTGCGAATTTCTCCCTCCGTCATAACGCAAGGCGTTTGCCCTCCAACGGTAACTATTCCGGTCTTGCACTCAGACTTTTTTTCTCCACCCGTCTCAATAGTTTTCTGTGAAAGCCACATTTTCAGCCCATCCTTTTTGTTAAATAGATTTCCGTCCCCGCCGCCTCTCCGGACGCAAAGCACCTGCTCCGCCCCACCAGATAATCGCCGTCAGTAACAAGCCTATTGTCTCGAAGCTCTACAATGTCCCCCGGGAAAGCTCCGAACACCCCCGGTAGCCTGACGCTTATAAGAAGCTCCTCCTCTTGGGAACGCTCAATCTGATATTTTCCCGTCATACGCATGGAATCAAATCCAGTGTACCTCGGCACATTTATCACCCGCTGACAGCATCCGCCCCTATTTATAAGTTGGGCATTTTCCACAGTCTCCACAAAGCCTGCTGCCTTGTTTTTCACCAGCACTTTGGATATCACCCCATATCGTCGATTTCTTATCTTCACAAGCTCCACCGCCGATTTTCTGTCAATACGTCTTCGCAGACCCGTTTTTTCTCCAATAACAAGCCTGCCCTTGGGGTCAAAATACGGCCTCAGCCCGCTTCCAAACCACAAAAAGTCCTCCAGTACCCGCCAACAGTTCGAACCACTCTCAGCCTTTAAAGGAATCTTGTTTGTGTCCGCCAACTTTTCAACCTCTTTAATACCAAACGGGTACACATACTTTTCCAATATCTGCTCCAAGCCCGCAGAATAGAACTCCGCCGCCTCCACCTCATTGTCCAAAAGTAGCGCCGCAAGTCCTCTTCCCCTAACAAAAACTATGCTTCCCCGCTCCGATGCCTCAACTTCAAACTCATCAACCACACCTGCAAACACTGTCTCCCCCCTGAAGCTACCCCGGAATCTCATGGCCTCCTCCAGCATTGGCAGCATTCCCTCTGAAAAAAGGAAGCTAATTTCAAATGCGTCGCAGGGCAGTGCTCTCCCGTAAGATATGTCCCAGCTCAAAAGCACCGGCAGACTTTTTTCCTCACCAGTAATGTTGCTCAAAAATCCCTGCATTTTCCCTCCTACGAAAGATAAATCAAATCGCCCACATGATACATGTTTGGATTCCTTATCTGGGGATTAATCCTCAAAAGCCCCTCCAAACTAAGCCCGTTTTCACCGGCAAGCCTCCACAGTGAATCTCCGGCCCGAAGTGTATAGGTTTTTCTCTCCCTCTGCTGCTCCGTGCCTCTGCCGTTTTCGCTGCCCACAGTTTTGGGCAGCCATTCATATCCGTCAAAGCACTCCCAAAATTCAAACTCATAGCTCACATAGTTCGCCCTTGGCTCCTGCTTCAGCCTTAGTCCCACAAACCAAGCCGGGGCAACCTGC
>CAZJYY010000119.1:0-3863 GCA_964550315.1 uncultured Oscillospiraceae bacterium | reverse complement strand
GCCGTAAATACTTACGGTGTCGCCGTCCTTAACGCCCATTTCCTCCATGCGGTCAAAAAGGCCGGATTCTCTGAGCATGCGGTCAAAGTACATTCTGGACTCGTGGTCGGAGAAATTGACCGTGGCAACAAGCTTTTCAAGCCAGGGGCCTTCAACGAACCAAGCATCATCATACTGCTCGATGGTAACAGCCTCCGAGGTGTCGATTACAGGCTCGGGAGCAACATAGTCCGGCTCGAACACGATAACGGGAGGCAGCGAAGCAAGCTTTCTTGCAGCGGCGTTGACAAGCTCCCTTGTGCCCTGGTGGGTGGCGGCGGACATTTCAAAAAGCTCATAGCCCATGGCGTCGCAATAGTCTCTAAACTCATCAAGAAGGGCGCTGCCTTCGGGGATTAAGTCGCACTTGTTGGCGACGACAATCTGGGGACGGGTGGCAAGCTCGGGGCTATAATCCTCAAGCTCCTTATTGATGGTTTCCAAATCTTCGATGGGGTCACGTCCCTCGCTGCCGGACACATCCACAAGATGGATAAGAAGCCTGCAGCGGTCGATGTGGCGAAGAAAGTCGTGTCCAAGGCCGGCACCTTCACTTGCACCCTCAATAATTCCCGGAATATCCGCCATAACAAAGGACACACCTTCAGTGACGTAAACAACACCAAGATTGGGATACAGTGTGGTAAAATGGTAATTGGCAATTTTAGGATGAGCCTTGGAAACAACGGACAAAAGTGTGGATTTGCCCACGTTGGGGAAGCCAACAAGACCAACATCAGCAAGAAGCTTAAGCTCCAGCACTATTTCACGGTATTCGCCGTTCATTCCGGGCTTTGCAAAACGAGGAACCTGCCGGGTTGGTGTGGCAAAATGCTGGTTACCCCAGCCGCCACGGCCGCCCTTGGCAAGAACAAAGGGCTGGGAATCAGACATGTCCTTTATTATTCCGTCTGTTGCCTTGTCCCGAATAAGCGTGCCTCGGGGGACCTTAATAACAACATCCTCCCCTACCTTGCCGCTGCAATTTCGACCCTGACCGTTCATTCCGTTTTCTGCAACATATTTGCGTTTATAACGAAAATCCATGAGAGTGGACATATTATCGTCAACAACGACGATAATGCTACCGCCGCGGCCGCCGTCCCCTCCGTCCGGTCCGCCGGCGGCTACATATTTCTCCCTATGGAAGGTCACTGCTCCGTCCCCGCCCTTTCCGGCACGGACTGTGATAGTAGCCTTATCTATAAATGTAGTTGCCATAGCTTTTTCTCCGTTCGCAAACAAAAGTTTAATTAATAAGGGCGCAGGGACGACCGCTCAAAGAGGCCATACCTGCGCCCTTGATATAGTTCAGACGATCACCCTTATAGTATGTATTAGTAATATCGTCTTATGCTACGGTGAACCATGGGGTAAAATCGGTGTAGTTTACGTCTCCCCTGTAAGTAAAGTTCACGACCAGCATATAGTTGTCTATTTTACGTGCGCAATATGCGCGCTTAATGCCGCTGTCGTCCAAAGTTTCGCTTGTGATAACAGCAAATTCAGCCCCGCCCATTGTTACGGTTCCCACTTCGCCCATTTTATAGCAGGCAAGCTCCGGGTCATCCTCGTCAACATATGGTTGGGTTTCCTTGAGTTCTTCAAGGAAAATCTGCTCGGTGATAGTTTCTGCGTCCTTAACTTCACTGAGATTCTCGTAAGTGATCACAATTTCAGAGCTGGCGTCAGCGCTGGTTGCGATCATATCCTGGATTTTGCGAAGATTTCCGACATTCTTGTCGGTTGCCGCCTCCTCAGGCGGGAGAAGGGCAATGTCGAGAAGCTCGTCGCCAGTCTCAACAACCCACCCTTCGGGGAAAGAAATACTCATACCGGAGAATGCACTGGTGTATACACCGTTGGAGTACGCACCGCGCTTGAAGTTGTTATCCACAACTTCGGTTTGCTGTTTCTGCCCGCAGCCGGAAAGAACAGCAAGTGCCGTGACAATCGCAAGAAACAAAGCAAGGTGCCTTTTCATGTCATCGTCCTCCTTTATTATCAAAAAACGGGCAGGCAGATGCCCGCCCGTAATTTGCTTACTGAGCTATTTCCTCGTACACAGAGACCTTTTTGCGGTCCTTGCCCATACGCTCGAACCGAACGACACCATCTTTGAGTGCAAAGAGTGTATCGTCGCCACCACGACCAACATTAGTGCCCGGGTGGATTTTGGTTCCGCGCTGTCTGACAAGGATGTTGCCGGCGAGGACAAACTGACCGTCTGCTCTCTTGGGTCCAAGACGCTTGGATTCGCTGTCGCGACCGTTCTTGGTGGAGCCCATTCCCTTTTTATGTGCCATGAATTACACCTCCATTTGTCAAAATAGTAGCGGAACTATGCTTTAATAGCGCCGATTTGAACCTGAGTATAGGGCTGTCTGTGGCCCTTGGTAAGACGATAACCCTTTTTGGGCTTCATCTTGTAAACGCGGATCTTGGGTCCCTTGCCGTTCTTTACGACGGAAGCGGAAACAGTTGCACCCTCGATTTCGGGGGTACCGAACTTGCTGCCGTTTTCATCAATAACTGCCAGAACATGGTCAAAGGTAACTGCATCGCCGCCAGCTACGTCCAGCTTCTCTATGAAGATGACGTCGCCCTCTGCAACACGATACTGCTTACCGCCGGTAACAATAATTGCGTGCTTCATTTATCTTTCTCCTCTCTCGAAGTCTCGCTTTTAGGGTGGAAACCTGTGGTTTCACTTCTGACCCACTCAATGCGGCCTTGTTAGTATACTACGTCATTTTGGGGATGTCAAGCAGAAAACAGTTGATAACAAAGGATTATTTGCGGTTTTCTGCCTGGAATTTAAAAATAATCATACATATTTAATAATGTAAACCAAGAAGGGCTTTTACGGCCGTATGTGAGCGCGTTTATTGCCCAGGCTTAGCCGAAAACCCACATGTACGCCACGGCAGCGGCCTCCCGAATAAAGTAATTCAAGCGCAAAATCGGGTAATTTGTTTTGCCCGCAACGCCCAAAGGACTGCAGCCCAGAGCCTTTGCCATGTACTTCGCCCGATAAAGGTGATATTCACTGGAAACAATGGCAACCTTTCCCTGAGGGTCGCCTCCGTCCTTTTCTATAAGCTCAAGTGAATGCTTAATATTTTCCTGAGTGGAGGTAGCCATATCCTCCATGATGATGCGCTGGGCGGCAATACCCTTATCCTCCAGCCAGCGGCGCATACATTCAGCCTCGGTAATATCCTCTCCCGGTCCCTGTCCGCCGGAGACGATTGTCTTGGCTTCCGGATAGGCTTCAAGGTACCACAAGGCGGCATCCAAGCGGTTTAAAAGGGACAGCGAGGGTCTTGTGCCGTTTACTCCCGCACCAAGGACGATAAGGTAGGGTGCCTCCGG
This sequence comes from uncultured Oscillospiraceae bacterium, assembly GCA_964550315.1. GTDB lineage: Bacteria > Bacillota > Clostridia > Oscillospirales > Oscillospiraceae > UBA2658. The sequence goes on along the minus strand of CAZJYY010000119.1, from coordinate 449 downwards.
CTCCTTATCCGTTCGTGCGGCGCTTATAATGGGAATTTCAATTACAATCAGCACTGCCAGTGCCAGTGAAATCAGGGAACAAAGGAATATTTTCATCCCCTTAGCTCTTTTAGGATTATTAACTTTATAGCGATTTAAAATGTGAAAAATTCCTACAATTACTGCAATTCCAAAAAGAACAAGGCCAATCGTGCTGTAGCCCACAAGGGCAAAGGTTAAAATTCCTGCTGCTAGAATAAGCACAGCTTCGCTAAACCAAAAAGCAGAGTTTGCATCTGTCTTTTTTGCGTTGTTGTTCATTTTATAATACCTCATGCACCGCAGCAAAGCTCTTCCCACTGTTCATACATACCGTCAAGCTCTGACTGCACTTCGGATTTTTCCTCGTCAAGCTCAATAAGCTTCTGATAGTCTGAAGAATATTTCTCATAGTCGGCGTTAAGCTCGGA
>CAZJYY010000118.1:0-3866 GCA_964550315.1 uncultured Oscillospiraceae bacterium | reverse complement strand
AAAAAATCCGCTATAAGGGCAAAATTTGCGACCGCTGCGGTGTAGAAGTTACAAAATCCAAGGTTCGCCGTGAGCGCATGGGTCACATTGACCTTGCGTCTCCAGTGTCCCACATTTGGTATTTCAAGGGCATTCCCTCCAGAATGGGTCTGCTTCTTGACCTGACGCCCCGTATTCTTGAAAAGGTGCTGTATTTCGCATCTTATATTGTTACAGATCCCGGCATGACCCCCCTTCAGAGAAACCAAATTCTCTCGGAGAAGGAATACCGGGATATGCGGGAAAAGTATGAGGACGACTTTGAAGCGGGCATGGGCGCAGAAGCTATAAAGAGACTTCTTGCAGACATTGACTGCGCAAAGCTTTCCGAGCAGCTTCGTGCTGAGCTTGAAACTGCCTCCGGTCAGAAAAAGGCCAAGATAGTCAAGCGCCTCGAGGTGGTTGAAGCCTTCCTGCACAGTGGTAACAGCCCCACATGGATGATTATAGACGTTTTGCCGGTTATCCCTCCAGAGCTGCGCCCCATGGTTCAGCTTGACGGCGGCCGTTTTGCAACAAGCGACCTTAACGACCTTTATCGCCGTGTTATTAACCGCAACAACCGTCTTAAAAGACTTATCCAACTCAACGCTCCCGACATCATTGTCCGCAATGAAAAGCGTATGCTGCAGGAAGCGGTTGACGCACTTATCGACAACGGCCGCCGTGGTCGTGCCGTCACCGGAGCAAACAGCCGTGCGCTCAAGTCCCTTTCTGACATGCTTAAGGGTAAGCAGGGACGTTTCCGCCAGAACCTTCTGGGTAAGCGTGTTGACTACTCCGGACGAAGCGTTATCGTCGTAGGCCCTGAGCTGAAGATTTATCAGTGCGGCGTGCCTAAGGAAATGGCAATCGAGCTCTTCCGACCCTTCGTTATGAAAAAGCTGGTGGAGGACGGTCTTGCCAACAACATCAAGTCTGCCAAGAAGATGGTAGATAAGCAGCAGAACGAGGTTTGGGACGCTCTTGACGTTGTTATTAAAGAACATCCGGTGCTCTTAAACCGTGCGCCTACGCTGCACCGTTTGGGAATTCAAGCTTTTGAGCCTATCCTTGTTGAAGGCCGTGCTCTTAAGCTGCACCCCCTGGTATGTACCGCATTCAACGCTGACTTTGACGGCGACCAGATGGCTATCCACGTTCCCCTTAGCGCAGAGGCACAGGCAGAAGCCCGTGTGCTGATGCTTTCAGCCAATAACCTTCTTCGTCCTCAGGATGGTAACCCTGTTACCGTTCCTTCTCAGGATATGATTCTCGGTGCCTACTACCTTACCCTTATTCGCATGGGCGAATATGAGGGCGAGATGCTGCGAGTTCTTGACCCCGGCGACACCAAGCTTCAGGCGAATACCATAGTGCCCGCAACCGAGATTATGGAAGCCAACGAGGAGGTCGTTCAGGAGAACCGTCGTACCGACGACAGCATTAACATTAAAAAGGCGACCTTTGAAGGTGTTCGTGCATTCTCCAACCCCAACGAGGCTATTATGGCCTATGATGACGGTGCAATAGGAATGCACTCTCCCATAAGGGTCCGTGTAACAAAGCTTGTTAACGGCGAGCCCCAGCAAAAGCTTGTTCAGACCACTGTGGGACGCATAATTTATAACGAACCGATTCCTCAGGATCTGGGCTTCGTGGACAGAAGCGACCCCGAGCATTACTTTGATTACGAAATTAGCATGCAGGTGGGCAAAAAGCAGCTTGGGAAAATTATCAATAAGTGCATTGACAAGCATGGCTTCACCATATCTTCCGAGGTTCTTGACAACATCAAGTCCTTGGGCTACAAGTACTCCACCCTTGGTGCTATCACCATTTCCATTGCAGACATGACGGTTCCTGCTGAAAAGAAAATTCTTATCAAAGAAACCGAGCTTAAGGTTGTTGCAATTGAAAAGCAGTATAAGCGTGGTCTTATCACCAACGACGAACGCTACCGCCTGGTAGTTTCTGAGTGGGAAAAGACAACCAAGGACGTTACCAAGGCTCTGCAGAACAATCTGGATGAGTTCAACCCAATCTATATGATGGCAAACTCCGGCGCCCGCGGCAGCATGAACCAGATTCGTCAGCTTGCCGGTATGCGTGGACTTATGGCGAACACCGCCGGTAAGACCATCGAAATCCCCATTAAGGCTAACTTCCGTGAAGGCCTAAGCGTTCTTGAATACTTCATCTCTTCAAGAGGTGCTCGTAAGGGCTTGGCGGATACCGCACTTCGTACCGCCGACTCCGGTTACCTTACCCGCCGAATGGTCGACGTTTCTCAGGATGTTATCATCAGAGAGCACGACTGCGGAACAGAGCGCGGCGTATTTGCTGCCGCTGTGATTGAAAAGGACCAGGAGGTTCAGTCCTTCGGCGATAGCATCCATGGACGTTATCCGCTCCACAACATTATAAATCCCGAAACAGGCGAAGTTATCTTCGACACCGATCACATGCTGGACAGAAAGGACGCAGACGTCCTTGAAGCCGTGGGTATCAATCAGATTGAAATCCGCAGTGTCATGACCTGCGACGCTAAGAGCGGTGTTTGCGCAAAGTGCTACGGCATAAACCTTGCACTGGGCAACCCCGTAAACGAAGGCGAAGCAGTCGGAGTTATCGCCGCTCAGTCCATCGGCGAACCCGGCACCCAGCTCACCATGCGTACCTTCCATACGGGCGGTATCGCCGGTGACGATATCACCCAGGGTCTGCCCCGTGTTGAAGAACTTTTCGAGGCAAGAAAGCCCAAGAAGATGGCCGTGCTGGCTGAAATTCCCGGTAAAGTCTCCATTGAGGACTCCAAAAAGACCGGTATGTGCGACATTTTTGTCACCAACCCCGAGGACGGAGAAATGGTGGACTATGTTGTGCCTTACAGCTCCGGCTTGAAGGTCACCTCCGGCGACATGGTCACAAAGGGTCAGCCCCTTACCGCCGGTGCATACAGCCCCCACGATGTTCTTCGCATTCTCGGTGTGGGCGCCTGCCAGAAGTATATTATCAACGAAGTTCAGAAGGTTTACCGTCAGCAGGGCGTTGACATCAATGACAAGCACATCGAGGTTATTATCCGCCAGATGATGCGCAAGGTTCGTGTTGAGGAGCCCGGCGACACCGATCTTCTTTCCGGTTCTACTATTGACTGGAACGACTTTAACGACGCCAACGCAAAGGTAAAGGCCCGCGTTGCCCAGGGCGAGGAGGGACTTTCCCTTGCAACCTGCACCCAGACACTGATGGGTATCACCAAGGCTTCCCTTGCAACGGAAAGCTTCCTTTCCGCCGCTTCCTTCCAGGAAACCACAAAGGTTCTTACCGACGCCGCAATTAAGGGCAAGGTTGACCATCTTGTGGGTCTTAAGGAGAACGTTATCATCGGTAAGCTTATACCCGCAGGCAGCGGACTTGCCGTGTATCGTGACTTTAAGCACGAGACTGACGAGGACGTTACCAATATGGTTGAGGACTACGTTGACCTCAGCGCCCTTGTGGGACGCACCAACGCTCTTTAAGGGGCAATTGCAAAATATACAGGCATAATGCCGGAGAGCTTCCGTTTTCGGAAGCCCTCCGGCATTTTTACTATTAAAACATATATAATTTGTGCTTGTTTGACGAAAATTAGCATATGTTCACTGTATAATTGACAAAGGTGTATGCTGTGGCTATGATGAAGATGTAAAAGCAAAATATATATCATTAAAGCAGTAAACACATCAACAACTTAAACAGAATATTACTAAGATTGGAACAGCGAGCCTGTATTTTGTGCTGATGCCAGTAAGCAATAGTGCACCGCCGATTTCCGGCGAGACGGAAAAGATGGGAGTCCG
>CAZJYY010000117.1:0-3880 GCA_964550315.1 uncultured Oscillospiraceae bacterium | reverse complement strand
GGATGAAAACGACCTTATATACGCCGTAATAACCAAGCTTATTGAAAACTGCTACTGCTTCTATTCTCCGGAGGGAGTTTTGTCCTGCGTTAGCCCCGACATTCACTGGATCGGCCCGGGTGACGGCGAAATTGCCGACGGTACAGCTCAGCTTCGCAGTCTAATCGAAAAATACTCCCGCCACCTTCCCATCCGTTTGGACATAAAGCATCAGGACATAAAAATCAACGACCTGGGTCCCAATCTCGTGCTTGCATATGTGGATAGCCAGCTTGAGTGTTCAGGCGCCCGCCTTATGAATGTAAATCTGCGTTCTGACATATGTCTGCGAAAAGAATCTGGCATTTGGCAGGTCTTTTCCCTTCACAGCTCCACTCCCAGCATAATAAGTGAAAACCGCGAAACTGAATCCAAGCTTGAAATGGTCATCGGGAATATTCCCGGCGGCGTTGCATTATATAAGGTAGGCGACAAGGTTGAAACCGTTTATTATTCCGACGGTATTGCCCGCATGGGTGGTCTTAGCCGTGAGGAATACGACAGCTCCGCCTCGTCTGACGCTTTGAAGCAAATCTTCCCCGGTGACCGGGGCAAGGTCAAGGCTGCCATCCTTGGCAGTATAAAAAGCGGCAAATCACTTTGCCTTACATATCGGGTGCTGACGGGCAGCGCCGGGGTTCAGTGGGTCAATCTTGCCGCCCGCCCCTATGGCAAGACTGCCGACGGCGCCCAGCTTTACTATGCGGTTTTTACCAATGCCTCCAAGCAGTTCGAGCTGTACCAGAGCATTATTGACCAGGCCGATGTGGGCATTCATGTGCGTGATCTTGCGACCCACGAGATTTACTATGCCAACGATGCCGTTTTTCGACTTTCCGGCATTCCCCGAAAGGATTACACCGGCCACGCCTGCTACGAGCTGTTTTTTAACAAAAGCACACCCTGCCCCTTCTGCCTTTTGCGAGAGGGTAAAGCCGACGATAATTCCATGGTAACCTTTAATCCCGAAACGGGGAAAACCATGCGCACCACTATCCGCAAAATAGAGTGGATGGGCCGTCCCGCCGTAATAGAATATTTGGAGGATATCACCGCAGAAACAAAAACCCGCTATCTCATTGAGCAAGAGCGCGAGCGCTATCGCCTTATCGTGGAAAACAGTGGTGTTGCGATTTTGGACATGAACCACGAGACAGGGGAGACGTATTTTTCCGAGAACTACTGGAACTACGCCATGAGCAGTCAACCCCTACAGGCTACTGTTGAAAACAAGGGTAATCTTGACACTGTTCATCCCGACGATTTGCCCCTGCTTTTTAAATTTTTCGAGGATACCCGCTCAAACAGCGACTACGTCTCCACAATCCTTCGCACTAAAATGGTGGACGGCAGCTATCGCTGGACAAAAATGTCCGGCTTTTTCATGGGTGATAAAAACGGCACTCGACTTCGCACCATTGGCACTCTGGAGGACATCCACGAGCAGAAAACCGCTGAGCTTGAGCGTCAGCAGAATCTTTTCCGCCTGAACACCGTTATGAACGACTCCGGGATTCATTACTGGGAGTACGACATTGCAAAAAAGATAGCATACATAGGCGAACTTGCCCAGCGTGACATGGGCTTTCCGCCCATTTTAGAAAACTATCCCCAAAGCAAAATTGATTTAGGTGCGGTCCCACCCGAGTATGCCGAGGAATACAAACAAATGCACCTCAAGCTCGACGGCGGCGCACCCTCCCAGCAGATGGAATTTCCCGTGGGCGACTCTGACGGAAGGCCGCATTGGAAACGCATAAGGTATCACACCATTTTTGATGAGAGCGGTCGTCCGGTGCGTGCAATTGGCACCGCTGTGGATATATCCGACTATAAGGAAATGCAGCAGCGCTATGCCTTTGAGGTTGAGCGCCGACTCAACACACAAAAGGATATCGTGGCAAGCTGTGTTTTAAATCTTACACAGGGCACCCTTGCCGAGGATAACACTCAGGGAATCGGCGCCCCCGCCCTTAGCGGCTCGCCCTCCATCTCCTTTTTTGTTTTCTCGGCGCTAAAGCACATCCCTGCAAAAGAGGATGCGGCGCTTTTCAAGGAAAACATCAACGCTCCTCGCCTTTTGAAGGCATATCAAAGCAACGAGTCTGTTACCCTTGAATATCGCACCTATTCCCCGGCTGGCAAGCTTATCTGGGTATCCACGAGGGTCAGCTTTGCCCGAAATCCCTCCACAGATGATATTATGGCCTTTTTATACACCTATGACATTGACGGGCAAAAGCTGATGGAAAATACCGTCAATCGAATCATCCAGACCAACTACGATATCGCCATGCTTATTGAGGTAAAAACAGGCATTGTGCGCTTTTTGGCCACAAAGGATTCCGGCGCAGTCCCCACTGAGCACGATTCCAACTATCGTACCCGTGCCGAAACCTACATTCATCGCATGGTTTTACCGGAGGAACAAAGGGCCTGCATTGCCGCCACGAAAATGGAGACTGTGCTGCACAAGCTTGGCAAAAGCCCCAGCTACACCTGTGCCTACACGGTTTTAGATCCTAAAACCGGGCTTCGGCTTCGCAAAATGTGGAAGTTTGTTTACTTTGATGAGAGCAGCGAGCACATTCTCTGCATAAGGATGGATGTTACGGATATTTACGAAAAGGATGTCCATAACAGCCAAAAGCTTCATGCTGCCCTTGATGCGGCTAACCGAGCCAGCGAGGCAAAGTCTGACTTCTTGTCCCGCATGAGCCATGATTTAAGAACGCCCTTAAACGGAATTATCGGCGCTTCCGCCCTGGCACTGGACGAGGGGGAAAGTGACACCGCACGACTGGACTATATTAGAAAAATAAATAGCTCCGCAAACTTCATGCTGGGTCTTGTAAACGATATTTTGGACATGACCAAAATTGAAAACGGCAAGATTGAGCTTCATCCGGAAGTCGTTGAGTATTCCACCTTTGTGGGCGCTGTAAACACCATGATTGTTCCTCTCTGTGCCGAGAAGAATATAAATTTTGTCTCCAATCTGGGCCATATCGGGTACACTGCCCTGGTGGACAAGCTGCGTTTCCAGCAAATTTTCTTTAACCTTCTTTCCAACTCCATTAAATTTACTCCCCCGGGAGGAACCATAAGCTTCTGCATTCAGCACCCCACCGTGGTGGATAATCTCCTAACGGCAGACTATGTGGTGAAGGATTCCGGCTGCGGCATGAGCCAGGAATTCCAAAAGCATATGTTTGAGCCCTTTTCAGTTGCCCAAAGCAGCAGAACCTCAACCCAGCAGGGAACAGGGCTTGGACTTTCCATTGTAAAAAGCATTGTTGAGCTTATGAATGGCAGCATCCGTGTTATAAGTGCTCCGGGAGAGGGGACCGAAATTTCCGTTCGTCTGGCTCTGCCAATAGTGGGGGAGAGCCAACTTGGCACACCCCAAAAGGAGCTTTCCCATTGCAATGAAAATCTTGCCGGTAAAAGAGCCCTTCTTTGTGAGGATCACCCCATGAACGCCGAAATTGCAAGAAAGCTTCTCGAAAGAAAAGGCATAAAAGTGGAGCTTGCGGCAAACGGACAAATTGGCGTTAATATGTTTAAAAAATCCCCTGAGGGCTATTATAATGTGGTTCTTATGGACATTCGCATGCCGGTTATGGACGGTCTTGAGGCCACGGCGAAAATCCGTGCCCTTAATCGCCCTGACTCCTCGTCGGTGCCCATAATTGCCATGACCGCAAACGCCTTTGACGACGACATGAATGCCAGCCTGAGTGCCGGCATGAATGCCCACCTTGCAAAGCCCATCGAGCCTGACAAGCTTTACGAGGCCATCTCCATGTATACCGTAGGAAAATAGTGTTAAGAAACACGG
>CAZJYY010000116.1:0-3999 GCA_964550315.1 uncultured Oscillospiraceae bacterium | reverse complement strand
GCCCTGTCACGATACTTGTGCAGGACATAATGCTCCGTGCAGCCGGGACGGTAAATGTTCCAAAAAGCTTCACGGGTAAGGTTTTCAACAGTGCGATAGTCAGCCGGGGTTTCAAGTCTGATAATATAGTCGTTTTTCATAAATAATCCTCCAAAAATTGTTGACTGCCAATTTCGGGAGGCGGATATTGCGCCAACCTCCCGGTCAGCGCACAATCTCCAAGGTGTTGTTTATTTTCAAACAGCAATCTCCTAAATTAAAATGTACGGTCATTATACTACGCTTTTGGAAATTTCGCAACTATTTCATCCGTTTCCCATGGGTACAGTTTTATACATTCTCCCGCTCCCATGCCTTCAGCACGCTTAGCTGCTCCGGAGTATGAAACCAGTGCTCTCCGCTCTCCATTATACTCAGCTCCGCATTGTGGGCAGCCGAAAATTGCTCCACAGTTTGGCGGTCAGTCATATTGTCCCCTCCTGCGTACAAAATTGCCGTGGGACAGCGCCAATGTGAAACGGAGTGCTCCCGCTCCCAGGCAAGGTAATCCCAGGATAGGGTCTGTCCGAAGTCTGTGACGATTTCACCTTGTTGCCGAAGTTCCCGCTCACTCACGCCTGCCCATCCCATCATGTCGGCAATAAGCCGCTCCATGTCCACAATAGGTGATAAAAAAAGCGCCTTACAAATGTCCTCGCTCTCAAGAGCCAGCATGGAAAAGTGCGCCCCGATGCTGTTTGCGCGAATAGAAATTTCACTCCACCGGGACTTCATGTAGGAAAATACTGCAGAAAGCTCCGGCACTGCCGTCCACGGGTTTATGCGCTCCTTTTTTTCCTTGCGCTCGCCATGCTCAGGAAGGTCGATTGCCAGCACTTGATAGCCCTTGGGGCAGGCTATTTCAGCAAACGCTGCAGCCTCCTCCTTGCAGCCGTTCATACCGTGGACGAAAAGATAAGCCTTGTCAGACGGCTCACCGTACAGCACGGCAGGGATTTGATCAAGGTAAAATTTCTGCTCGCAAATCGGTTCTGCCGTCTCTTTTGTAAGGGCGTATAGCGCCATATCCAGTACCCTGCCGTTTTTTACGGCATTGCTTCGCATGATGCCTTCCAGACTAAACCCCGCCTTTTCCAGTACCCTGCGGGATCCGGTATTATAGGAAAATGGCTCGGCATAGATGCGCAGGATATCCGTTTGGTCAAAGAGCTTGCGGCACAGCATTCTCACCGCCTGTGTCATGAGTCCCTTGCCCCAATACTTCTCGGCAAGGTAATAGCCCAGCTCCGCCGTGCGAAAGTGGATGTTGCTCTGACGAAAGGCACCTATGCTACCCACCGCCCTATCCTCTACCGTGATGGCAAAGGCAAAGGTGTTATTGGGGTCAGACAAGCGCATGGCATTTATGTATTCAAGTGCGTCGCCTTTTGTATATGGGTACGGCAGTCCGTCACGCAGGTTATCCATTATTTTTTTGTTGTTCAGCGACCTTGCCAAATCAGCCGCATCCTCAACCCGCCACGGGCGAAGGGCACACTGCATTGTATACACCTCATTTACTTTTCCAGTATTCGCTTCAAATTTTGCACGTCCAGCAGTAAATTCACCGTCTGAAGCCTGCCCTTATAAAATACCGCCCAGTTGTTGAAGACGCAGGGCAACGCTTTGGCTTTTTCCAGCGCGTCCACCTTAAAAATGGTCAACGGTACGCCGTTTTCCTCACAGTATCGGCGCACTGTATCCACGCTTTGTCCCACATAGGGGCATTGAAGGTCGTAATAAACAGTCAACTCTTGGCTCTCGATTTTAGACGCTCTGGCGCCGTCTGTAAATCGTGGTTCCCTTCCATCAAAGGATAGGGCTAAAAGCTCGTAACCGCCTTCAGTCTCATCCACCACCTCAAAGCCGAAGCTTTTTGCAAAGGTTTGGTCGGTCAGCCAGGCCTTTTGCTTTTGAGCCCCCAGCATGCAAATGCCGGACTTGCCCTTTTCCTTTGCATCCTCAATGCAATACTCCATCAGTGCCCGTCCGTAGCCCTTGCCCTTATAAGGGGTGACTGACCACAGGCAATATATGTATAAAAAGTTCTCACCCTCAACGGGTACCCACGCAGTTTCCAAGGGCGCATATTCGATAAACGCACAACCTTTTTCGTTCAGCTTGCGAAAAACATGTCCCTCCCCCAGCCGCTGGGCGAGCCACTGCCGCTTTTCCTCCACCCCGGGGTGGGGCTTTTTGCTGCGGATAATGCAGCAAAGATGCTCCTTTTCAAGGTTCTCCGGCGTAAGGTTCATGAAATCAGCATCCATTTTTTATACCCCTAAAATTCCGTTACAAATACTTTTATTTTGTGATATTTAGTCCATATTCTCCAATCACAAAACTCCCGTCCATCAAAGAAATAGCTGGAGAAAACTCAACCTGCTCCTCATTGTAGGTCAGCGCAACGGTGGCATCGGAAAAGATATCGCTTACGTTGCATTGCACTAAAAATGGGCCGCAATCGCTCTCCTCAAACACCAGCGAGGAGGTGTTTGTGGTCATATCGTTTTTATAAAGCTCCAGCTTCATATTCTCATATCTGGGGATCACCAAATAATAATCTCCACCGGAAATATAATGAGTTGGAAGTTCATCGGCGTCAATATATTGCTCAAGATAAAATGGCAAATCCGTTGCTTCACCATAGCCAACCCAAGCTACAGCATAAAGCTGACCCTCTGTAAACTGGATATTTTCCTGCTTGCTTGCCTCCGGAGTTTCCGTCGGAACGCTTGGCTGTGCGCAGCTTGACAAAGTTAAAGCGCAAATCAATGTCAATAAAAAAATCGTCTTTTTCATAATTTCATCCTATATTTTAATGGTTTCCGCCTCTGTCCCTCTAATGGTTTTGCTGCTGATCACCCTTCCCTGTCTGGTGCAGATGCTGCTTACGCACTGTGCCGTTACGCCCAGCAAGCTGTCCATCTCCCTTGCGGCATTTTCGTATTTTACATTTTGGAAATGCACCAGTATGTAGTCCGCTTTTTTAATATCGCCATTGGCGGCTTTGCAAAATGTTCTGACCGGTGCGGCAATATGAAATACCCATATGGGTGAGCAGATGGTTACCCTCTCAAATTGGCTTAAATCAACACCAATCGGTTCTATGGGCATTTCCCAGCGGTGCATTCCAAACCTTCCGCACCACCAAAATCCTGTAGTCCCTTCCGTGCGCTGTGTAGCCTTAATTTCGTAAAGCATACCGCCTGTGCGGTTCGCCTCCTCCAGCGCCGCCTTTTTGGTGTAACCCATTCGGGAAAAATATACCACCAGATGAGTTTTGTCGGCACCGATGTTTGCATAGTCCTTCTCTTCAATGTGGAATTGCTCCTGCCTATGGAATATTAGTGCCGCAATTCCGGTTGCTGCCTGAGCCATGCCAAAAACGAAGAAGATTGTGGACATAAAGTTCATGGGGAAAATGACAAACTGAATGCAAATCCACGCCATAAGCGTGCAACCAAAAATGGTACCGCAAACCGCACCGGATTTCTTTTTCATAATCAGCAGCACCGCCGCCGCAAGATTGGTGATGCCGTTTACGCATAAAAGTGCAATGCCGGGGAATAAAAAATCCTGAAAAAGAACGTCAGCAAAGGGCAGCACCTGGAAATATGGTAGCATATCCTTCATACCCAAATTACTGCCGTCCGGAGCTGTCAGCATGCCGATTGCCCCCGCCACCGCTCCGACGCCGATGAACAGACACCAAAACAGAAGAATTTTTCTTGCAGTTTGATATCTTGAATGAATTTTCATTACAATTCCTTCTTTACTTCTTTGATTTACCTTGTTACCTTTGATATTATAACAGCCTCAAATTCAAAAGTATAGCCGCAGCTTTGCCGATTTTTAAAGTCTTTAAGTCCTTATTGGGGAGACATATTGATCCCGCCCTGTGCAAAGAAAAATATAACAAAAACCCCTCTGAAATCATCGATTCCAGAGGGGTTTGGT
>CAZJYY010000115.1:0-4035 GCA_964550315.1 uncultured Oscillospiraceae bacterium | reverse complement strand
CGTGTCTGGGGAAGTCTCCGGACAAGGAGAAAATCAAACAATACATATGGAGGTACAAAATGAAAAAGATTCTTGCACTTATTCTTGCGCTTGCCATGGTCTTTGCCCTTGCAGCATGCGGCTCAACTCAAAAGCCCAGCTCCACCGACACTGACGTGACCGACAAGCCTCAGGACACCGAGCCCACAGAAGCAGGACTTAAGATTGCTATCGTTACCAGCCCCTCCGGCGTGGACGACGGCTCCTTCAACCAGGAATGCTACGAAGGCATTCTCGCTTTCATTGAAAACAACCCCACCGCAACGGTTACCAACGTTCAGGAAGGCGACATTGCCAACTCCGTGAATGCTGTTGCTGACGTTGTTGCCGACTATGACATTATTGTCACCCCCGGCTTCCAGTTCGGAAAGATTACTGAGATTGCTCAGGAGAATCCCGAAAAGAAGTTTATCCTTATCGACGCATGGCCCGCAGGCGAGGACGGAATGGATCTTCCCGCTGACCAGCCTGTTGACAACATCTATGCTGTTTACTATGCAGAGCAGGAAGCCGGCTTCTTCGCAGGTATCACCGCTGCTATGGAAACAACCACCGGTAAGGTTGCAGTTGTTAACGGCATTGCTTATCCCTCTAACGTAAACTATCAGTACGGCTTTGAAGCAGGCGTTGCCTATGCAAACGCTCACCTTGGAACCAAGGTCGAGTGCGTTGAAATTGCATCCTATGCCGGCACTGACGTTACCAACGCAAATGTTGGCGGCAACTATGTTGGCGACTTCAACGACCCCGCAACCGGCAAGGTTGTTGGCGCTGCTCTTATCGCACAGGGCGTTGACATTCTCTTTGTTGCAGCAGGCAACTCCGGCAACGGCGTTTTCACCGCTGCTAAGGAAGCTGAAGGCGTTTCTGTTATCGGCTGTGATACCGACCAATTTGACGACGGCGTATCCGGCGACAAGAATGTTATCCTTACCTCTGTTCTGAAGAAGATGGCTCTCTCCGTTGAGAAGCAGCTTCAGGCCATCGTTGACGGCAGCTTCAAGGGCGCAAACGTCACCCTGTTTGCTAAGGACGAGGGCACAGGCTATGTTTCCGAGGAAGGACGCCAGCAGCTTAAGGAAGAGACCCTTAAGGCTCTTGAAGAAGCATATGCAAAGGTTGTGGACGGAACAATCGTTCCTCCCTCTAACTTCAGCGGCGACATCACTGTTGAAAGCTTCCCCGGCCTTGCATAAATCCATAATCTAATTCTTTTTGGGGACCGCATTTGCGGTCCCTTTTTTTATGCCCGAATTGCCATAAGATTTTTTTGACACGATAGCATAAACTGTGTACAATAATGTCATATCATTGCGCAAATTTCCGAGGCAAGGAAAGTGATTTTTATGGATGAATACATTGTTGAAATGCGCCACATAACAAAGCGGTTTCCGGGCATCGTAGCCAACGACGATGTTTCCATTGCTGTAAAAAAAGGCGAGATTTTTGCCCTTTTAGGAGAAAACGGTGCAGGAAAATCCACGCTTATGAGTATGCTCTTCGGCATGTACGAGCCGGACGAGGGAGAAATTTACATTCGGGGGAAAAAGACCCGTGTAAACTCCCCCACCCATGCCACCCAGCTTGGCATCGGCATGGTGCACCAGCACTTCAAGCTTGTGGAAAACTATACCATAACCGAAAACATAGTCTTGGGCATGGAGCCGAAGGCTCGCTTTCTGGGGCTTTTTCCGGGGGTGGACATAAAGGGCACCGATAAAAAGATCGCGGAGCTGTCCAAAAGCTATGGTCTTGAGGTTGACCCTACAAGAAAAATTGAAGACGTTAACGTCTCGACCCGTCAGCGTGTGGAAATTTTAAAAATGCTGTACCGTGAGGCGGAGATACTTATTTTTGACGAGCCCACTGCTGTGCTGACACCCCAGGAAATCGAATTTCTGCTGGACATAATCAGAGAGCTGAAAAATGCGGGCAAGACCATAATCCTCATTACCCACAAGCTGGAGGAAATAAAAAAGGTTGCAGACCGCTGCGCCGTGCTTTGCCGGGGCAAGCTTATCGACGTTTTGAACGTGGCAGACACCTCCACAAAAACTATGGCAAACCTTATGGTTGGCCGTGAGGTAAGCTTTACCGCGGACAAGACCCCTGCCAATTTCGGCGAGGAGGTGCTGCGCTTGGACGGCCTTACCGTGAAAAATGCGGGGGGTCTCAGCGTGGTTAAAAACGTATCCTTCACGGTGCATAGCGGGGAAATTTTTGCCATAGCCGGCGTTTCCGGAAACGGACAGTCGGAGGTTGCAGACTCTATTGCGGGGCTTGCGGCAATCCACAGCGGTAAAATTACCCTGTGCGGGCAGGATATTACCCATGCCTCCGTTCGGCAGCGCAGTCTTGCAGGAATATCCTACATCCCCGAGGACAGGCACGAGGTCGGTCTTGTACTGGACTTCCGGCTGGATGAAAACCTTGCGCTAAAGGACTATTTTAAAGAGCCCTTTTCGAACAGCCACGGTGTTTTAAATGAGCGTGAGTTTAAAGCCCACGGTCAGAAGCTTATTGAGGACTACGACATCCGCAGCGGTCAAGGTGTGGACACGGTGGTGCGCTCCATGTCCGGCGGAAACCAGCAAAAGGCCATTATCGCCCGTGAGATCGAGCAGGACGCAAAGCTTATGATTTTTGTTCAGCCCACGCGAGGACTGGATATCGGTGCGATTGAAAATATCCACAAGCAGATAATAGCCCAGCGTGATGCGGGGCGGGCTATCCTTCTAATCTCCCTTGAGCTGGACGAGATAACCGACCTTGCAGATACTATCGGCGTTATGTACAACGGTGAAATGCAGAAGATCGCCCCCGCCAATACCCTTACGCAGAATCAAGTGGGCGAGTTTATGATGGGGGTGAAGTCCTGATGAAAAAAGATAAAACGACCCCCGAGGGTGCAAAGATACCGAAAAATGCCTTGGGAAACCCCTTCAAGCGGGGCTTTGTTGCCGTTTTGGGAAGCGATAAATATAGCTCCATAACCATACCACTGTTCGCACTTTTATTAAGCCTTCTTGCCGCCGCCCTTGTGCTTATCCTTTTGGGTAAGAATCCGCTTACCGCATTTACAAGTCTTTTGCAGGGCGGCGGGATTTTGCCAAAGGGCAGCTATGCTGCCAAAAAAAGCATGCTTACGGACTTTATGGGTACCCTTGGGGCTTTGACACCCATGGTTTTTGCCGCCCTTGCTGTGGCGGTGGCGCTGAAAACCGGCCTTTTCAACATCGGCGTTTCCGGACAGATGCTTGTTCCCGGCTTTGTGGCATCCATAACCGTTGGTTACTCCGGCCTGCCCATGGCGCTTGCAATACCCTTGGTTTTAATTATCGGCATTGTGCTGGGCGGAGCGGTCGGCGCTCTTATCGGCTGGCTTAAGCACCGCTTCAACATAAACGAGGTCGTGTCCTCGATCATGCTGAACTACACCTTTTCCTACCTTATCAGTTTTTTCATTAACTCCTACTTTATTGATGCGGTTTCCCGCCAATCCCGTTACATTTCCCAGGCTTCAAGGCTGACGCTGACCAGCATTGAGATGGGCGGCCTTAAAATGGACATTCCGCTGGGCTTTCTTTTGGTCATACCGGCGGTGTTTGCTGTTCGCTTTTTGATGGACAAGACCCGCCTGGGCTATGAGCTTAAGGTGGTGGGCCTAAATCGTCGTGCAGCCGGCTATGCGGGAATAAAGGTGGGGCGCAGCATTGTGCTTTCCATGGCAATTTCCGGCGCCCTTGCGGGGCTTGCCGGCGTCACCTATTATCTTGGGTATTTTAACTCCATTCAGCCCAAGGTTTTGACCTCTGTGGGCTTCGACTCCATTGCTGTGTGCCTTTTGGGAAATTCCAACCCCATCGGAATTTTGTTCTCGTCGCTGCTAATAACGGTGATATCCGAGGGCAGCAACTACATGAGCAGTGTAATAAGCGTGCCCAAGGAGATATCCCAGGTTATTACGGGACTTATACTTCTTTTCTCTGCCTGCGG
>CAZJYY010000114.1:0-4046 GCA_964550315.1 uncultured Oscillospiraceae bacterium | reverse complement strand
TCCTGCGGTTTTTTATGCAAGATAATCCGATTGAAAGACGCTGAAAAATATGTTATCATTTTGGAGAAAACAAAAAATAAAAGAAAATAATTCCTTTTTTAATGGGTTTTTAATGTTCAAATACTTTGTGTTTTAATCTTTGGCGAGCATAATGAAGCCACATTAAACAAGGGAGGAAAAATTGAAATGAAAGACAACATTGAACTGGTAGAAAAATTAGTTGAAAAGACAGGCGTAAGCTATACCGAGGCAAAGATTGCACTGGAGGCTACGGACTGGGACATCCTTGAAGCCATCATAAAGCTTGAGGCGGAGGGAAAATGCATCGGCCGGAAAACAGCGGAATACTCCACTCAAAGCGGCCCCAGCAGTGAGACAAAGAACGAGAGCGGAAGCTGCAATGCCGAAAGTAAGGCAGGCTCCGGCGGTGAAGAATTTAAAGAAGGCATGTCGAAGCTTTGGAATTGGGTCAAGGGCATTTTCGATAAGGGAAATGCAAACAGCCTTTGCGTAAGCAAAAACGGCGAAGAAAAGTTGTCCATGCCCGTAACTGTGTTTGTGCTTTTAATGATAATCGGCTTTTGGATCGTAATACCCCTTATGATCGTGGGCCTGTTTTTTGGCTGTAAGTACTACTTTTCCGGCGCAGAGCTTGGCAAGGAAAAAATAAACAATGCAATGGGCAAGGCCAGCGATGTTGCGGAAGGCATAAAGAACGAAATTAAAAGCGAAATTAAAGCGGAAAAAGAAAAGAACGCTGAAGAAAAATAATCACGCAATGCCGACGGAGCAAAATGGCCCGTCGGCATTGGTGCAGGGCAGGCAGGGCGATAGGCCCTCATTCCGGCTTATATAAAAATGCTTAACTTACCATTTTTTGCCTTGCAGGATAAGATGGATGCTTCTTTTTAATTTTGTGCCGGTGTAAGGCGGCGGAATGGATGACTACTATGGCTCAAAAGATACTTATTGTTGAGGATGAAGAAAAAATAGCCCGTTTTTTAGAGCTTGAGCTTGCCCATGAGGGCTATGAACCAACAAAGTGCGGCGACGGCAGGCAGGGCTTAGAGCTGGCGGAGTCCGGAGATTTTGACCTTATTCTGCTGGACATTATGCTGCCGGGTATAAACGGAATTGAGGTGATTCGCAGACTGCGTAAAAGTTCCGATGTTCCGGTTATTATGTTAACCGCACGGGACGCCGTAATGGACAAGGTTTCCGGCCTTGACATGGGCGCCGACGATTATGTTACAAAGCCCTTTGCAATTGAGGAGCTTTTGGCACGAATCAGGGTTGTTTTAAGAAAACGGGAAAGCAGCGAGAAAAAAGTTGGGCATCAGCTTCTTGAATGGGGCAAGCTTAAGATGGATTCTGCTGCCCACAGCCTTGAGTATGACGGAAAGTCCATTGATTTAACTAAGCGGGAATTCATGATGCTGGAGCTGATGCTTCAAAACATGAACGTGGTGCTTTCAAGGGACACCTTTATTGAGCGTGTTTGGGGCTATGATTATGTGGGCGAAACCAATGTTGTGGATGTTTATGTGCGCTACCTGCGAGGGAAGATTGACGAGGTTTATGGCATCGACCTTATCAAAACCGTCAGAGGCGTAGGCTACGTTATTAAGGATATCAAGGAATGAAAAGGGAAGAAAAATACAGCTCTACGGGCAAAAGGATAAAGAATCTGCAGCAGCGGCGATTGAAGGGCGCAATGTTTTTTTCATGGCTGACGGTTGCAATTTTGCTTTGCTTGAGCTTTTTTTACATTACAGGCAGCCAATATCTTGGCAATGGCAGTATTCGGGGTGTGTTTCAAGAGGTTTCGGGGGATTTGGCTATAAAAAGCAGCCGTGGCTCCCTTCCGGGCATTGAATATACCATGAGTGCCTTAGGCAGAGCGCCGGAGACCATTAAGATCACCACGTTTTTTTACGGCTCCATTGCGGGACTTTTCTGCCTTGCTGTCATGAACGGTATTATCGGGTCAATTTCCGGAGCCTTTGCTAAAAGTCAAATCCAAAACCAGCTAAAGCCCATATATGACCTTGCCGAGAATGCCGTCCGTCTTACAGACGAGAGCGACCCCCGCAAGTCCCACAGCATAGTCGATTACGATGAGCGTATGCACGATTTGGAAAGCGCCATTGAAAATATAAAGCCTGATGTGCCAAATTCAAAGCTGCAAACAGCGGATAAGGACCTAAAGGGGCTTGAGGATGCCATAAACAGCCTTTTGGAAAGAACAAAAAACAGCTACAGCCAGCAGATTCGCTTTGTGTCGGATGCTTCCCACGAGCTTCGAACGCCCATTGCGGTAATCAAGGGCTATACGGACATGCTTGACCGCTGGGGTAAAAAAGATGAAAAGGTTTTGGATGAGTCCATAACAGCAATAAAAACGGAAACCGAGCATATGAACAGGCTTGTTCAGCAGCTTTTATTCCTTGCCAGGGGGGACAGCGGGCGAACCCAGCTTAAGCTTGAGCGCTTCTCCCTGGCCGACATGATTCGAGAGGTATATTACGAGTCGGAAATGATAGACACCGACCACGAGTGGCAGCTTTATGCCATGGACGAGCTTATGGCAATGGGGGACGTTGCACTTTTAAAACAGGCCATCAGAATTTTGGTGGAAAACGCCACAAAATATACCCCTAAGGGCGAGACCATAACACTCAAGGCCATGTGGGATGAAAAAGGTGCGCCTATGGTGGTGGTTCAGGACAGCGGCATGGGCATAGGACAGGAGGATTTAGGAAAGATATTTGACCGATTTTATCGGGCTGACCCGGCAAGAAGCGGACAGCAGGGAGGAAGCGGCTTGGGGCTTTCCATCGCAAAATGGATAATCGACAGGCACGGTGGATATTTTGATGTTGTCAGCAGCGAAAATGTAGGGACAAGATTTAAAATCCACTTGCCGAAAATTGCCGAATAGACTATTATAGAAGTGCATAGCAAAGCAAAACTTATCTTGATTGGAGAATGTTAATGGAATGGAACGAGCTTAAAAGTGCCTGTCAGGGCTGCAAAAAATGCGCCTTATGGGAAACACGAACAAACGTGGTTTTCGGTGCGGGAAACGAGAATGCAGAGGTGCTTTTTATCGGCGAGGGGCCCGGTGAGCAGGAGGACCTGCAGGGTGTGCCCTTTGTGGGACGTGCCGGAAAGCTTTTGGACGACATGCTTTCTCTTATCGACCTTGACCGCAGCAATATTTATATTGCCAACATGGTTAAATGCCGCCCGCCGAAAAACCGCGACCCTCTGGGTGTGGAAAAGGAGGCTTGCATGGAGTGGCTAAGGGAGCAGACAAGGCTTATTAACCCAAAAATAATTGTGTGCCTTGGCCGCATTGCTGCGGCAGCAATTATTCGGGACGATTTTAAAATTTCACAGGAGCACGGACAGTGGACGGAAAAGAACGGCGTTAAAATCATGGCGCTTTATCACCCCGCCGCCCTTTTACGTGACCCCCGTCGCAGACCCGAAACCTTTGACGACCTGAAGGAGCTTCAGCGGGTTATAAAAGAAGTCTGCGTAAGCACCTACAATCAATAAAAACGTGGGGAGAAACAGGAAAAACAAATATTATTTTTGATTTAATACTTTTGAAACAAGTTTTGTCTTTTATTTGTAACATTTGTTTGTTACTATGAATATGCAAGAGACAGTTTGATCTTTTTCGTTTTCTCCTCATCCCAATAATAATCGGCAAGCGGAATGTCGCACCGCTTGCCGATTGTTTATTTTGGCTGAGGATTTTTTGCATTATAAGGCTGTTTCGGTGTATCATAAGTCAGCAACAGGGTAGACAGTGTATGAAGTGGAATGTTTTTCCTTTATGCAAAATAGGAACATGATGCGGCAAAAATTCGTCGTAAGTAATGGTATATTTAAATTTAAGAACAGCGGCGTGTGCAGGACAGAAGCTTGTGCGGTCAATGCAAATATTTTGCCCGTTAATAGGCGAAAGGGAACTTTATGAAAAATACTAAGACCATAAGAATCTTAGCTCTAATGTGCGCAGTGTGCCTTGTTAT
>CAZJYY010000113.1:0-4813 GCA_964550315.1 uncultured Oscillospiraceae bacterium | reverse complement strand
GTCTGTGCCTTAATGGCAACTATGTCCTTGGGGTCAATTGTTCCGTTGTCGATAAGCTTTGCAAGCTCTGAAACATCATCGGGGCCTGCCATGGGCAGACGGTACACATTGGCGTCTTTCATAATAAAATTTCTCCTTGTATGTATTGTTGTTTTTATTTATCCATGTATTTGTCGCCGTAAGCAAGAAGGGCATTTTCAAACATGAGCATGGGCGCCCGGGAAATTCCTGCACCTATCATGCCCACACCGGCTTCCTTACTGACGATTGCGGTGTTTATAATGGGGCAAATTCCTGTGGACACGATTTTTGAAATGTCAATTCCAATGGGAGTTCCCCTGTAATCAAGGTTGGGAATGGTGTACTGCTCGCTTTCGGAATAGGCAATTTCATACATGTCGTTTGTGAAGTTCAGGGCGTCCCTGTATGTACCTGCCCCAAGGAAGCGCACAATTGCGGGAGCTGCGGCGATTGCAAAGCCGCCCACGCCGCCGGTTTCCATGATGGCACTGTCTCCGATGTCCTTGTTTGCGTCCTCCGCCGTAAAGCCGGAGAAATAAAGCCCCTCAACCTCTGCTGCCGGAGCAACAAACCACTGGTCCTCAAGGCTACTGACCCGAATACCGATGTTGACACCGTTTCTTGCCATAGCGGTAACAAGGGTTGAATAGGGAATGCCGTGGGCAGCGTCCGCCGCAGCCTTGCAGGAGGCCATGGCAAAGTTCAAAAAGAACTGGTCGTTGTTGCTGGTCATAAAGGCAATGCACTCTTTTAAAACGTTTAGATCATCGCACACATCCGCAAGCCCCGCAATAATGGTTTTTACGAACAAATTGGTGGAGGCGGCATTTCTCATGTGAAGCTCGTCGCCCATGTTAAGGGACTGGGCAATAATCGCCTTAAGATTCACTCCGCCGCTTTTTTTAACAAATGCCTTCATAACCGGAGCGAAGGTGGTTTCAATCCACTTAAGTCTTCTTACGGTGTTTTCGCTGTATGCGCCGAAGCGGATAACGTCTCCTGCGCCTTCGTTAAAAGTGCTGTAGGCGAAGTTTCCGTTCTCTCTGTTCTCCACGCAGATAAGGGGCATGGAATAGGAGGTTATTCCCGTCATTGGGCCTACGGCATGGTGATGGTGGCAGGGCTCATACTTAATTTTTCCCGAACCTGCCAGAGCAAAGGCTTCCTCGTCATTTGCTGCAAGACCTTCATATTTCAAGGTTGCGGCAATTGCGCCCTTCATAGGGCCGCACATGTCCTCCCATGCTATAGGGGGACCGGCATGAAGAAGGGTGTGCTTATCTATGCCCAGGGCCTCGTGGGCGGACTTCACATCTACCCAAAACGGCATTGCATTTTTTAGCTTTGCAACGGCCTTGTCATTGGCCTCTTTTACGATTTCTTTCATCTATAACTAATCCTTTCGAGCAATGTTTTCGCCGATTATACCATCAGTCCTCAAGCCAACTGAGTATCTCCATAAGTCTGGGGTTTCCGCCCGCTGGAGGCTTCCACTCAACGTGGGCACAGCTAAGCTTCTGATCGCCCATTGCGTCGAAAAAGCTCTCAAGCCCCAAATTCACGCAAACCAGCTTTTCATCAAACAATTTATTTATTCCGTTCATGCTGTCTCCTTTGCACATCAGATGTTTTTAAGGATTTCGGCGGCAAGCTTCGCTGCTCTTGCGTTGCTGTCCATTACGATAACGCCGGCATTTCTAAGCTTTGCTTCCTGCTCCGTACGATTTTGGAAATCGCCCTCGGTACCGCAAACAGATGCAATATAGGTAATATGTCTGCCGCCCGCCGCTTTGTTGGCCTCCTCAATTGCCCCTGCCAGCGCACCGGCGGGATCCTCGTGGGAGCCGTAGCCCAAAACGCAGTCCAAAAGCATTACTGCAACGGACTCGTCCTGTGCCTCTTTTTTAATGCGCTCTACTCTGAGTCTGGGGTCTATCATGGGGTGGGGCATACCGTCGGTAAAGTAATCGTCGCCCATGTCCACAAAGCAGTTGTCGTGGGAATTCTCCACGTCCACCAGTTCAAATTCGTCATGGGAGATGTTTGAAAATACACGGCCCACGGCATTTTCCACAAGCAGCATACTTTCAAAGCAAAGACTGCCGCCGGAGTAAAGTCCTCTTATAAACCTTTGCTTTTCGCTGTAGCTATTAAGCTCTGCTGCTGCCAGCTCTTCAAGCTGTTCCGCACTTTCATGCTCCGGCTTAATTCCCTTTGATATGTCCACAAGAAGCGCCGCCGCTTCCTCAATGGTGGATGCAAAAACCGCACCGGATTTTGCTACCAACTTGGGGTCTCCGCCTAAGAAGCAGGCCACAACGACCTTATTAAAGCTTGCAGTCAGCTCCATTATTTTTTCCATAACTCCCGGTGCTGGGGGCTTAGACACAATACCGATAACCTTCGTCATGGGATCCTCATTCAAGGCCTTTAGTGCGGAAATCATCATCTTTCCGCCCACCTCGTCCTTAACGTCACGGCCGCCGGTGCCCAATGCCTGGGATACGCCGCCGCCCATTCTATCGATTAGAACGGTAACCTCCTGAAGTCCCGTACCTGCTGCCGCCACAAGGCCAATGTCTCCTCTGCGGACAACGTTTGCAAAGCCCAGAGCGTTTCCGTTTACAATTGCGGTTCCGCAGTCGGGACCCATCATCAAAAGCTCGTGCTCAACAGCATAATCCTTAAGCTGATTTTCTTCTTCAAGTGTGATATTATCGCTGAAGAGAAGAACGTGCATGCCATTTTTCATGGCCTTCATAGCCTCGTTTGCCGCATATTTTCCCGGAAGGGAAATAACTGCAAAGTTGGGCTTGCCTAATTGCTTAACGGCGGCATCCTGAGTTTTCACCTTTATGCGTCCGTCCACAGCGGCGGCCTTGGTTTTATTTTCAAACTGCTCTTCCAAAAGCTTGACAGCAGCTTCGATTGTTTCGTCGCTGTCCGCCAAAATGCCGATTACAAGGTCGTTGGGGCTTGCCTTTTCAGCAGCCTCCTGGGACAAAATCCCGGCTTTCAGCATTATAGATTTGTTGTGGTCGGTGCCCATCATAACGGATGCGTCCTTCACTCCCTTAGTGGAGGTGAGATTGCCGGAAAACAGCATCAGCGTTACTGAGTCGTAGTATGTATTTTTCCTTACATCATTGTATAAGACCATTTTTGCCTCCTGCATACCATAGCTGTACTACTTGATGCTCATATTCTTACATATTTAAGTGAAAAACGGTTCGTTTCTGTGCACGAAATACAAGCATTCAACTATGCACTGTGCACGATATATTCCGTAATAGCACCGTGGAAGGGCGTGTTTCCTTATGCACCCTGCCCTTCTCTGTTCAGGCTGTTGCCCGCTTGAGCTTAAAACTTGTTTACATTGCCCATCAATTATATTTGCTCTTATGTTATACTTTAAGCTAAAATAGTCAGCAGTTTTCATCGGATACATTTTAGGAGGTGTGGCATATTTTAAAAATTACATCCTGCTCGAACTATGCTTTTGAGGCCTTAAAAGCTATGAATTTCGGTAAAATTCACTCCGTTTACAATAAAACTATTAACATTTCATCCTCGGGGCGGCTTTTGTCCCTTCAATCTATGGGCTCGCCTCTTTCTCCTATCTCCTTGGAAACAAGCTGCACGCCGGAGGAGCTTTCGACCCTTAATATCTCCCACGGTACGGAGGTCAGCGCCACCGACAGCGGGCTTTATATTAACGGCTGCTTTTTCACCTATGATTTTTCAGCCCTTTGGAATTCGGAGCTTGGCTCCGTAATAAAAAGCAGTTCTTCCCGCGCCCAATACCCGGATACCCTCTTCCTTCAGCGCTGCCTTCGTGGTATACTGCCTGTGGGCGGCTTTTCTGACCTTGTTCTTCCCGACGGTCACCTTTGGAAGCAGTCCGCCTCCGCAGCGGAAGCTAAAAAGATTTTGGTGGACTGCCGCACTTTTATTTCCCTCAGAAATTGGGAACGTGCAGCTACCTCTGCCGCCTCCATAATCGGGCTTGGGGACGGGCTCACCCCCTCGGGAGACGATTTTCTTTGCGGAATGCTTGCCGCTTCAATAATGCTTTCCACTCCGGACGCCCTTGAGTTCAGCCTGTTTTTGAAGAATGCGCTCTACCCCCAGCTATGCAAAACCAACGACATCAGCGCTGAATTCCTTCGCTGCGCCATGGATGGGCATTTTGGTCAGGCGGTTATCCGCCTTGCCTGCGGGGCTGATGAAAAAAGCGTCATCCGAAGCTTTGCAGCCATTGGTCACAGCTCCGGTGCGGACACCCTCAGCGGGATATTGTTCCTAACCGATGCTCTTTCAAGCTATGAAAAAGGAGAAAACTTGCATGGAGAAAAAGACCCCTCGCTATAACTTTATACTGTGGGACGTGGACGGCACCCTCATAAACTTTGACCTGTCGGAAAAAGCCTCTTTGCACTATTGCCTTGCCCGCTTCGGTGTGGAAATAAGCGACAGCGATCTTGCTCACTATCATGAAATAAATGCGGACTACTGGCGGCGGCTTGAACGGGGTGAAATGACCAAGCCTCAAATTCTTCGGGAGCGCTTTGTGGACTTTTTTAAGTATTTAGGCGTAAGCCACATAAATCCCGACGACATGAACCATATTTTTCAAGAGGCACTGGGCGAAAACTGCGTGCTTATTGACGACGCCCTTGAGCTTTGCTCAGAGCTGCGCAAAAGCTCACGCCAGTATGCGGTGACCAATGGAACAGCTATGGCTCAAAAATCCAAGCTTAAAAACACCGGCCTTGACAAGCTTATGGACGGC
>CAZJYY010000112.1:0-4918 GCA_964550315.1 uncultured Oscillospiraceae bacterium | reverse complement strand
CCATCGAGTACGACTGTGTTGACCCCACCGAGCTTTACGCCACGTTGGAAACCAAAAAAATTTCCGGGCTGTACGGTGCCGGTCAGTTCAACGGCTCATCCGGCTATGAGGAGGCCGCTGCCCAGGGCTTTATGGCAGGCGTTAACGCCGCCTTGAAAATAAAGGGTGAGGAGCCACTCATTCTTCGCCGAAGCGACGGATATATAGGCACTTTAATTGACGACCTCGTCACCAAGGGCACAAATGAGCCCTACCGCATGATGACCAGCCGCACGGAGTACCGTCTTTTGCTGCGGCAGGACAATGCGGATATCCGCCTGTCCCATTTCGGGCTGCGAGTGGGACTAATAAGCCCTCAGCGCCATCAGGCCGTGCTGGACAAGTACGCGGCAGTGGATGCGGAGATAAAGCGCATTGAGGGCACCCACATCGGCCCCACTGAGGCACTTTGCGAGATGCTTATTTCCAAGGGCACAACACCCCCATCGTCGGGTATAAGCTTTGGTACCCTTCTTCGCCGTCCCCAGATAAGCTATGCTGACCTTGCCCCCTTTGACAAGGAGCGTCCTTCACTTCCACGGGCGGTAACGGAGCAGGTGGAAATTTCCCTAAAGTACGAAGGCTATATTGACCGCCAAATGCGGCAGGTGAAGGAGTTTTCCAAAATGGAAAACCGCAGGCTGCCTGCGGACATAGACTATGAAAACATAACAGGCCTGCGAATTGAAGCACGGCAAAAGCTTTCCAAAATCCGTCCCGAAAACTTCGGTCAGGCGGGCAGAATTTCCGGCGTGTCCCCTGCGGACATCACGGCGCTTATGGTGTATGTTGACATGCTGCACCAAAACCACTGAAAACCATGAAGGGAGGCAGCCATGGAAAAGGTAATATTAGGTTTATCCGGAGGCGTTGACAGCGCCGTCACCGCAAGAATGCTTCAGCAGCAGGGCTTTGAGGTCACTGGGCTGTATCTTGACATTGGGGACAAAAACTCTCGTGCCGATGCGCAGACTGTGGCGGATTTTTTGGACATTTCGCTTATTGTTAAGGACATCCGCAGCGAGCTTGAAGAAAATGTTTGCGTTCCCTTTACCCAAAGCTATCTTCGGGGCGAGACCCCCAACCCCTGCATTCTCTGCAATCCCAGGGTAAAGTTCCGCACACTTTTGGATTGCGCTAATGAGTTAGGTGCAGCGTATATTGCCACCGGCCACTATGCCCGCAGCATTGACGGCCACATCTACCGTGCTCTTTCGGAAAACGACCAAAGCTATATGCTTTGCCGAATAACCCGTGAGCAGGCGGGGAGGCTTCTTCTTCCCCTTGGTGAGTACCCCAAGACGGAAATCCGCAAAATTGCCGAGGGTATGAGCATCCCCGTGGCAAAAAAGCCTGACAGCATGGAGATTTGCTTTATTCCCGACAAGGATTATATCGGTTGGATATCAAAACGTGCCGTTGTCCCCCCCGCAGGTGATATAGTTTTCCACGGCGAGGTTATTGGCACTCACGAGGGTATACACCGCTACACCGTGGGTCAGCGGCTTCCCGGGCTTTATAATGAGCGCAAGCTCTACGTAACCGAGCTTAATGCAGACTCGAACCAGCTTGTTGCCGCCCTTTGGGAGGAGCTTTTCAAAACAGAGGTTCACGTTCGGGATATGAGCTGGCTTATTGATGAGCCTTCTTCGCCCCTGCGTGCCGCCGTTAAGGTGCGCCATACCAAATGGGAGCGTCCGGAATGCACTGTGACGCCAATGGGGAGCAATGCGCTTATCGTAACGGATGAAGCTGTGCGTGCCCCCGCAAGGGGACAGGCCGCCGCCCTTTATCAGGGTGATATGCTCATCGGCGGCGGAATAATCGTGTAGAGCGCAAAAGATTTATCAGTAATACTTTTCACGTATAACGAGGGACTGTTCAACACCGAACAGCCCCTCGTTTTTATAATAAACCTTAAAATGTGTACGCAAACATACATTTTTAGACGAATGCGTCCTATTAGTGAAAAAACCTTACTAATGGAGGACTAAAATGTATGTAAATCAAGGCAAAGCATTAGACTATCCCAGCTTTTTACGACTGGAAACGGAAACCAAAGAACAGCAAGAGCTAGAGCGGCTTAGGCGGCTTTACACGAAAACGCGCTCCCCCTCGGAAGATTCGAATGCGAATGGAAATTTGCAGCTATTTTTTAAGAATATAACTTCCGACTACACTGCAAGCATAAGCATCGGGGGAAACATTCCCCGTCAAATGCAGGCAAGGCTGCAAGCTGACTTAGACAGCTTCAAAACCGGCATGGCGGCAGAACTTACACAGAGCACTTTAAAAAACTTCGATTCCATAAAGACCTTCCCCCACTCGGCTCGGGATATGCTAAGCACAGTGTCAGACAGCGCTGTCAGGCTGGGAAACATTTTAGAACAGGCCGACAGTGAATTCAGGAGCTATAACGCACTTGTAAATTGCGGAGAATACCACAAGTTTATTTTCATTTGCGAGCAGGGTGAAAGCTCATGCACTAAATGCCATTCGCTCCACGGCAAGCTTTTCAGCACAGATGAGCTTGGAGCAGGAGGAATCATCCCGCCCCTGCACCCCAATTGTAAATGCAGGCTTATTGCGGTGGACAATATGGCAGAGCGCCTATATAATACTAATCAAGAAGGTTTTTTAAGACAGCTTGAACAGATTCTCAACGATTTATCCCCCGGCTTGCACGGTGGAATTTATGTTCTTGACCATAGCTTTTTCCGCTCCGGTATCACTTCTCAAACTCTTTATCCGCTGCAGCCCGCCCCTTTTCCCTCAATAACAGACGGAACACACAATGAAGCTAATTGGTTTAGAGGTATAAAGACTTGGGCTGTAACCTTTTTTGATGATTTCATAGCCACTGTGGATGCCTTTTTCCAGCGTGGACAGCAGCTTCTTGTGCGGGCGGATGACACTCTTAATGAAAATTTTCTCTTGGGAATCGTGTACTGGGCGGACGCACTTAGCCTTGGAATTGTCAGCGGAATGGTTGAAGGCCTGCAGCAAAACTATGAAAAATATCGAACCGAGCCTAATCTGCAAAACTTCCTGAATTACTGGACTCTCGGCTTGGTAGACATGCTTAACGGCGCAATTTTCCCCAAAGAGCCTCTGTCCTTTGAAAATGTAATGAATATCATTGGCGTAGCGGGACTTTTAACCGGCGCTGCTAAAATCATTCAGAATTTCAGTAAAAACAGCCTTGACGATGCAGCAAGAGCGGCAATAGGTCAACTTGATGATACCATAGATGCTGCTGCCCGAAAGAACGGAAAAATAGTCAAGGTAAGCTCCGCTGACGATATAAACGCAGCACATTTGAAGCTAAATCCAACTCATGCCGCACCCTATACCCCTGGCACTAAGGTATACACCATTAAATACAACGGAAACACTAAATTTGTGAGGGTGTACATAGAAGATGATTTTATGGCACGTGAATGGATAATGAATGCCGACGACATTGTCGGCTTGACCGCTCAGCAAATAAAAGACAAGTATTCATTGTTGGAGATACCCACTAAAATCTGCGATGTCAATGTTCCGATCGGCACAAACATTCAAGTCAGCTCTGTCAATGGTATTCTCGGAAATTCTGGCGGGGGAGTGCAGTTTCGATTATCCAATTATAAAAACAACTGGTTTACAAATCCAACGCTTATTGGTTAAAAGGAGATTTTGAGATGAAACATACAATGAAAATTGACGGCAAAAAACTTCAGGTGGATAATAATTTTGACTTAGTATTTGATGAAGAAGTATATAGGGTTATTGACATGGAAACGGTCATTATCGTACTTACATGCCCTACGGATGATTACGCTACTGCAAATCGCATTTATGGTGTTAAAGACGGCAAAATCGTTTGGAGAGTGCAAGATGTTGTGGAATTTAATGCAGATTATGCGCCTTTTGCTCCTTTTTACTATACATTTATTAAGGTGTGTCCTCAAAATGAAAATTTAATTATTGGAGGTACTTTTCAAAGCTTTAATTTCTTCATCGACCCTCAAACAGGAAAAATTGTCGGCGAAGAAAGCTGGGTTAAGTAGACACTGAGAAAATCTGCAATGTCAATGTGCCGATTGGCACAAACATTCAAGTCAGCTCTGTCAATGGTATTCTCGGAAATTCTGGCGGGGGAGTGCAGTTTCGATTTATAACAAAATATGGCGACCTATGGTTTGTAAATGGTCGAACCCTATATTAGAAAGGAACATTTTAGTCGTGAATATTATTGAAGGCAACATATTGAAAATTGATGGCTGTGCAATTGAGTTTAAATATGACATAAGGGAGTTTGTAACCATAGGCGCATATACCACAGTTCGTCTCGCTATCACAATAAGGGATGATTACACAAATAACATCTATGGAGTTAAGGACGGAAAAATTGTATGGAGGGTGCAGGACATGCTTGAATACGACGAAAATTACGCCCCATTTGCACCAGATCCATATGCTGGCATTCGAGTGTACAACAGAGACGAAAGCCTGATTATTGCAACTACCGGCTATGGCTTCCGTGTCCTTATTGACCCCATAACAGGCAAGATAGTTGGAAAAGAAAGCTGGGTTAAGTAAGAAAACGGAAATAAAAAACAAACATTTAAACTAAAGGAGCGCACAATGAAACATACACTTAGAGTTAATGGAAAAGAGCTTGAGATAGATTGGGCGCTGCCAATTGTATTTGACGAAGATGTGCATGAAACAATTGATTTAGAAAATGTAATAATCGTTCTTACTATGCCAAAAAATGATTTTGTTACTTCCAACCGTATATATGGTGTTAAAGACGGCAAAATCGTTTGGAGAGTGCAGGATGTTGTGGAATTTAATGCAGATTATGCGCCTTTTGCTCCTTTTTACTATACAT
>CAZJYY010000111.1:0-4946 GCA_964550315.1 uncultured Oscillospiraceae bacterium | reverse complement strand
TTTAGAGCACCGTGTTTTTTTCTTGCACCACAGTTCCGAAAAAAAGGTGACCCTGTCACAGATAAATCAATAAATGCAGCGTAGAATAATAATAAATTAAACTTCTCCGCAAATTTTCTCGTTCCGTGGTAAATTCGTTCCTTGTTCTCGTGATTTGCGGCGGTTTTTCAAAAAACTTTTGCTTAAATAAAATTGGAGGTTTCAAATATGGATAAGCATCATTACAACGTGATAATTATCGGCGGCGGCCCAGGAGGATACACCGCCGCACTTTACTGTGCCCGCTCCGGCCTTTCCGTGCTGCTTCTGGAAAAAATGTCCGTGGGCGGTCAAATGTCAACTACGGCGCTGGTCGAAAACTATCCCGGCTTTGATGAGGGCGTGGACGGTTATGAGTTGGGGGAGAAGATGCGTGCTGGCGCCGAGCGCTTCGGTACCGTGACCAAATACTGTCAGGTGGACCGTGTGGAGCTTGAGGGCAAGGTGAAAAAGGTATTTGCCACCTGTGGTGAATACACCGCAGACGCAGTTGTAATCGCCACAGGAGCCGCCCCCAGAGAGCTTGGCATTCCCCGGGAAAGGGAACTGCGGGGTCAGGGCGTTTCTTACTGTGCCACCTGCGACGGTCGTTTTTACAAAGACAAAACCGTAATTGTGGCGGGCGGCGGAAACTCTGCCGCAGCGGATGCGCTCGCCTTGGCAAAGCTTTGTAAAAAGGTATATGTTATTCACCGTCGAGGTGAGCTTCGTGCCTCCCACAGCTATCTTGAGCCACTTAAAGCCGCCACTAACATTGAATTTATTTGGAACGCTCAAATTGAGGAGCTTTTGGAGGACGGCGCTTTTAAGGGCGTAGTTTATAAGGACAAAACCTCCGGAGAGCGGCTCCGGCTTATGGCCGACGGCCTTTTTGTAGCTGTGGGCAGAGTCCCCACAACGGAGCTTATAAAAGGTCAGATTGACCTTGACGAATACGGTTACGTGTTGGCGGACGAAACCACCAAAACTAACCTTGAAGGTGTTTACGCCGTGGGCGATGTTCGTGCAAAGCCCCTTCGCCAAATTGTTACCGCCGTGGGTGACGGCGCAACTGCATCAAAATTTATTGAGGAGCTTCTTTTTTAAGGGGCTGCCGCTTTACAAAAGCCTGAAAAGCTACAGCGCCGACGTATGACGCGCTGTAGCTTTTTTTCTCAGTCGTCGGACGTACCCCTTAAATTCTCCCACATACCTATACATTTTATTTGCTTATATAATTTCTATCGACAGAAAAATCATTGAGTGATAATATTAAAGAAAGCTTTGCTTTATTCAAAAGACATTAGGAGATAAGACCGCATGGTATTATTAAGACGAATACTTATTGGCGCTCTCCTTGCGCTGGGTGTAAATTTTTCTTCGCTGCTTCACATTTTAGTGGCAAATGGGGGCTTTTCACCCCCAAGCGGAGCAAAAATTTTTTCAGCGCTCTTGCTCCTTGGGGTTTTCATTTTCGCAAATATTCACCCCTGCCCAAAAACTGCCCCCACCGCTGCGCTGCGGGCTATTGAGAGCGGCTGCGAGCTCCTTCGGCTTTTTCTTATAAGCGTTTTTATTACCGCTGCCCTCCAGATTTACACTGCTGTCATCTTTTTTTCTGCACTTCCGCCCATAAGAGAGACTGGCTATACCGTCTTTGCCCTGTGGGGTTTGGGACTTCTTTGCGCCATTGTGGGAGAGTCTCTTATTTTTTGGAACGGCATGCTCCGTGTTTATTTCACCTCCGTACAGCTTGGCATAAAGCACCGGGTTTTAGCAGCCATTTGCGGCTGGATTCCCTTTTTAAACATTTGGTATCTGGGGAAAATAATCTCCATTTGCTCTCGTGAGGTTCTTGAGGAGTCAAGCAAAATTGAAATCACCGCCATGCGGGCAGACGCTCTTCCCTGCAAGACGAAATATCCTATTGTCCTTGTTCACGGAGTCTTTTTCCGTGACTTCAGATATCTGGATTACTGGGGCAGAATTCCCGGAGAGCTTCAGAAAAACGGCGCCGTGGTCTATTACGGCCAGCAGCAGTCGGCGGCAAGTGTTGAGGCCTGCGGGGAGGAATTGGCACGGCGTATCCGCTACATTGTGGATAAAAGCGGCTGCGGGAAGGTAAATATTATTGCCCACTCAAAGGGTGGTTTGGACTGCCGCTGTGCCATATCGCAATTTGGTGCAGCACCACTTGTGGCCAGCCTTACCACCATCAACACGCCCCACAGAGGCTGCATCTTTGCCGAGTATTTACTTAATAAAATCCCCGATAAGGTTCGGCAGCGCATAGCCAACACATACAATGCCGCCCTCAAAAAACTTGGGGACAGCACCCCTGACTTTCTTGGGGCTGTGGGAGATTTGACAGAATCCGCCTGCCTTTCCCGTAACGAATCCCTGCCCGATGACCCGGATGTGCTTTATGAAAGCGTTATGTCCTACTGCCGCCGGGCAAAAAGCGGTAAATTTCCCCTAAATATCAGCTATCCTCTTGTACGGCACTTCGACGGACAAAATGACGGCTTGGTTTCCGTCACCTCCGCCCGCTGGGGCAGCCGCTTCACCCTTGTAGAACCTACCGGCAGGCGGGGAATTTCCCACGGCGACATGATTGATCTTAATCGGGAAAACATACCCCATTTTGATGTTCGGGAGTTTTACGTTTCACTGGTATCCAATTTAAAAAACCGAGGCTATTAAAATTCTTTTCCTTCTGGCCTAACCCTCCTTTTGATGTGCAAAAGGAGGGTTTTCGGCACGGTGACTTTTCTGGTCAGACGCACAAAAAAGGGCGGAGCATTGCTCCGCCCTTTTGCGCTGTGGTGGGGAGAATTACGCCCCCGTATCCACATTTTTACGGGTTTACAGTCTCGTCAGCAGCGGGAGCCTGTGCGCTCCCCTCTGTCTGGGGGACTATCACAGCTTCGGGAGCCACCTGGGGCTTTCCCAAAAATTCCGGAAGATTCATGCCCGCCATGTCAAAAAGCTCGTTCATTGGCGGTACGCTCTTCATAAGTCCGGACACAAAGCCCGCCGTGGCGGTTTTGCCTTCAGTCTGACCACCGTCCCACACCGTGACCTTGTCGATCTTGATGTTCTTTACGGCGTCGACCTGAATTCTCATAAGCTCTTCCATCTTGTCTGCCAGCAGCAGGCGCAGCGCGTCTGTGGGATTTCCGCCGGCAGCACTGACAATTTCCTTCAGACCTTCTGCCTGCTTTGTAAGAATTGCCTTTTGTCCTTCAGCCTCGGCCTCCATCTTGGCACGGATAGCATCGGCCTCACCTCTTGCCTTGCGGCGGATTTTTTCTGCCTCGGCCTCAGCTTCAAGCTCAACCTTTCTCTTTTCGATTTCGGTTTTTACGATGATATCGGCCTCTTGAGTCGCCTTTTCACGGGCACTTCTTGCAACCTCGGCAAGCTGCTCTGCGGCATAAGCCTCTTCAAGAGCCTTTGCGGCCTGAATCTTCTCGGCAGCCGTGGCAAGACGAAGGGACTCTGCTTCCTTCTCACGGCGCTGGGCGTTGGAGAGAGAAATTTCAACCTGTGCTGTATTTTCGCCCTGAATGGCGATGGAGTTT
Organism: uncultured Oscillospiraceae bacterium; assembly: GCA_964550315.1. Classification (GTDB taxonomy): domain Bacteria; phylum Bacillota; class Clostridia; order Oscillospirales; family Oscillospiraceae; genus UBA2658. The sequence continues at coordinate 1,344 of CAZJYY010000111.1, read as the reverse complement.
GCCTGGGCAACCTCGACACGCTGGTCACGAACGGCGTTGGCTTCACCGATAGAGCCGTCACGCTCTTTTTCGGCAACAGTCTTTCTTGCATCGTTAATCGCCTTCGCAGCAGCTTCCTTACCAAGGGCTTCAATGTATCCGCTTTCGTCTGTTATGTCGGTCACGTTCACGTTGATGAGACGCAAGCCGATTTTTTTAAGCTCGCCCTCAACGTTTCGGGAGACGGCCTCAAGGAACTTATCACGGTCGGTGTTGATTTCCTCGATTTCCATGGTTGCGATTACCAAACGGAGCTGACCGAAGATGATGTCCTTTGCAAGCTCCTGAATTTCCTGAAGTCGAAGTCCCAAAAGGCGCTCGGCTGCATTCTGCATTACCCCCGCTTCTGTGGAGATGCCAACGGTAAAGCGGCTGGGCACGCTGATACGGATATTCTGCCGGGAAAGGGCATTTTCAAGATCCACCGGAATGCTCAACGGGGTAAGATCAAGGAATTCATATGCCTGAAAAATCGGCCACACAAAGGCTGCGCCGCCGTGGATACACCGTGCACTGCGGGCACTGCCGTCCTTGTCGCTGCCTACCTTACCGTAGATGACCATGACCTTGTCGGAAGGGCACCTCTTGTAACGGCGCATAATTGCCAACGCAAGGGATACTGCCAGCACTGCAATTACGGCAATCAAAATCATTACTTCAATTCTCATGTTCTTTCCTTTCTTCTTCCAAATTTTTTATATCCTCACTACAGCGGCATTTTCCTGCGCACTGTAAGTGTGTTTTGTCCGGAGGTTCCTGTAACAACTACCTCGCAATTTGTTTCCAAGGTGCTATCCTCATCTGTAACTGCGTCGCACTCGCAAAAACGCTCCTGAATAAGTACGTTTACCTTGCCTGTTCCGCTACGTTTCGGCGGTATCGGAAGATATACCCGTCCTGTTAGGCCAAGGGCATTTTTATACTCCACGGTGCCGTCGGACTGAAGCTTCATTGACCAATACAGGGCATAGCCCGTAAGCACCATTGCGCAGGAGCCGAGAATGACTCCCCCGATTATGGACATAGCAGGACCGGCTCCGCTGCGGGAAATTACCAAGGCACCCCAGCCGAAGATAGAGAAAAAGGTAATAAGTCCCCGCACGGTAAATATCCGAACACCCGTGTCCACACTGTCCATGTCGTTCCCTGCGTCGGGTATACCGTCGCCGTCCACATCCACGCTCATGTCGCCCTGGGCGTCGCCTGCACCAAAGATCAAAAGTATCGTCTGCACCACAAGCACCACCGTGGCAGGGCAGGCTATGCACGCCATGATTTTTTCAAGTAGGCTCAGTGTTTCCCACC
>CAZJYY010000110.1:0-4947 GCA_964550315.1 uncultured Oscillospiraceae bacterium | reverse complement strand
CTCTTCCGGCAAGACAGACCCTTGCCGATGAAAACATTTTTGTTATTACTGAGCATCGGGCCCTTCATCAGGACATCCGCCCGCTCAAACTTTTAATTTTAAATTTAATGCCCACGAAGATTGTAACGGAAACTCAGCTCCTTAGAAAGCTGTCCAACACCCCCCTTCAGGTGGAAATTGATCTTCTGCGCACCATCAGCCACAATTCAAAAAATGTTGACTCACAGCATTTGAGTTCTTTTTATGTCAGCCATGACGATATAAAGGACCGATTTTACGACGGTATGATAATAACAGGCGCCCCTGTTGAGAACCTGGATTTCAAAAGTGTGGACTATTGGCCGGAGCTTTGCGAAATAATGGAGTGGTCAAAAACCAACGTTCACAGCACCTTCCATATCTGCTGGGGCGCTCAGGCAGGACTTTATTATCACTACGGCATTCAAAAGCACAGCCTTCCGGAAAAAATATCGGGCATATTTAACCATCGCATCATTCGCCCCAACATTCCCTTTTTCCGTGGCTTTGACGACACCTTTAACGCCCCTCACTCCCGCTACACCGAGGTGCTTTTGTCAGATATAGAAAAGGTTCCCGAGCTTGACGTTCTTGCCGTTTCTGACGAAGCCGGCGTTTTCGCCGTTAAAAACAGTAAAAGCCGCCAATTTTTTGTGTTTGGACACCCCGAATACGACAAGGAAACCCTGGCTCTGGAGTATAGCAGGGATGTTAAGGCCGGCAAGTCCCCGAAGGTACCCAAAAATTACTTCCCCAACGACGACCCCAGCTGCGAGCCGCTGGTCACCTGGCGTGCTCATGCTCAGCTAATGTACACAAACTGGCTTAATTATTATGTATATCAGACCACACCATATGATATCGGTTCTATAAATCCGGAGGCCGAGGGTGAGGCAGGACTACGTTAGACCCTGCGGTTTCAAATTTATATTTCAAATAGTTTTAATCTCTGCACAAGTTTTCCTGTTTTGTAACCTCCGTGTAGCCAAGGCATATTATAATTCCTTTATAAATGTATCAAGACGGAGGGTTGCGCCATGTGCAGGCTTATTAGGCTTACAGCACTTATACTTTTAGCCGGCATGGTTTTTCTGCCGCTTGGAGCAGCTATGGCTCAGAGCGGTTCTGTTGACCTCTTTGCCGATGCTCCGGGTCGCATCGGCGATATAGTGGACATTCCTGACGAACCGGTGCCAATACTGTCAGTCCCCGATGCTTCCCCTCAGATACAAGAGTGGGAGCAGCCATCCCCAGCGGCGGACAGTGACCAGCCTTTTTCTGTGTTCTCCCCACCATCCACTCAAAAAAGGCCCGGCGCCTCTGCCATAGACGGCTTTTTAGATGAAGCAAAAAGCTTTACCATCGACAACAGCATCGACATTTCCGACGACAAGTCCCCCACCGCCGCCCTTCCTTCGGAAAAAGAGGTAGCAAGCGGCTTTGGACTTTACGCAATTCTTGCTGCCGCCGGCGTTCTTATTATAGGAGTCTATGTTTTCTTTACAAGACGGGCACGCTGAGCACAGCGCTCTCCGTCACGGCAAAAGCTAAAAAGGACTGCTGCTTTCACATGGCAGCGGTCCTTTTTTGTAAATAGACTCAGGAGCAAAATCTGTGCTTCCCGATAACCGTTATGAGTGGGCGTGACCAAATCCATTTACTGGTTGCCGTGACAGGATTAAAGTAGTAAATTGCCCCGCCGGAGGGGTCAACGCCGTTCATAGCATCCTTTGCCGCTCGATAGGCACTTTCTGCCACAGGCTCGTCAAACTGCCCGTCGGTGATACATGTGAAAGCCCCGTCCTGATAAATCACGCCGGAAAGGCTGTTGGGGAAGGACGGATGCTCAATTCTGTTAAGCACCACCGCACCCACAGCAACCTGTCCATTGTAGGGTTCGCCCCTTGCCTCGGCGGAAATCAGTCTTGCCAAAAGGGACACGTCGTCGGAATTGGATTCCTGGGTAACGCTTCCGCCAAGTCCCATGGCTGCAAGGGTCGCCTTGCCCACCTTTCCGTCAGCTTCAAGACCGTTTTGCTGTTGAAACGCCATCACAGCCTTTTCAGTGGCGCTGCCGAACACACCGTCCACCTCGCCGCTGTAAATGCCCTGATCCTTAAGCACCTGCTGTATTTGACTTACGGTTTCGCCGGTGGAGCCACGCTTAAAGGACGCAGCCTCCACCTCCTGGGTGAAGCAAATAAGCGCTATATTAAGCGCAAACACCACCATTAAGATTAAGCACAATCTCTTTCTGTCCATAAAAATGCTCCTTCGTAGACCTTTTATCATAGTCTACGAAGGAGCATTTTTTAGTATGCGGATTTTACCGCTGGTAATTTTTTTAAGTGCTCAAAAAGCTTTAGATGATTTTATTTATTTTGCCCTTGTTTTGATCTCTTCATTTATTTTTGCCATAAATTCATCAATGCTCATTGTGCCCATATCCCCGCCTGCACGGGTACGCACGGCAACAGTTCCGGCCTCTGCTTCCTTATCGCCGATAACCAGCATATAAGGAATCTTCTGAACCTGTGCCTCACGGATTTTATAACCGATTTTCTCGTTGCGGTAGTCAGCTTCAACACGAATGCCCGCATCAAAAAGCTTCTTATAAATGCCTTCGGCATACTCACGGCTGCGGTCTGTGATGGGCATAATTTTCACCTGCACGGGTGCAAGCCAAGTGGGGAAAGCTCCCGCAAAATGCTCGGTTATTACGCCGATAAAGCGCTCGATTGAGCCGAACACAACACGGTGTAGCATAACAGGACGGTGCTTTTCGCCGTCTGCTCCCACATATTCAAGCTCGAAGCGCTCGGGAAGCTGCATGTCAAGCTGGATAGTACCGCACTGCCAGGTGCGGCCAATGCTGTCCTGAAGGTGGAAGTCCAGCTTTGGACCGTAGAATGCACCGTCGCCCTCGTTTACAACATAGGTTTTGCCCATGTCCAAAATAGCTTCCTTCAAGGTTTCCTCAGCAAATTTCCAGTCCTTAATGTCGCCCATGTGATCCTCTGGCATGGTGGAAAGCTCAATTTCATAGGAAAGGCCGAAAAGTGAGTAAACCTCGTCAAAAAGTCTTACAGTTTCCTGAATCATGTCCTTAAGCTGATCCCAGGCCATGAAAAGGTGGGCGTCATCCTGGGTGAAGCAGCGCACACGGAAAAGTCCGTGAAGTGCACCGGAAAGCTCATGACGGTGAACAAGGCCCAGCTCGCCAACACGCAGGGGCAAATCACGATAGGAGTGAGGCTCTGCCTTGTACACAAGCATGCCGCCGGGGCAGTTCATGGGCTTTATAGCATAATCTTCCTCGTCAATAACAGTGGTGTACATATTCTGCTTATAGTGTGCCCAGTGACCGCTGCGCTCCCAAAGCTGACGGTTGAGGATAATCGGGGTCTGAACTTCCACATAGCCATAGCGCTTATGAACTTCACGCCAATAGTCGATGAGGGTATTTTTTATTACCATACCCTTGGGCAAGAAGAAGGGGAAGCCGGGGCCGTCCTCCGTCAGCATAAAGAGTCCAAGCTCCTTGCCAATTTTACGGTGGTCACGCTTTTTTGCCTCTTCAATACGCTCAAGATATGCGTCCAACTCTTCCTTTTTGGGGAAGCAGGTGCCATAGATACGCTGAAGCATCTTGCGCTTGGAGTCACCCCGCCAATATGCGCCGGTGCAGCTTGTAAGCTTTATGGCGTTGCCCTTAATGCGGCCGGTATTGTCCATGTGAGGGCCGGCGCAAAGGTCTGTAAAGTCGCCCTGCTTATAGAAGCTGATGGTAGCTTCGTCGGGAAGGTCGTTTATAAGCTCCACCTTGTAGGGCTCGTCCTTAACAAATTCAAGAGCCTCTGCTCTGGGCAGCTCAAAACGCTCAAGAGGCAGCTTTTCCTTGCAGATTTTGCGCATTTCCGCTTCAAGAGTCTCAAGTATTTCCGGTGTAAAAACAGTTTCGCTGTCCACGTCGTAATAGAATCCGTCGTCAATGGCGGGGCCTATTGCAAGCTTGGTATCCGGATAAAGGCGCTTAATTGCCTGGGCAAGAATGTGGCTGGTGGTGTGGCGGTATTTAAGCTTATATTCGGGATTTTCAAAGGTATAAAGTTTTTCGTCCATAATTTATCTCCTTAAATTTACAATTACAATATTATTGTGCAGGATATTTTGCCCACTGGGCAAAGGGGGTGTAGGGGCGCTGCCTTTCCAATCCCCCGAAAGACGAAGGACGAAGGATAAGGAAACGGAGATGTGAGTCAAAAGCCCGTAGGAGCGGATTCCGTATCCGCCCGCCGTTCTCTCTGCCACCGCAAAAGCGAATCTTTGCTGAGTGGTGACGACCTCCACAAGGTGTGTAAGCCGTAGGAGACCCGTTCTCTATTTGGACTTTCCCGCCTTCTATAATGGTTAGGAGGGGGATTTTTAAGGGGGACGGCTTCTATAAAGTCCCCCTTAAACGTCTTTTCTTTTCGAATGAAATCGGTTTTCTTTTCTCTGAGAAAAGAAAATGGATTTCAAGGGACGTATAGGGGTATCGCCCCTATACCCGCTTTTGTCCGTGGATAAGGCACGCTTGATTAAGAATTCTCCGAGCAAGAGAAATCCCCTTTAGTGGGCGGCAGGGGGCAATGCGCCCCCGCCATTCCACGGCGAATCCGCTGAGATTCATGCACTGTATTGGTGGAAGAACTCCAAAAAACAAAGCACCCCTGACATATGTCAGGGGTGCATAAATTTTACACACGGTTCCACCCTGCTTGCAAACAAAGTCTGCCGCTTAAGGAGCGCTGTAACGTGCGCCGACGGATACGCTTACTTGCTTTCGGCGCATCGGCTCGGGAGCGGTCTTGGAAGTGACGCTGCGTAAGCGAATCTCAGCAAATTCCGCTCTCTCTGTCCGGCGCAAAGCTTCGTCGTTCTCCGTCT
>CAZJYY010000109.1:0-4986 GCA_964550315.1 uncultured Oscillospiraceae bacterium | reverse complement strand
CTTCGCTTCCTTGACGAATCCAGCAACAACATTTTAGGGCTTAACGTTTTGCGTCCCGGCTTCCGAAAGCTCGTTTTCTCCGTTATTATTATGGTAATTGTTCTTTTCTTCTCAAGGGGAATAATGGGGGACAAGGAGCTATCTTTCAGCGGCCTTGTTGGTAAGATAAAGGGCCGAAAAAAGAAAAAACTTACCTCAAAGGAGGTGAACGGCGATGTCTGAAAACGTACTTCGTCTTTCTGACGTTACTATGCAGTTCGGTGGTGTTGTAGCCGTTAACAACCTCTCTATCGAGGTAAATAAGGGTGAGATTGTTGCGCTGATTGGGCCAAACGGAGCAGGGAAGACCACGGCTTTCAACTGCATCACCGGTGTTTATCAGCCCACCAACGGTGTTATTTCCTTTAACGATACACCCATTGTTGCAAATCATCCCCGTGGAAAAATTAAAAAGAACTATCTGGGGGAAAATGCCACCGCATATCTTAGCCAGCGAACCATTGACCCCACACCGGACAAAATTACAAAGCTGGGCATTGCAAGAACCTTCCAAAACATAAGGCTTTGGAAATCCATGACCGTTTTTGACAATGTTCTTACTGCCAAGCATATGAGGGCAAAGCAGAACTTTCTTTCGGCAGCCCTTCGCCTTACCTATGCCGAGGAAAAGCGTATGCGCGAGGAGACCATGGCCCTTCTTGTGGAACAGAATCTTGATCAATATGCCAACGACATGGCAACAAGCCTGCCCTACGGCCTTCAGCGCCGTTTGGAGATTGCCCGTGCCCTTGCCACAGACCCCACGCTTCTTTTGCTTGACGAGCCTGCAGCGGGCATGAACCCCCAGGAAACCCAGGAGCTTGGCGAATTTATCGTGCAGATCAAGAAGAAATATGACCTTACCATTTTTATGATAGAGCATCACATGGACTTGGTCATGCAGTTTTCCGACAGAATATATGTCATCGACTTCGGAAAGCTTATCTGTCAGGGCACTCCGGAATTTGTTCAGGCCGACGAGCGTGTTATTCAAGCATATTTGGGGGTGGCAGAATGAGCAAGTCAATTCTCAGCATTCAGGACTTATCCGTAAACTACGGCGGAATTGAGGCGGTAAAGGGCATATCCTTTGATGTAAACGAAGGTGAGATAGTCACCCTTATCGGCGCAAACGGCGCCGGAAAAAGCTCAACACTTAGGGCAATCTCCGGCCTTGTAAAGCCAAGCCGCGGTAAAATATCATTTGAAGGCAGCGAAATCACAGGAAAAGACCCTACAGACATAGTAAAATCCGGTATTACCCTTGTCCCTGAGGGCCGCCGCATTTTCCCCGATCTCACGGTTCTTGAAAATCTTAAGGTTGGCGCATATCTCCGAAAGGATAATATTAAGGATGATATCGAATGGGTATTTGAGCTTTTTCCAAGGCTTAAGGAGCGCTCATGGCAGGCCGGCGGAACGCTTTCCGGTGGTGAACAGCAGATGCTTGCCGTTGGACGGGCACTTATGAGCCGTCCAAAACTTATGATGATGGACGAGCCATCTCTCGGACTTGCTCCGCTTATCGTGAAGGACATATTCTCTATAATCAAGGAAATCAACAAGGAGGGCGTTACTATCTTGCTTATCGAGCAGAATGCTAACATGGCTCTGCACACGGCTCATATGGGGCACGTTATGGAGACGGGAAGAATAACACTTTCCGGTCCCGGACAAGAGCTGCTTTTGGATGAAAACGTTAAAAAAGCATATCTTGGCAAATAATAAAATATCTGTGGATTTCTTTCTGAAGAGGTAAAAGCCGGTAGGCACTTTCGTGCCTACCGGCTTTTACCTCTTCATTATCTGAGAACCGTGGATTTGCATTACCCGCGCTCATAGAATTTGCGTATTTATAGGTTTAGCAATTATTACTTTGATTTCTGCTGTTGAAAAAAGTCGCCGCAAGCGTTCGGGTCATTTAAGCCGCAAAAAGCAACAAACCGCGAGCCCAACGAAGTGGGTCGCGGTTTGAAAGGAGGAGCAACGAAGTGATACGCAGCTTTCGGATTTATCCGAAAGCGGAGCGAGCACAGTTTGCTCCGACGTGGTGGAGACTGACGGACTCGAACCGTCGACCTCACGCGTGTGAGGCGTGCGCTCTAACCAGCTGAGCTAAGCCTCCTAATGATAATGGGGAGTTTTTTAAACTCCCCAATGTGGTGACCCGTACGGGACTCGAACCCATGTTACCGCCGTGAAAGGGCGGTGTCTTAACCACTTGACCAACGGGCCATATACTTGGGAGCGCTGCTGCACTCCCATTTTGGTAGCGGCGACTGGATTTGAACCGGTGACACCCCGGGTATGAACCGAGTGCTCTAGCCAGCTGAGCTACGCCGCCATGTATTTTGTCTCTCGATTTCTCGAACAGGCAAGGTGTATTATACCAAGCAACAGGGCGGCTGTCAATACAAATATTGATGTTTTTTTCATTTTTTATTTTTCTGCATTTCTTCCACATTTATACCACAGTTACGCCGGCAACGGAAAAATTTTAAGTGCATTCCGTAAAGATTATGCCCTCATTTTTGTGAAAGTGGCCCATACATATTCCTTGCGAATGCTCTTTTTTTGTGATAGTATTAGTTGAAGTTTGTGGGAAGGAGCTGCCTGATTTGCGAAAAAAGCAAAATTTTGAAAATTGGATGAATTTGCATGACGGAAAGCTCCATGAAATAATCCAAGATGAGGCTGTCATAAGTTCCTGGGAGCGGTGCCGCACCAAGAACATTGACTACTCCCGTGCTTTGCCCAAGGAGCTGACCTCCTCTGAGTTGGACAGGACAAAGAAAAACTACAAACGCCTTATGATTTGCTCTGACTGGGTAATAAACCACTTGGTTGAGAACGAAGCAGACGATGACTTGCGTGTCCTTTTATTCAGCAGGGACGGCGTTCTTCTTCGAATTTACGGCAACGACAACGAGAAGGACTGGCTTACGGAGCACGGCATTAAATCGGGCACAAAATGGTCCGAGGAGAGCATCGGCACAAATGTATTCACTCTGGGTTCCTCAAGAAAGCAGGCTATTGATTTTCCCGGCTCTTATAACTATTCAAGGGCCTTGGTGGACGGAGCATACTATTACGCCCCGGTCTGCGTCAATGAAAGCGATATTTTTGCGGGAATCATTATCGCTGTTCCCATTGAGAAAAGCGACATCTATCTGCACAGTGTGGCAATCACCGTTGCCCGCTCCATTGAGCTGGACATGTTCCTTTTTCAAAGTGTTGAAATGTTTACCAGCGGCGATGAAAATTCCGGCTCTGTTTTTTTGAAACAGGACGACTCAAAATACAAGGTTGCTCTTATCACTGACCAGGTATTTAATATACTTGGCATAAAAAAGGCCGACACATATCATCTTACTCTGGATGAAATCGTCCGTCCCATGCCGGAAAACAAAGAGTTTTGGTCCATCCTTGACAGCAAAAAGTGTGTGAACGACAAGTCCATGCATCTTAGCGTCAAGGGCGGGCGGGCCTTTGTAAATATCAGCACTGCAACATACAAGCAAAACCGCTTCCATCCGGATGGTATAACGATTTTTTTCAGCTCTGCCGTGAGCCCCAACAAGGCTGCGCCTAAATACTCCGATAACAACGCCAAATTCTCATTCACCGATATAATAGGCGAAAATGAGGTAATGGTTGAAACTGTCAAGCGCTGCAAAATTGCGTCCATTTCCGACAGCAACATTCTTATTCAAGGCGAAAGCGGCGTGGGTAAGGATGTTTTAGCCCAGGCCATCCACAACAGCAGTAACCGCAGTCACCGTCCCTTTGTGGCCATAAACTGTGCGGCTTTTTCCAAGGAGCTTATTGCAAGCGAGCTTTTCGGCTATGAAAGCGGCGCTTTTACCGGCGCAAAGCGTGAGGGCAACATTGGTAAATTTGAGGTTGCAAACCATGGAACACTGTTCCTTGATGAAATAGGGGACATGCCCATGGAGGTACAGTCTGTGCTTCTGCGGGTGCTTGAGGAAAAGAATTTTCGCCGTGTGGGCGGCAACAAGCTTATCGAGGTGGACGTACGTATTATCGCTGCCACCAACAGAAATCTTAAAGAGCTTATTGAACAAAAGCTTTTTCGGGAGGATCTATTTTACCGTCTGAGCGTCATCCGCATCAATGTTCCGCCCCTGAGAAGCCGGGGAGGAGACGTTTACCTTTTTGCCGACTTCTTCATAAAAAAGCTTTGCGAGCGCATGGGCAAGCCGGACATTCGCCTTACAAAGGGCGCGCTTGACTTTCTCGGTCGGTACTCCTGGCCGGGAAATATTCGAGAGCTGCAAAATTTGTTGGAGGGCATAATAAGCACCCACGAGGAGCCTCTTATAAGCGAAAAGGAAATAAGCAACTATTTAGGCGAATATTTCCTTGAAACCAAAAAGCAGGACTATGAAATAGCCGGACTGCCCTTTGACATTTTTGAACTGGGCGAGAAGGAAAAAATCGAAATAGCCCTCAGAAAATGCAGAAACAACAAAACCAAGGCAGCCGAGCAGCTTGGTATGTCCCGAAGCACCTTTTACAGGCGTATGCAGGAATTTGGCATGGCCTAATAATAAATAATTTTCTGTAATCAGAAAGGATCAGAACTATGGATAAGGTAAGAGTAATCGAAATCAAAAAAAGCGTGTATGAAAATAACGACATTGCAGCCGACAAGCTCAGGGCCAGACTTAAGGGCGAAAAAACCTGCCTTATGAATCTTATGTCCTCTCCCGGCTCCGGCAAGACCACCACTGTTCTCGCCCTTATAAAGGAGCTTAAGGATAAAATGCGCATCGGTGTTATGGAAGCGGACATCGACTCTGCAGTGGATGCTGAAACCGTTGCTGCTGCAGGTGTTAAAGCCATTCAGCTTCATACTGGCGGCATGTGCCATCTTGACGCCGGCATGACCGAGTTCGGCATAAATGCCATGGGTACCGACGACGT
>CAZJYY010000108.1:0-5171 GCA_964550315.1 uncultured Oscillospiraceae bacterium | reverse complement strand
GAAGCCAGCTCGTTTTTTGTGGCTTCACGGTCTTGCTTTAAGCCTGCATTTTCCAAATATACACTGCTGCTGCCAAGCTTGAAAGAAGCATAGTAAATTGAGTTTTGCTCACCTTTGCTGTTGGGTTTGGTTAGAAAATAACCCGCTGTGACAAAAACGCCGTCAACCTCTGTGGATTTTTCGCTGCCCGCAATTACCGTGTCAAGCAGGGGTACATCGGCGGCTGCAATTACCATTTTCACATCCCCAATTTTTCCCTCAATACCAAGTAATGTGTTGTCCTTATCTGAATATACGGCGTTCGCCGCAACGGGTAAGCCGGGAAGAAGCTTTTGGGTTTCCTCGTTTGTAAGAGTCCTTGTGATCACAGCCATATCCAATGCAAACTCAGCACCAACTCTATCCGATTTTTGAAAGTTAATTGTGTCGCCATTTTCCAGTTTCACAAAATCATTTTTAGGGGTAAATACCCCCCCCCATAGGGCAGCAACGCCCACAGCGGCAAGTAAAAAGCAGGCGGCGAATGAAGCCCACTTAAGCCGGAGCTTTTTGGATGCGCTCTTGCGGGCAATATCCGCCTGCAGTATGTAGCTTTCATCAATAGAACCCAGTTCTCTAAAAACATCTTTTTTGTTCATAGGGATATGTCCTCCTTGTCAAGGTGCAGCTTAAGCTTATTTCGTGTACGGAGCAGCGCTGATTTAACCCCGCTGTCGCTCATTTGTAGCAAAGAAGCTATGTCCGAGATAGAGTCACCGTACCAATATCTTCTTACAAAAATAATGCGTTTATGTTTATCAAGCTTGCTTAAAAAAGCGTTTATTGCAGCACAAAGCCGGTGGTTTTCATATATTGCTTCAATTTTTTGAGATGAGGCAATAACATCCTCAAGCTCAGACAAAATAGCATCAAAGTGGTGGTTTCTTTTTTTAGCAGTATTATAATCGTATTTGCTGAGTGAAATGTTGCGTACAATACGGCCTAAAAACACCTTAAAAGAATTAGGACGACTGGGCGGGATTGCATTCCACACTGCGTTATAGGCATCATTTTCACATTCTTCTGCATCCTGGATGTTGTTTAAGATGTTAAAAGCAATTTTGCGGCAAAATCCCCCGTACTTTTTCCCGGTCTCCATAATAGCGGACTCGGAACGTTCCCAAAATAAATCTATTATTATATCGTCATTCATTTTCATCACTCCCTTGCTTGTTTTTAAGGACTTCACTTATATAGTAGGAAACAAAATCGATTGGTTGCATAATTTGAAAATTTTTATATAATATAGCAATTTTACCACTATGGGTGCGCGATAGCTATTAGCGGCAGTACCAGTATTAAATAAAAAGTTCTATTGCCACTTTGCAAGAGGATGCTATAATGATTATAAGCATATAACCAAAAACCATTAGTACAGGCTGTTTCACGAAGCTGAAGGGGGCGAACAACATGGATGCAGTGCCTGAATATTATGGTATCGGCGAGAAGGAATATAAATATATTCAGATGATAATTGACAATATAGATGCCGTAATTGCCATATGTGCACCTGACAAAACAGTGCTGATGGTAAATAGACCTGGCATCGATATGCTTTCCGAGCTTGGGCAGATGGGGCCGGAGCAGCTCATTGGGCATCATATTGACAAGGTGTTGGGGCCACTTATTTTTGACGGGCGCTCCATCATAGACATTGTTGCCCGCCTAAAGCAGCCAATGCGCAGGAACATTCGATACAAAAAGGAAAATGTGGACAAGACTATGCTGTACACAGCAATACCCATTTTAGATGAAGGCGCTGTTAAATTTATTGTTGCCACCGGACGGGACGTTACAGAGCTTATCCGCATGGAGGAGCAGCTCGTGGAGGCGGAGCGGCTGAACCAATACTATTCCGGTCTAGTGCAGAGACTTTCGGAATATGAAAAGGCCGAGGAAATAGTATCTACCAGCAAAAAGATGGAAATGGTTATTCAGCTTGCCTCCCGTGCGGCGGCGTCGGATGCGGCGGTATTCATAACAGGAGAATCCGGCGTGGGCAAGGAGATAATTGCACGGTACATACACAACTCCGGTAACCGCAGGGAAAAGCCGTTTGTGGCTGTAAACTGCGGAGCAATACCCCGTGAACTGGTGGAATCGGAGCTTTTCGGCTATGTGGAGGGAGCATTTACCGGCAGCAAGCGAGGCGGGAAAAAAGGCCTTCTGGAGGAGGCAAATGGTGGAAGCTTCTTTCTTGATGAGATTGGGGATTTGCCATTTGACGTACAAAGTAAGCTCCTGCGTGTGGTTCAGGAAGGCGTTATGAGGCAGGTGGGTTCAAATAGGGATATTTCTGTTGACGTGCGTTATATATCGGCGACAAATCTTCCCAAGGACAAGCTTTTGGACAATGCCGTTTTCAGGCAGGACCTTCTATACAGACTTAGCGTTATCCCCATAACCATCCCGCCAATTCGGGAACGCAAGGAGGATATTATCCCCCTTGTGGAGCACTATGTTAATTTTTACAATGAAAAGTACGGGAAAAACGTGCATTTGAGCGCAGGCGCCTACGGCTTTCTTTGCACCTTGCCCTGGCGGGGAAACATCAGGCAAATTAAAAATGTTGTGGAAAGGATAGTAATTCTTTCAGAAGCAGGGAACCTTTTAAAAGAGGATTTAGAGCCCATAATCTCCCTTGATATCGACAGCGTTCAGTGCGATGGGGAGGGAGCAGCGGTCAAGGTCTCCGGAATTATGACTCTGGGTGAGGCTCAGCAGCAGCTTGAAGGACAGCTTATCGAGCTGGCCTTGCAGGAGTATAAAACCGTTCCCAAGGCAGCGGTAGCGCTTGGCGTTCCACCCTCAACCATCTATCGAAAATTGAAGAAATAAAGCGGAAAATTAGCAATTTGCAATGTAAATTTGCAAATTGCTAATTTTTTATTCTGCTATTCCGAATCAAGTTGTTGTTTTGACTGACACAGGGCACAGAATGGGCCTTTAAATATACAGCATTACCAAAAAAATAAATTTAAAGAGCAAGAATAAATTGGCACGCTAAATGCTACTTGATTAAGTATGGGAGCTTCCCAATACTATAAAATGGAGGGTTTAATAATGGCGGAAAAAATACTAAATGGAATAAAGGTTATCGAAATGGCAAGCTATCTTGCCGGACCCACCTGCGCAAGAGTTTTGGGCGACTGGGGCGCAGATGTAATTAAGGTTGAGGGCATAAACGGAGATCCGGTTCGTGTTCTCGGCATGAACATGATGACACCCATCGATGATGACGAAAACCCTGTGTTCTTCGGACCGAACGTAAATAAGCGCATTATTTCCATTAACCAAAGAACGCCCGAGGGCAAGGAAATTATGCAAAAACTTCTTTCCGAGGCTGACGTTTTTATTACCAGCTTTCGAGAAGAGGCGCTTCAAAAAATGGGGCTTGACTATGCAACTCTTTCAGAAAAGTATCCAAGACTTGTGTTTGCACACATTTTAGGCTATGGCGCAAAAGGACCGGAGGCCAAACGCCCGGGCTTTGATTTCACAGCTTACTTTGCACGAAGCGGACTTATGGCAGACCTTGCGGACAAGGGCGGAAATCCCACGGGCAATGCTCCCGGCTTTGGCGACTTCCAGCTTGCCATGTTCCTTGCCGGCGGAATCAGCGCCGCACTTTACCACAGAACTCAGAGCGGTAAGGGCGACTATATAAGCACCAGTCTTTATCATGTGGGTATTCACGATTTCTCCCTTGTTCTGGCCTGCGAGCCATATGCAAGCGTCCTTCCTCAAAGCCGGTTGGAGCCGGTTTCCCCCATTGTCAACGCTTACAAATGCTCTGACGGCGAGTGGTTTTACCTTGGCTGCTCGGACTATTTGCAATATTTTCCAAGAGTTTGCCATGCCCTTGGCGTAGATGAGTGGGCAGAGGATGAGGACTACTGCGAAATTTGGGGCATGCTCTCTCACCGCAGCGAGATACGGGAAAGATTTGACGGAATCTTCGCAACAAAAACCCGTGATGAGTGGGCGGCGATTATGACAGAGTATGATGTCACCGCTGAAAAATGCTTCCACTTCGGGGATGTTCTTAAGGACGAACAGGCTTGGGCAAACGATTTTCTTTTAAAGGTTCCCTATAGAAACGGCGAGGAAGGAATCCTTACCTCCACTCCCGTGCGTTTTGAAAGTATGGGTCTGCCTCCCATGAAGCTTCCCGGCGGCGTGGGCTGCGACAGTGTGGAGATACTCAAGGAACTGGGCGTTGACGAGGGCGAAATTGAAAGATATAAGAGCGAGGGCGTTATTACATCTACACCAAGAACGTGATAGGAGATGAAGCTTTGTATACCCTTGGAATAGATATCGGCTCCACCGCATGCAAGGCAGTTGCGCTAAAGGACGGAAAAGAGATTGTGGGAAAAAGCATAATTCAGACCGGGACCGGTACCAGTGGTCCGCAAAGAGTTTATGAGGGCCTGTTTGAAACAAGCGGTCTTAAGCCGGAGAACATTACCAGAACAGTGGTAACCGGCTACGGACGCATGACCTTTGAACGGGCGGATAAGCAAATTAGCGAACTTTCCTGCCATGCAAGGGGGGTAAACTTTCTTGTTCCCGAAGCAAGAACGGTAATCGACATAGGCGGTCAGGATGCCAAGGCGCTGAAGCTGAGTCCGAAGGGGAAAATGCTGGGTTTTGTCATGAATGACAAGTGCGCTGCAGGGACAGGGCGCTTCCTTGATGTCATGGCAAAGATTTTGGAGCTGTCAGTATCGGAGCTGGCTGAAACGGGGGAGCGCGCCACGCAGCGTGTGCAAATAAGCAATATTTGTACGGTGTTTGCCGAGTCGGAGGTCATTTCCCATTTGGCTTCGGGAAAAAAGCGGGAGGATATTGTAGCAGGAATTCATCTTTCGGTTGCCAACCGTGTCGCCGGTCTTGTGCGGCGCATAGGAATTGAGCCGGAAATAGTAATGACAGGTGGCGTGGCGCAAAATGCCGGAGTGGTAAAGGCTATGAGCGAAGTATTGGAGCTGCCCATAAGCGCCGCACCCATGGCACAGTTTACAGGCGCTCTTGGGGCTGCAATATACGCCTTTGAAGAAACCCAAAATTAGGAGAAAGGAGCGATATAATTGAACGAAGAAGTAAAATCCTCGATAGACATATTGAAT
>CAZJYY010000107.1:0-5275 GCA_964550315.1 uncultured Oscillospiraceae bacterium | reverse complement strand
GCCATGAAAAAGTACCTGTCGTGCATGTGGGGCAAAATGAAGGGAATGCCCACAACGAAAAGGAGTGCAATCCACATAAGCGCTTCGTTATCCAGCATCCGACGCTTTTTCCAGCTTAGTGTGAAGATTGCGAAAACAAAAAGGAAGGCAAAGGCAACGCCGAGAGTAGAAAGTGCGGCTGTATTTGCGTTTCCGGACAGCATTGCATAAAAGGAAGGGGAGTTATAGTTAAGACCGCTGCCCACGGTGTTTGCCTGGTTTAAGTAGAGCGTGAAGGCATCCATGAACGGACGCCCGGCAATTACAGCAGGCAATATTGATATAGTGTATGTGAGGGGGAAAATCAGGTAATGCCAAAACTTTATGCGCTTTGCGAAGAGGAGCACAAGGAAAATTGGCATGATAAAAACCGCCTGAAGCTTAAAGCCGAAGGAAAGCGCCATACATACCATGGACGCTGCAGGCCTGTCTGAAAGAACAAGCCAAAGAGCAAGAATGGCAAAGGCCACATAAATACTGTCGCACTGACCCCACATAGCTCCATTGATTACAACCGTGGGCAGAAGCAGGGTTATTAAAAATGCCGCAAGCCGCTTAGGCGCAGAGCGGGTGAAAACACCGCAAAGCTTCATCATGCCAAAGGCCAGAACCACATCAAAGGCGATGGAAAGAAGCTTGATGAGGTAAAGGTCACGAATGCCGCTGTAGGAAAAGGCAGCTAAGAAGTAAAGGTAGGGGAGATTATAGTTGCCAATGCTGTTTTTAAGACCGGCAAAACCGCCGTTTGTACGGAAATAGTCCACCCATTTGGTGAGAAAGACCGTATAGTCACCGCTTTCAAAATTCATAAGGGCGGCACGAAGCCCGAAAGCAAGCGCCAAAGCAAGCGTGGAAATGAGGAGATATTTCGTTTTTTTGTAAAGCCCTTCGGCGGCGGGAATTAGTAGGGCCACAAGAAGTATTCCGCCAAGGATCATAAGTGTCAAAATGTCCATATATTCCTCTTCGTAAAGCTGGCGCACCCTTTTTAATGAGAGCGCTGCCTGTAATAATAAATAAAGCGGCAGAATATATATTCGGCCGCAAAAAAATTACACAAAATTTCCTTGTATGTATTGACAAATTCAATATGCGACTGGTATAATAAGTCGCTAAGCATGCAAAAATGGGGCTACAACCCCACTCTTACCGATGGCAGTATTGTAACACGTCTTTTCTTGTTTTGCAATATATGCCTTTGAATAGTCAACAACGCACCCAGGTGTTTCATGGTTGATGCATAAAATACAGAGGAGTGATAGTCGAATGCCAAAGGATGTTCTTTACGGAAAGACCCTCAGAAAGAGCTTTGCCCGCACCCCTGAAATTCAGGAGATGCCGAATCTTCTGGAAATTCAGAAGGATTCCTACAAATGGTTTTTGGAGGAAGGACTCAGAGAGGTCTTTGCGGACGTGGACGCCGTCACTGACTACTCGGGTAATCTTGAGCTGAGCTTCGTGGATTATTCCATGAACGAGAAGCCCAAGTACACCGAAGAAGAGTGCAAGGCCCGCGACGCCACATATGCCGCACCGCTGAAGGTGGGCGTCAGGCTCCGCAACAAAGAGACGGAGGAAATCAAGGAGCAGGAAATCTTTATGGGAGATTTTCCGCTTATGACCGAGAGCGGCACCTTTATTATAAACGGTGCAGAGCGAGTTATCGTCTCTCAAATCGTCCGCAGCCCCGGCATCTATTATGACAAGAAAATAGACAAGACCGGCGCCTGCATCTGCGGCACTACCATCATTCCTTACCATGGCGCATGGCTGGAGTATGAGACTGACCTTAACGACATTTTTTACGCCCGTATTGACAAGAACCGCAAGATTCCTGTTAGCTGGCTACTGCGTGCAGTAGGCAAAAGGGAAGAGAACAAACCCTATACATGGCTTTCCTGCTCCGGCGGAGAAAACGGGGTTGTAACTAATGAACAGATCAAGGCTGTTTTCGGCGAGGAAGAGCGTGTCGTCGCCACTTTGGACAAGGATGCCTGCATGTCCAGAGAAGAATCTATACTTGAAATTTATCGCAAGCTGCGTCCCGGCGACCCCCCAACGGTGGACAGCGGGGAAACCTTGCTTAACAGTCTTTTCTTTGATAAGCGCCGTTACGATATAAGCAGCGTTGGCCGCTATAAGTTTAACAAAAAGCTGGCTCTGCGTCCCAGACTTACCGGACATGAGCTGGCTCTGCCCATTGCAGATCCCCTTACCGGTGAAATAATTGCAGAAGCCGGTGAAATTCTTACCCGTGAAAAGGCTGCTGAAATTGAAAGCTGCGGAGTTGTCGAAGCAGTTATTATGCAGGACGGCAAGGAATTTAAGGTTTTCTCAAACGGCATGGTAGACATGGCCCGCTTTGTGGATTTCGATCCCAAGGAGCTGGGAATTAAGGAAAAGGTTCGCTTCATTGTGCTCAGAAGTCTTTTGGAAGAGTACCGTGGTGAGGAGCTTAAGGAAGCTATCAGTGCTCATCTTGACGACCTTATCCCAAAGCATATAATTGTGGACGATATCTTTGCCTCCGTTAACTATCTTTTGGGACTGTTCCATCACGTTGGAGAGCCTGATGATATCGACCATTTGGGTAACCGCCGCATACGCTGCGTGGGCGAGCTTTTGCAGAACCAGTTCCGCATCGGCTTCTCCCGCATGGAGCGTGTTATTCGTGAGCGTATGACACTTCAGGATCTGGACGTTGTTACGCCCCAAAGCCTTATAAATATTCGTCCTGTAACTGCGGCAATTAAAGAGTTCTTCGGAAGCTCTCCGCTGTCCCAGTTCATGGATCAGACCAACCCCCTTGCAGAGCTTACGCATAAGCGCCGTATGTCCGCTTTGGGACCGGGCGGCCTTTCCCGTGAGCGTGCCAGCTTCGACGTTCGAGACGTACATTACAGTCACTATGGCCGCATGTGCCCCATCGAGACGCCTGAAGGACCGAACATCGGCCTTATCTCATATCTTGCCAGTTTTGCAAGAGTCAACGAGTACGGTTTCCTTATTGCACCCTACCGCCGTGTTGACAAGGCAAATTACAGACTTACCGACGATATTGAATATATGACGGCTGACGTTGAGGATCAGTACATTATCGCCCAGGCAACCGAGCCTGTGGACGCTGATGGCTATCTCATGAACCAGCGTGTTACCTGCCGTCACAGGGACGAAATTATCGAAGTGGACAGAGAGCGTGTCGACTATGTTGACGTTTCTCCCCGCATGATGATTTCCATAGCTACAGCTATGATTCCCTTCCTTGAAAACGACGACGCAAACCGTGCACTGATGGGCGCAAACATGCAGCGTCAGGCAGTTCCTCTTATGACCACTGAGCAGCCCATAGTTGCCACCGGTATTGAGCACAAGTGTGCCGTGGACTCTAAGGTCGTTCTTTGCGCAGAGGGCGACGGCGAAATAAGCTATGTATCCGGAACCAACATTATCATTAAATATGATAATGGAGAAACGAAGGACTACAAGCTTACAAAGTTTGCCCGCAGCAACCAGGGCACCTGCATCAATCAGCGTCCCATAGTGACCGTGGGCGAAAAGGTTCATGCTGGGGACGTTATCTCTGACGGCCCTGCTTGCTCCAACGGCGAAATTTCCCTTGGCAAAAACATTCTGGTCGGCTTCATGACATGGGAAGGCTACAACTACGAAGATGCTATTCTTCTTAACGAGCGCCTTGTTATGGAGGACACCTTTACCTCAATCCACGTTGAGGAATATGAGTGCGACGCAAGAGACACCAAGCTCGGACCTGAGGAAATCACCCGTGATATCCCCGGTGTGGGCGAGGATGCGCTTAAGTATTTGGACGAGCGCGGCATAATCTGCGTTGGTGCTGAGGTACACAGCGGCGACATTCTTGTTGGTAAGGTTACCCCCAAGGGTGAAACTGACCTTACCGCTGAGGAGCGCTTGCTTCGTGCCATTTTCGGTGAAAAGGCCCGTGAGGTTCGTGACACCTCGCTGAAGGTTCCTCATGGTGAGGCCGGAATTATTGTTGATGTGAAGCGCTTCACCCGTGAAGCAGGAGACGAGCTGAACCCGGGCGTTAACGAGGTCGTTCGTGTATATATCGCACAGAAGCGTAAGATTTCTGTGGGCGACAAGATGGCGGGACGCCACGGTAACAAGGGCGTTGTTTCCCGCATTCTCCCCAAGGAGGATATGCCTTACCTGCCAGACGGCACTCCGCTGGACATCGTTTTGAACCCCCTGGGCGTTCCCTCCCGAATGAACATCGGTCAGGTACTTGAAGTTCACCTTGGCTATGCTGCACAGGCTCTCGGCTGGAAGGTCGCAACCCCGATTTTCAACGGCGCAAACGAAGAAGAAATTCGAGAAACTCTTGAGCTTGCCGGACTTCGCAGCGACGGTAAGAGCGTCCTTTACGACGGTCGTACCGGCCGCCCCTTTGATAACCCAGTTACCGTTGGCTATGTCTACTTCCTCAAGCTTCACCATCTGGTTGATGATAAGATTCACGCAAGAAGCACGGGACCTTACAGCCTTGTTACCCAGCAGCCCCTTGGTGGTAAGGCTCAGTTCGGCGGACAGCGTTTCGGAGAAATGGAAGTTTGGGCTCTTGAAGCATACGGCGCAGCCTACACACTTCAGGAAATCCTTACTGTTAAGTCCGATGACGTTACCGGACGTGTGCGCACTTACGAAAGCATCGTGAAGGGCCACAACATTCCGCAGCCGGGTGTTCCGGAATCCTTTAAGGTTCTTGTTAAGGAGCTTCAATCCCTTTGCCTTGACATTCGTGTTCTTGACGATGACGGCAACGAAATTGAGCTTAAGGACGACGAGGACGACGATTACGCACCGGACTTCAGAGACGAGATTTATCGTCCTGATGAAAGCGAAATTGGCGAGATAGAGGCCTCCGGCTACACCATTGAGGATGCAGACGGTGAGGCTATAAGCAGTGGCGACGAAAGCGAAGAGTTTTCGGATGAGGAGGTAAGATAATGAGCAGCACACCCTTTGACGCCATAAAGATTGGTATTGCGTCTCCCGAAATGATTCGTGAATGGTCCTTCGGTGAGGTGAAAAAGCCCGAAACTATAAACTACCGCACCCTCAAGCCGGAGCGTGACGGTCTTTTCTGCGAGCGTATTTTCGGACCCACTAAGGACTGGGAATGCCACTGCGGAAAGTATAAAAAAATCCGCTATAAGGGCAAAATTTGCGACCGCTGCGGTGTAGAAGTTACAAA
>CAZJYY010000106.1:0-5283 GCA_964550315.1 uncultured Oscillospiraceae bacterium | reverse complement strand
TATCTCATAAAGATAAGTCCCCAAGGTTTTTACGCCTTGGGGACTTTTTTGCGTTGCCTTGAGCATGGCTTTGGCTTCTTGCGTTTATCTATTTATTTTCCTTGGCAAGCTCTCTACTCCATTACCTTCAGGGCAAAGCTGTTGTTCACCACATCAGCGAAAGCTGCACGCTGCTTCAGCTCCCCTGCATCACTTATAACGTCCTGCAGCTTGTTGAAGGCTTCTTCCTTCATTGCCGGCCCGTCGCACCAGGCATCAATGCTTTTATATCTCTCCACCACCTTCACCAGCGTTTCAATATCTGTGTCGGGGAAGGAGGGGGCTATGGCGTGGGCTATTTCATCTGCCGTATGGTCTCTTACCCAAAGCTGTCCCCGATAAATTGCTCTCGTGAAACGCTGAACCGTTTCACTGTTTTCCTCTATGTAGGATTTTGTTGCAAAGTATGCGGTGTATGGAATTTCGCCGCTCTCCTCCCCCACAGAAGCTACAATGTGCCCCTTTCCTGCCTCTTCAATGCTTGTGGCCACCGGCTCAAAGGCTGTTACAAAGTCACCTGTGCCGTTGGAAAAGGCGCTTGCCATCAAATCAAACTGGATGGTGTCGTTGAACACTAAATCCTTCCCCGGCTCAAGACCCTTTTCCCGAATAACGTACATCAGCGTCATATAGGGCACGCCGCCCTTTCTTCCGGGCAGAACCTCCTTGCCCTCAAGATCCGACCATTTAAAGTTCGGATTCTCCTCCCGGCTTATTAAGAAGGAACCGTCCCGCTTTGTGACCTGTGCAAACACCTGACAGTAGTTTTCCTTCCCCTCGTTGTAAACATAAATTGAAGCCTCCGGCCCTGCGAAGCCTATGTCCACCCCGCCCGACAAAACAGCCGTCATCACCTTGTCGGCACCGCCGCCGTTCAAAAGCTCGATTTCTATGCCCTCATCCTCGAAAAATCCCTGATTTATGGCGACATACTGGGGTGCATAAAATATGGAATGGGTTACCTCGCTCAACTTAACCGTTACCGTTTCCGCCTGCTGCCCGCAGCCCGCAAAAAGGCCCAAAAGTAGGATTATCGCAAGTGCGGCTGTCGTTATTTTCCCAATTTTTTTCATTAACTAACTCCCTCCTCAATGGCATCAAACCATTAACTGTGACTCAAATACCTCGTTATCCATCCTTCCAGCAGGGATATGCCCACATACATCAGCGAGGCCACCACCGCAAGTATCAAAACGCTGGTCATCACAAGATCCATGCGGAATACCTGACCGCCATAAACGATAAGATAGCCCAGCCCTGCCTTTGACACCAGGAATTCGCCTGCAACTACGCCCACCAGGGAAAGTCCTATATTTATTTTCATGGAGGTAAAAAGCGTGCCGATATTGCTGGGAATCACTATCTTCGTAAGAATCTGAAGTTTGCTTGCGCCAAAGGCCTTTATCATTTTGCATTTGCCCCTGTCGGTGTTTTTAAAGCCGCTGTACATTTGCAGTACCGTTACAATAAGGGAAATTGCAAGTGCCATGAAGATTATGGCCTCTGTGCCCGCTCCCACAAGAACAATAATAACCGGCCCCAGGGCGATTTTGGGAAGGGCGTTAAGCACCACGATATACGGGTCGCAAATTTTTGCAAAGGTTGGAAACCACCAAAGAAGGACCGCAATTGCAACACCAAAAACTATGCCCAAAAGAAAGCCCACAAAGGTCTCATAGCAGGTGGTATAGACGTGCAAAAACATGTCGCCCTTTAAAAGCCCCACAAAGGTTTCCCCTATTCTGGTTGGCTGGCTCATAATAAAGCTGTCTATTATACCAAATCTTGCAAGAAGTTCCCATATGGCAAACACCGCTATTAAAACCGCTGCCCTGCTAATGTTTACAGCAAGCTTCTCCCGCTTTTGTCCCATCAAGTACAGCTCACGATTTGTAAGCGCCCTATCCCTTCTCATTCATACCCAGCTCTTTCCACACCATATTGAAGTACTTGCTGAACTTCGGGTGATTTCTTCTTGATAGGGGGGAGTCGTTTTCAAGCTCAAAGTCTATGTCAAATTCCTTCTTCACAGTCCCCGGATTGGCTGAAAGAACAATCACGCGATCCGACATGCTGATAGCCTCCGGAATGTCGTGGGTAACCATAAGGCAGGTTACGGACTGCTCCTTTATTTTTCGGTACACATAGTCGACTATGGAAATTCTTGTTTGGTAATCAAGGGCTGAAAACGCCTCGTCAAGCAGCAATATCTTGGGCTTCACCGCCAAGGTACGTATAAGTGCCGCCCGCTGACACATTCCTCCCGAAAGCTGATTGGGATACTTGTGTATGAAATCGTAAATCTCGTAAAACCTTAAAAGTTCTTCCACATAGGCAAGATTTTCAGGACTTTTGCTTTTTTTAACCTCAAGACCAAGGGTAACATTGCTCCAAATATCCCGCCATTCCAAAAGGTTATGGTTTTGTAGCATATAGCCAATAGAGCTTGAAACCCCGTTGATTTCTTCGCCCTCAATTAAAATTTTTCCATAGGTAAGACTTTCAAGACCGGAAATAATAGATAAAAGCGTGGACTTGCCGCAACCGCTTGGTCCCACTATGCTTACAAATTCCCCTTGTTGAACCTTGAAACTCACCTTATCCAAGGCCTGCACCTCTCCGTTAGGCGCCTGATATATTTTTGTGACGTCGCAAACTTCCAATACGCTTTTCAAATAAACTGCCCCCTTAATGAGCAGCATACAAAACCCCCGGCTCATTGGGATTAAGCTAACTCAATACCAATATATTGCTTATGGGCTTTTTTTGTTCATCTTTGCTGCAAAATGGGCAATTTTTAAGTTTTGAACCGTCTTTGATTCGGCACAGATAAAAACCAATGCTAAATATGGCAGGCATATACCACCAAAATGGCCAAACAATAATGTTTGCTTAGTGTATTAAAAAAGGAGGGTTTTACGGGTGCAATCAGCCTTAAAAACCAGTGTCGCCGCAGCTTTGGCGGCAATTTCTCTGCTTTTTTTGTCTCCCTGTCTGATAATGGCAGAGGGCGAAGACATTCATGAGGAAATTATTTCGGATAACGATGAATCCGGCAAGCATGCAGAATCAGAGGAAAATAAAGAGGAAGGAAAAAAGGACTTTATAAAATGGGTGGACTTCAACGTCCCCTGCCAGGCTATGAAAAAAGCCATTGCGCTGGATATTGAAACCCACGGAAAAGATATTGAGCTTCATTTTATTGAGCTTCTGGCATATATCGCCGCCAAAAACGGGAATAACTTTTCCGGTTATAAGGACAAGCAGCTTGACGCTGCTGCACAGGAGCTTCTTTCCGGCAAGACCATTGACGAGCTGACGGCGGGCATGAAATACTACCCCTATTATTTTGGAGCCTACAGTGCCGTATTCTCCGGCTTTGTGGGAGACTTCGAGGTGGAGGTTCCCGATGACAGCGAAACCGGACGACACTGGGAGCAGCGCTATGGTATAAAGCTTTTCTCTCCCATTGCTAAAAATTTTCCATACAGCCACTATGACGACTTTAATACGCCCCGCTCCTATGGCTTTGCCCGTGCGCACCTTGGAAACGACTTGCTGGGTCAAGTGGGAACGCCCATTGTTGCTGTGGAGGGCGGTGTGGTGGAAGCCTTGGGCTGGAATCAATATGGCGGCTGGCGCATAGGCATCCGATCCCTTGACCAAAAAAGGTATTACTACTATGCCCATCTGCGCAAGAACTTCCCCTATCGGAAGGATTTGGAGATTGGTTCTGTTGTTAAGGCAGGCGATGTTATCGGCTATCTTGGACGAACCGGTTACAGTCACAAGGAAAACGTGAACAACATCAATACCGCCCACCTGCACTTTGGCATGCAGCTTATTTTCGACGAGTCGCAAAAGGAATGCAACAGTGAAATATGGATAAATGTGTATGAAATTGTGCGGCTTTTGGATAACAAGCGCTCCGAGGTTTTGAAAAATCCCGACACCAAGGATTATTATAGGGTGTATGACTATCGGGATTTGAGCAGCCCTCAAACTTAAAAGTTTTATTTTGGAAAAAGGTCCTCCGTATCGGAGGGCTTTTTCATGTACAAAAACCGCTGCAACTTCCGCCTAATTCTCCTCTTGCAACCGACGGTTGCGCAATTTCCAAGCGCCCTTGGTGGACTTTTGGGGGCTAAAAATGTATAATTGCACCATCAAGACCAAGGAGGAGAAAAATGTCTTTAGGCGAAAGAATCTGCACTCTGCGCAAAGCCGTCGGCTTGTCTCAAAGTGATATGGCAGAGCGGCTTTGTGTTTCCCGTCAGTCTGTTTCAAAGTGGGAAACAGATGCCTCCGTCCCGGAGCTTGAAAAGCTTATTTTCATGGCGGAGCTTTTTAATGTATCCTTGGACGAGCTTGTTCGGGGTGAGCATAGCGTCCCATCCGATGGCGAAAATTCCGACACAAATCCGTCTTGTAGCGCCTCTCCGGAGAGAGAAGCCAAAGTTCCCCGCCCACAGGATTCCGCCTTCCCCCCCAGAAAAATTGTGGGTATCGTGCTTTTAAGTTTGGGATTTTTAACGGGACTTATATTTATTCTCTTAACCGGATATCTTGAGTCTCTTTTATACTGTCTGCCCTTTCTTCTTTGCGGGCTTATATGCCTTTTTGTGAAGCGTCCCACTCTATACTGCTTTTGGGTCTTGTGGCTTCTAATCGCTGTCTATATGCGTTATGCCAGCGGCGTCAGATTTTGGTGGGCTGTTAACCCCTTTATCTATAGTGCAGGCCTTCAGGTGCAGTTTATTGTCGCATGGGCGCTGTTTTTACCCTTAATAGCTCTGTTTACGGTAAGCATTGCAAGGCTCATAAAATATATTAAAGCTAAAAAGAATTGTTAAAAGCAGAAGCTTTCCTAAGCACTCCAAAGCAAAAATCGGCAGCCATCAGTAAAATGATGGCTGCCGATTTAATACTATTCTGCGAAAGCCCGGGGCTTCCAATTTTAATTTAATACACCTGAATTTCAATGCTTTCCTGAGCCTTTTCGCTGCCGCCTAAGGAATATGAAACCACAATGTTGGCGTTTCCCGGCGCAACGCCGGTTATGTAAAAGCCGGTACAGTTTTTATTGTACCATTTGCCTTCCCACTTAAGCTCGGCAATGTTGCTGTCGCTCCAGTCCGCCCAAAGCTCCACCTTTTCATACCGCTGAGACTGCATTACCCAAACCCATGCGGTTTCTCCCACTGCCACGGACACGCTTTCTGCGGGAATGCGGATAACCGCTTC
>CAZJYY010000105.1:0-5340 GCA_964550315.1 uncultured Oscillospiraceae bacterium | reverse complement strand
ATGGTCCGAGTGACAGGGTTCGAACCTGCGGCCTGATGGTCCCAAACCACCCGCGCTACCAACTGCGCCACACCCGGCTATTTGCTTTTCACCAGCTCTTCGTCGTTCGCATCACTCCACCTGCACACCAACTGCGCAAATTGAGGGCTTCCCACGAAAAATTACTCCCTTAAGACTTTGCTCTATCAAAAGCCATATTATATTACCACAGCTCCGTTAAAACTGCAATGACTTTTTTCATTGCGGATTTTGTTTATATATGATATTATCATCCGTGGAGCGTGATATTTTATGCGAATGAGAAAAAAACCTAACCTAATTCCCCGCATGGAGCGCTGTGCCCATGTTCTCATACAAGACCCGCCGTCCATGAAAGGAAATTGGCTTTCTTCATACCCCGACCATCAGCTTTTATGGGTAGAGCTTGGCTGCGGCAAAGGCCGCTTCACCGTTGATACTGCCCGTGAAAATCCCCAGGCTCTTGTTGCCGCCGTGGAAAAAATTCCCGACGCCATGATTGTCGCCATGGAGCGTGTTTGCGGTGATAATATTGAAAACGTCCGCTTTATCGACGGCGATGCTCTTTGTCTGCCTCTTATTTTCGATGATGCCGAGGTTGACCGCATTTTCATCAACTTCTGCGACCCGTGGCCACGAAATAAAACCGCCAAATTCCGCCTTACTCATCCAAATTTTCTTAAATTATATGAATCGGCACTGAAGCCCGAGGGCGAAATTTGGTTTAAAACGGACAACTCCCCACTTTTCGAGTGGTCTTTGGAGATGTTCACCAAAGAGGGCTGGAGTATTTCGGAGCTTACCCGTGACCTTCACGAAAACGGCATTGTTGGCGTGATGACGGATTATGAAGCGAAATTTCACGCTGAGGGCGTGAAAATTAACCGTCTTGTGGCGAGAAAGGAGCGCAGCATATGAGATTCATTTCTTGGAATGTAAACGGCCTTAGAGCCGTTGTTAAAAAAGGCTTTGAAGATATTTTTTGGGGACTGGACGCAGACATATTCTGCCTTCAGGAAACCAAGCTTCAGGCGGGTCAGATTGACCTTGATTTAACCGGATACGAAAGCTACTGGAGTTATGCCGAAAAAAAAGGTTACTCTGGCACAGCAGTATTTACACGGCGCACTCCCCTGTCCGTTTCATACAACCTCGGTATTGCTGAGCATGACGACGAGGGCCGTGCCGTAACGCTGGAATTTGAGGATTTTTTCCTTGTCTGCGTTTACACTCCCAACGCTCAGGACGAGCTAAAGCGACTTTCCTACCGTATGGAATGGGAGGATGCTTTTAGGGACTATCTTTGTGCCCTGAACAGGAAAAAACCGGTTATCGTCTGCGGGGACATGAACGTTGCTCATCAAGAAATTGACCTTAAAAATCCCGGCCCTAACAGGGGTAAGCCCGGCTTTTCCGACGAAGAGCGGGAAAAGTTCACGACTCTTTTATCCTCCGGCTTCACCGACAGCTTTCGCTATCTTTACCCTGACACCACCGACGCTTACTCCTGGTGGAGCTATCGTGCCAATGCACGGGCTAACAATGTGGGCTGGCGCATCGACTACTTCCTTGTATCGGACACCCTTCGGGACAACATAGAAAAGGCATACATTTGCCCTGAAATATATGGCTCTGACCATTGTCCCGTAGGATTGGATATACGCATATAAAATGATAAAAATCGGAAATGTAGAAATTAACGGCCGTCTCGCCCTTGCCCCCATGGCTGGTGTTACAGACCTTGCCTTCCGTGAGGTTTGCCGGCAAAATGGCGCAGCCTACACCTGTACAGAAATGGTAAGCGCAAAGGCACTGGTGTATAAGGACGAGAAAACCAAAAGTCTTTTGCTTTTAGGCGAGCACGAGCACCCTGTCGCCGCCCAGATTTTCGGCAGTGACCCTGAGTTTATGGAGCCAGCCGCCGGTTTTGCCCAAGAATTGTCCGGTGCGGATGTTATTGACATCAACATGGGCTGTCCCGTTGGCAAGGTTGCCGGTAACGGCGAGGGCAGTGCCCTTATGCGCAATCCCGACAAGGCTATGTCCATTATTGAGGCTGTTATCCGGGGCTGCAGTTGTCCTGTAACCGTCAAGTTCCGCAAGGGCTGGGACAAGGGCAGTGTGAACGCCGTTGAATTTGCTCAAATGTGTGAAGCGGCAGGGGCCTGCGCCATTTGTGTGCATGGACGAACAAGAACACAGATGTACAGCGGCAAGGCGGATTGGGACATTATTCGTGACGTGAAACGTGCCGTCAGCATACCGGTATTCGCCAACGGCGACGTTTTTGAGCCTGAGGATGCTGCCCACATACTGCGCTATACCGGATGCGACGGAGCAATGATAGGCCGAGGCGCTTTTGGCAATCCATGGATTTTTTCAAGGGCGAATGCTCTTTTAAACGGGCAGGAGCTTCCTCCGCTTCCACCTCTTAGTCAGCGGATAGATACGGCTGTATACCAGTTTGAGCTGGCTGCAAAAACGAAGTGCGAAAAAATAGCCTGTCTTGAGGCACGGCGGCATTTAGCCTGGTATCTCAAGGGTGTTCCCTACAGCGGCTACTATCGTGCAGAGGTGGTAAAGGTGGAAACCCTGGAGGATATAAGAAGGCTTGCTCAGCAAATCAAGAGAGACCTGAAATAAAGCGCTCTACATCGTCAGTTTGGGAGGTGTACCCGTGACGAAAGAAGAAGAACTCGAATTGATTCAACGTGTTTTGGATGGTGACAGTTCATCCTATGAAAAACTCGTGCTGGAAAACCAGACACGAGTCTATAACCTTGCTTTGCGCATGGTGGGAAACGAGGACGACGCCTTTGACATGTCCCAGGAGGCATTTTTAAAGGCTTATAATTCCCTTGGCAGCTTTAGGGGCGAAAGCCGTTTTTCCGTGTGGCTTTATCGGCTGACCTCCAACGTCTGCCTTGATTTTCTGCGTAGCGAGGGTCGCCGTGCTCATAACTCCCTCACCTATGTGGACGAGGAGGACGAAAAGGAGCTGGACATACCCGACGAGCGTTTTTCCCCACAAACGGAAATGGAACGCAAGGAGCTTCGTGAGGCTGTGCATTCAGGACTTTTGAAGCTTCCACGTGACTATCGTGTAATTTTGCTTCTTCGTGAAATTGACGGTCTTTCCTATGAAGAAATCGCCGAGGCACTAAAACTGGAAACAGGCACCGTAAAATCACGAATTTTCAGAGCAAGAAAAAAACTTTGCGACATTTTGACCTGTGACGGGAACTTTTCTTATGGCTTCTCGTCAAAGAATCGGAAGGAGGTGTAAAGCATGGCAAACTGCAACGAATATCTCGAAATGCTCAGCAGCCTTATTGACGGCGAGCTTGACAGCCGGCAGGAAGCCGAGCTTTGCGCCCATATTGAAACCTGCGAAAACTGCAAAAGGGTATACACAGCCTTTAAAAGTATCTCCGACGCAACAAGCGATGAGCTTGTGCAGCCGCCCGAAATGCTGGCAAAGGGCATAATGTTTAAGATCAACGCTAAGGAGCACAGCGGCGGTAAACGCCGTTTCGCCTTCGGTCGGTTTACGGCCATGGCGGCCTGCCTTGCCCTTATCATTCTTGGCGCATCCCGTCTTGGACTTTTCGACAGTGTGGGCGATAAAGCTCCATCTGCCAAATCTGCTGACCTGTCTGCAGAATATTACACCAATGACGAAAGCGACACTATAAACGACTCCAGCGTATTAGAAAATAACGGTGCGGCCTTTATTCAGCCCACTGATGGAGGTAATGAACAAGAGTCCCCCCAGTCTTCGGACAATTACTCCTTGACCGAGGAGGGCGGAACTGCCATTCAGATGGCCGCTCCGGAAAACGTTAAACTAAAGGAAGTCGGCAAGCCCCCCTGCCTTTATGACGCTGAGGAAATAAGTCTCTACGAAGGAAATTATATTGCCGACATTACAGCGTCTGATTACAAAGCTCCCCTTTTTACTGTAACTGAGCCTGCTCAGCTTGAAATGTTTGCAATTCTTTTGGGCGAAATGCTTTGGACTAAAAACGGCGAAGCCACTCCTCCCCCTGAGATTCCCAAGGATGATCCCCTATATACTCTATTCATCCCGGCAAATCTTGAGGCTGATGAAAACTCCAAGGACACTGCCATTTGCATTTGGATAATCGACGATGAACTTTGGTGCCTTGAAAAGCCTCTGGATCAAAACGGTGTCGCTATTTTGCCGTTGGATCTAAACTCACAGCCAAAGCTTTATAAGCCCGTTGCCCTTTCTAAGGAGCTTGATGACTTTTTAAAAATTATAAAAGAGATTTTCAAGGTTATGTAAACTAATCTGTGCAACAAAAACGGACCGCAGCTTGTCAGCTTGCGGTCCATTTTTGTTATGTCAACTACTTTTCAACCTCAACCATACGCACAAGGCTTGTCCTCGCCTTGTCCATCATGTCTTTAGACAGCGTAACCGGGTCACGCCGTCCCTCAAGGCAGTCAATGATATCCTCAAGGTTAGTCTTTTTCATATCCATGCACAGGAAATTATCCTGAACACTCAGTATCTCCTTGTTGGGCATTTCCCTCCTGAGAATTTCTGTTACGCCGTTCTCCGTACCGATGATAAGGCAGTCCTCATCGCTTTTGCGAGCATATGAAAGGATTCCTGCCGTGGAGCCCACATAATCTGCAAGGGCAACCACCGCCTTTGGACATTCGGGGTGAACAAGAAGCTTTGCTCCGGGGTGCTGGGCAAGCATACGCTCTGCGTTTTCGCTGCGTATAGCGTCATGAATCGGGCAGCAGCCGTCAAAGCAGATTACCTCTTTATCAGGGAAACGCTCCGCAACAAAGCCGCCTAAATTACGGTCCGGAACGAATATAATTTTCTTGTTTGGCAGACTTGCAACCACCTTTTCCGCCGAGGAAGAGGTGCAGCAAATGTCACTTTCCGCCTTGACCTCCGCAGATGAATTTACATAGCAGACAACCGCAGCGTCGGGATGCTCCGCTCTTAGCTTTTTAACATCCTCCGGCGTTATCATGTCCGCCATTGGGCAGCCGGCACTTTCTGCGGGCTGGTATACGGTTTTTTCCGGATTTAAAATTTTTGCGCTCTCCGCCATAAACCGAACGCCGCAAAGCAGCAGTGTATCCTCCTTTGCGGCTTGAGCCTGCTTTGCAAGGGCAAAGGAATCCCCCACCATATCAGAAATATCCTGTATTTCCAATGGCTGATAATAGTGGGAAAGGATGAGGGCATTTTTCTCCTTTTTCAGGGAGATTATTTTCTTTTGAAGTTCGTTCATGTTTGTGCTCCTTTCGGAAGGCTTATGCTTTGGGTACGAT
>CAZJYY010000104.1:0-5631 GCA_964550315.1 uncultured Oscillospiraceae bacterium | reverse complement strand
GGTACTGGAGAATGCTGCGTGCATAGCTGCAGGAAAAGCTGCTCATCCATGCTTCTGCGTCGCTGCTGTCAATGCAGCCGGTTGCACGGAGGCGGATGGGAAGAACATCTGCTGCGTAGAAGATCTCTTCAGGAACGTGGCAGCAGACATAGCCCATGGCCTTCTTGCCTTCTGCCTTCCAGGCTTTAACTGCATCGCCTGAAATTTTGGTCTCGAATAATTTCTGGTAACTCATGTGTTTCCTCCTTGTGTTATTTTAGGAAAAATAATTTCAATCCCGGTTTTTCGCTTTGGGGTGTAAGGCACACATCCCTATGCTTTGCCAGGTTAAAATTCGTCTCACGCTTCTCTACCAAGAGAAGCCAATAGCTTCAGCCTCACACGCCTGTCTGCAAAGCTCCTTTTTGCCATCTGCTTTGCAGAAGGCACACGCTGTTTGCAAGGTGTTTCGGGCATCCTCCCGAATAATTACTACCTCGTCGTCAAAATCATCCAGCTCCGTAACAAAGAGCTTTTCCGGGCAGATTTCAATACAGCCCTTCTTTTCGCACTCTGCGCACTTTGCGGTGTCTATCTTGATATAGTAGTGTCCGGATCCGTCCTCGTAGCCATAGTTTGCTATCACGACTTTCGCCTCCTTCCATCTTGCACTTCAGTTTTCAATGTACCCATGAGTCCTTAAGCCTGTGCCTGTGCCTTTGCCCTTTTCTTCTCAACGAGATCTTTTGCGATAAGTCCTGCACCCACAGCGCCGGCAATCTGAGTGTCCCACTTGGGCTGGAGTGCCTCAACGCCCATAATACGCTCGATACGTTTTACAACGCCGATGTTCTTTGCAATACCGCCGGTGATTGCAAAATCCTTTTCCATGCCGTTGCGCTCAAGAAGGCGAACAACACGGAGTGCCATTGCGTGGCAGTATGCCGCAAGAACCTTTTCCTTGGTCCAGCCGCTGCGCATAAGCTTTGTTGCCTCGGACTTTGCGAAAATAACGCAGGTTGAGGACACAGGTGCCGGCTCCTCGTCCACTTCAAAGGACATTCTGCCGATATCTTCCACGCGTACAGCGAGAAGGTTTGCAATAACTTCCATGCCGCGTCCGGTACCGGCAGCACACTTATCATTCATCATGAAGGAAGTGACAGCGCCCTTTTCGTCGCAGTGGATAGCCTTACAGTCCTGACCGCCCATGTCAAGAATAGTGCGAACGGTGGGTCCATAGATGTAGTTTGCGCCACGGGCATGGCAGGTGATTTCGGTAACGGTCTTGTTGGAGAAGGGCACGTTTACACGGCCGTATCCGGTACCGATGGTATATGTAATGTCCTCAAGAGTCATGCCGGTATCCTTCATTGCCCATTCGATGGCCTGCATTGCAGAGTCAGGGCTGTTAGAACCGGTTCTCATGTTGGAATATGCGTAAGGTACGCCGTCTGCCAAAATAACGGCCTGGGTGCTGGTGGAACCTATATCCACGCCGGCGGTGATAAGAGCGCCGTGCCAATCGGGAATGTCGGGGTTTTTCCAATTGGATTCGGTCCATCTCCAGTATTCAACTTTTTTTATTTCAGACATGGTATTCTCCTCCGTATACTAATTCTCAGATGCAAAGATCGCTGCGCCCAAAGCACTGATGTACTGGTTATCATCAGCAACCACGATGTTTCGCTCAAACACCTTGGACATGCAGCTAACGAGTCCCTTGTTGAAGCCGGGACCGCCGATCATTGTAAAGTTTTCTGTGAGGCCCACTCTGCGAATCATAGAGGCGATACGGTTTGCGATACCCATGTGGACGCCATAGGCGATATCTTCCTGGGTTTCCTTGGCATGAATCAGAGAAATAACCTCAGACTCTGCGAAAACAACGCACTGTGCGTTGGTGGCAAGCTCCTTAGTATGTCGCAGGGAATACTCGCCCATTTGCTCGGTCTTGATCTGAAGTGCACGAGCCATTGCTTCGATAAATGTGCCTGCGCCGGATGCACACTTATCATTGACCTCGTACTTCATAACCGTTCCGTCGTCGTTAAGACGGATAACACGGCAGCTGTCAGCTCCCATGTCGATGATGGTGTCTGTTTCGGGTCTTACAAATTTTGCGCCCCTTGCAGCTGCACCAACCTCATTGACCTCGACATTGCCCCATTTGACAATTTCGCGGCCTACGCCGGTAATTGCAAGGCAGCTTATATCGTCTCTTGCAACTCCGGCCTTGCCCATAAGCTCGTTAAGAACGTTCTGAGCTGCCAAGTCTGCGTCGAACTCTGTGGCGAAAAGCGATTTGGCGACAACCACGCCGTCCTTAAGGATAACGCCCTTAGTGTTCTGACTTCCACAATCGATTCCTGCGGTTATCATCTGTTTTCCTCCTAATCATGAATGTCACTGCTCCTTTGTGTATGTGCGGGGCAAGCTGACATTTTAGTCTAATTATATATGAAGCAAACCGTATGCCAATTTGCCATAAATTTCGAAAATAGTATATGTCTCACAAATATTCGCATGACATTTTGTCTATAAAGTTGGGGGTTTATGTCACTTATGCTACACTTTTGACTTCTGTTTTTTGCGGGTTTTGCGCAGAAACTGTCACTTAACGTAATTACTAACCTGCTGTTGTGTCGCAACTGTATCATTATTGTTCCTTGAACGTCCGTGACACAGTTAAAATCAGATGGACATTTCTTTGAATTGGGGCGAAAGCGCAGTGCGCTTTCGCCCCAACGGTTGAAAATTTATAACTGCGCAGTCTTACTTGTTGACAACGCTGTCCATGTATTCGCCGATAACTGCCTTGATTTCGTCCGGAGACTTGTAACGGCCGTCGATACCGTCAACGTCAAGGTACAGCGAGGGAATACCATATTTCTCCTGAATCATATCGGTGACCATCTTTGCAGAAGCCCAGGTGTGCTTGCAGCCAACGTGGCCTACGAACAGGGATACGTCAGGCTCGTACTCGGCAAAGATTTTGTCAACCAGGTACAGGAAGTTCTCGGACGGGCCTGCAGCGCCATGGATCATGGGGTTGTTCTGAGCCTTCTTACCCATTACCTTGAAGCAGTCACGTCTGTCGTCCATATGCTCGTACATATCACCGTGCTGGAAGCCGAAGGCGTCCATTATGACGCAGGTGTCGTACTCGCTCTCGAGCCAGTCCATAACGCCGGAGGAGGACCAGACCATGTTCTGAAGGAGAGCTGCACGGTGCTTTTCGCCGTTCATGCAGGGGCCCATGCCCAGCTCCATCATCATCTGTCCGATTTCCAATTCCTTCTCGAACATGGCAGTCAGTTCTGGGAAGGGTCCCATGCCGTTGGAGGTGCCGTTCATAACCAGCATACGTCCGGGCAGCGGGCAGGGCTTATTCTTACGCAGATCTGCGCACTTGCCCTGAAGCTCATAGTTCTTGTTGGCGATTTCCATGTGATACTTCAGCTTATTCCAGTCAAGCTTGGTGCCGGTGAACTCTTCCATGAATTCAACGAACTTCTCAATCTGGTCTGCGAAATACTCAAGGGCACGCTCGTCACGGCGGAACGGATAGTCAAAGCCGAAGGTCGGGCAGCCGAAGATTCTTTCCATGTTGGGATATGTAACACGGGAAGAGTCACAGGGAACGGCAGAATATACGAAAGCGTCGGGCCAGATGCCATACTGCTTTTCAAGAGCTGCACCGAGGTAGGTCTTGCAAAGGCCGCAGGTGGTCTGGGGAACATATCTTTCAGCGGAGTCAATGAATTTACCGGTCAACACGGGGTTCGGGGACAGACGGATGGGAACGGTGTCAAGGTATACGGGAACGCAGTCAAAAGCTGCGATGATGTCAACAGGGACAGGGCCGCCGAAGAAAACTATCTTCTGACCGTTCTTATGAGCATCACGGAACTTGTGCCACATAGCAGCCTGAATATCCAGTACCCAAAGAAGGTCAGGATTTCTTTCCTTCATTCTTTCGATCTGGCCATCAACTTTATCGCAGCAGAAGTCAAATATACCCATTTCGCCGGCCATTACGGCATCTTCTAATCTGGTATCTTTAGCCATTAAATTGTCCTCCTTTTCCTTATTCTTCGATCATTTCTACGAAAGCTTCTGCACGGATAGCAAGCTGTCCGGCATTGGCAAGATGCTCTTCACGCTCAAGCTGGAGCATGGGAACACCGATTGCCTTAAGGTCAGGCTCGAGGTACATACTCTCGCCGCCCCAGCACTCGCAATACTGCATCTTCTCGTAGATCACGCCGTCAACTCTGAATTCCTTGCAGGTGTCCACAATGGACTTCTGAAGGCGAATACGGTTGTCCAGCATACGGGGGCAGAGAATACGGTTGAGATAGTAGTCGGCGATGGAATCAAGAACATCACCCTTAACTTCAAGATCCTCTGCAAAGGGTTTGTAGCCATAGCAAAGAGCGTCAGTAACTACCAAGCCGCCCTTATCCTCAATAATCTTGAGGTAGCCAGGGTTATCAAGAGCAGAGCCAATAACCATAAGACGAGCACGAGCGCCTTCAACGGGCTTACGATTTTGGGCGTCAGCCAGGAAGGCCTTGACCATTTCGATGTACTCGTCAACAGGGTAATCGCAGTAAGCCAAGGTAAGCTTCAAGCAATCCTCGCCGTTGATAACGGGAGCATCAGCCTTGCGGAGCTCATAAACCTCACGAACCAGTCTGCGTGCTTCGTTGGTCTTGGCAATAGCAGCCTTAAGCTTCTCGTCGGTCAGCTTGTTGCCGGTGAACTTCTCAAGTCCTTCGATCATATCGTGCAGCTCGGCAAGATAATACTGATAGGACATTTCGCCTCTGACTATACGAGGTGCGCCAACCTCTCTGAAGTACTTCTCGTCCTTTTTAGGATCGGTGTGTTCAGCGTTGTCAAAGCAGCGAGCAGCCATCATGCAGCCGTCGGAAGTGATCAGACCGTCAAGCTCATAAGTGCCGTTCATCCAATACTGGAGCATGCCTCTTGCATAGCTGCAGCTGATATGTGACATCCAGGTATCTGCTTCGGGACTCTCGATGCAATCAGTGGCCCTCAGTCTGACGGGCAGAACATCGAATGCGTACAAGATTTCTTCCGGAACGTGGCAGCAAAGAACACCGATAGCCTTTTTTCCTTGTGCTCTCCAGGCTTTAACCGACTCCTGGTCTATGCCTGTTGCGAATAATTTTTGGTAATCCATGTGTCTCCTCCTTTTTTATTCTTGGGGCGAATAATTCAAACTCACAGCGCCTTCATCCGCTGACAAAAGCGCCAGCAAAAGCCCATGAGCGGAATCCAGATTCTTCCTTCCTCCCGAAGGGTACAACCAAAATGCGCCTAACTAAATAAGTGTTTCTGAATGCACAAAGTGCGTGTAAAAAACATCTTCCACGCACACTTGTAATTTTAGCGCCTTGTTGTAAAAAAGTCAATTAACTGTTTAATTTTGCGCATTCTCACTGAAATAAAAGCCATTTCTTGTGCAAATACGCAAGCGCAAAAGATGCTTTTTTGGAGTGCCGCAATTTAATGATGGGAAAGTGCAAAAACAGATGAAGTGGTTTTTGCACTTTCTAACAAAATTTCAAAAATGAGTTATTTCATCACAACTGTCTCAAAATACTCAGAAATCTGAGATTT
>CAZJYY010000103.1:0-5683 GCA_964550315.1 uncultured Oscillospiraceae bacterium | reverse complement strand
AAAGAACAAGCGTCTATGGAAGCCTCTCATTTGCCGTGGGCTGGGTCTAAAATCCTGAAAACACATTGCCTTCATGCCCAAAATGGTATATGCTATCAGGGTGAAATATAGTATCATGGCCAAAAATCGGTGAAATGATATTTTATACAACCAAACCTAGTATCTGCACTTGCAGTTATTAAGCTCATTGGGAGACATACAAAAAATGGATGAACGCTACATTGCCTTTGACGTGGAAACACCAAATTACGCAAACAACCGCATTAGCGCCATCGGCATTACCATTGTGGACAAGGGCAAAATCGTTGACGATTTCTATTCTCTGGTAAATCCGGAGACGCACTTTGACTCCTTTAACATTCAGCTTACCGGCATAACACCGAAAATGGTCGCCGACCAGCCTACCTTCCCACTGCTTTGGGCTGCTATTGAGCCTCTTATGTCCGGCGGCATTCTTGTTGCCCATAATGCCCCCTTTGACATGCGTGTGCTGGCCCAGTGTCTTGACGCCTATTCAATCGACTGGCTGCCCTTTGTCCAATATGCCTGCACCTGTGCCATGGGTCGGGCTTGCTATCCGGAGCTGCCCAATCATAAATTAAACACCATGTGTGCCCATTTGGGCGTGGGACTTGACCACCACAACGCCGGCAGCGACAGCCGTGCTTGTGCCGAGCTTCTTTTGGACTATATGGGCTGCCGTCTTAATGTAAGGCGCTATGTGCGGCAATATGACCTGAGCCGCCGCTGCACCCAGAGGTTTTGACATGAGGATATTAGTAGATGCGGACGGCTGTCCGGTGGTGGACATCACTGTGGCGCTGGCAAAGAAGCACAAAATCGAATGTCTGCTGCTGTGCGACACCTCTCACGTTTTTGAGAAGGACGGCGCCACGACCCTAACCTTTTCAAAGGGTGCTGACAGCGTTGATTTTGCTTTGGTAAATCGGGTGCTGCCCGGGGATATTGTTATAACCCAGGATTACGGTCTTGCCGCCATGTGCCTTGCAAGAAACGCCCTGGTACTCAGTCAGGACGGCATGGAATACACCGATAACAATATCGACGCCCTGCTTTTACAGCGCCATACTGCAAAGAAAGTTCGTAGCTCCGGCGGCCGGCTTAAAGGCCCGCCAAAGCGTACGGCGGCACAAAACGCCGACTTTCACGATAAGCTTGATGCGCTGCTTATGCGTATAGTTTAAAATCCATATGGACGACAATGCACATGATTCTCACATGTTCAAATCATGTCCACACAAAGATAGAGGTATCCGATTTATTAAGGATACCTCTATCTTTTTTATTTATGCTGGAGACCTGTCTCTCATTTTAACTTTTTTGTACCTCCTCAGGAGGCAAAAATAAAACTAATCCGGCTATTTCTATGCAGTCGGATAGTCATTTTGGATGGCTTTTCGGCCTGGCAGAATCAACCCTCCGGGTTTTTGCTCTTGTCCAAAGTGCGTTTCGCTCGGAGTGCTTCCCGCTTTTTCTTGTCCGCAGCGTCCAGCGAAAGCCCGACGCACATTCCGATGGGCATTCCAAGACATATTCCCATGGGAAGATTGTCAAAGGATACGCCAAAGCAAAGTCCAACACTCATACCAAGGCACATATATATAGACATCCATGCAGAGGCAGGCTTTTCCAGCACAAAGCGGGGGCCTTCCGCTCCTTCACCGTCAGGGAGAAATTTAAGCTTTTCCAAAACACGCATGGATGCGGCATTGTTTGGCTCGGTTTCCGCTTCAACAAAGAACACTTTTTCTTGGGAAAACGCCCAGTCAACAAGAGCCTTTGCCGCTTCCGTTGCATAGCCCTTACACCGAAATTCCAAATTTATGCCGTAGCCCAGCTCCACCCCGCCGTTTTTTTCCGTCCCTTTAAAGCAGGCGTCACCGATTTCCTCCCCGCTATTTTTGAGACAAATTTTCCATGCCGTGTACCACAGGCGCCCGTCAGGATGAACCTGGCAGCCTGCCAGCATTTCCAAGTATGCCTGCTTTAAGTCCTTGTCAGCAGTGCGGGCAATGAGAGTATGTAATTCCATATCGCTCATGGGGCTAATTATGAGCCGCTTGGTCTTCAAAATAGGCTCTTTTTTCTTCATAGTTTTTGCTCTGCCTTTCTATTTATGTGAAAAATCACCGTTTTTGGTTTTCCACGGCATTTCGTGGGTATGGAAATGGTAAATTCCATGTTTAGCTTTCGGATACACCGTCTTTCACCGTCTCTGACACGGAAGGATACACTGCTCCCGGATAGCTACCTTAAAACAAAGTCATTTTTGTTGGTGGTAAGAAGGCCTTCCTTCTGCATTTTGGAAAGCTCCGCCGACATGGCACTGCGCTCCACCGAAAGATAGTCGGCAAGCTGCTGGCGGTTGAACGGGATGGTAAATGCCGTTCTTCCCTGCCGCCGTGCCTCTGCAGAAAGATAGGAAAGAAGCTTTTCCCGTGTGGTTCGGCAGCTTAAATGGGTCAGCTTTTCATTGGTGCGCAGATTGTTCGACGCAAGGTCGGACAAAAGATTCCGAATCACCCGGCTGTGATGAGCGCAGGCAGTGGGACAGGTGCTCAAAATCCGCTGCACGCCC
Organism: uncultured Oscillospiraceae bacterium; assembly: GCA_964550315.1. GTDB lineage: Bacteria > Bacillota > Clostridia > Oscillospirales > Oscillospiraceae > UBA2658. Next base: position 3,084 of record CAZJYY010000103.1, on the reverse strand, counting down.
AACCACATCACACTGCTATTCTCGTCTGCTACTACGGATACGTCCATTATCGCCCCGGGGACACAGGCAAAGGATTCGGCAAAAACCTGCCCCGGCGCTATGCGGGTGCGGATATTTCGATTGCCCCAAAAATCCTCCTGCACTATAAGAACGCTGCCGGAAAGAAGCAGACCCACAGATTCCGGGCAGTCACCCACACGCAGCACATAGTCGCCTTTTTTAAAGGTCTGTGTCCTTGCGCCGAGACAGTCCAGCATGGAATCAAGCTCCGCTTCATCAACGCCGCTAAAAATAGCGGCCTTTTTTATAGTACTAAAATATTCTTTCATGTTTTTTGCTCCTGTTGGAAATCCAACTGATTTGTTGCAATAAATATATTACAATCCCATCAGAAAGTCAAATTATATCCGATAGGAGTTAAAAAAATGATAAGAAAAATTATCCATATTGATGAAGACAAATGCAACGGCTGCGGCGCTTGCGCAGCCGCCTGTCACGAGGGGGCCATCGGAATGGTTAACGGCAAGGCAAAGCTCAAGCGGGACGACTATTGCGACGGTCTTGGCGATTGTCTGCCTGCCTGCCCAACGGGAGCTATCACCTTTGTGGAGCGTGAAGCCGCCGCTTATGACGAAGCTGCCGTGCTGAAAGCAAAGCAGGCGAAGCTTCAAAATGAGAGTATCCCCTTACCCTGCGGCTGCCCCGGATCTCAATCCAAAAGAATTGAGCACAGCGAGTGTGACTGCGGTGAAAAAGCGGCAGTGCCGGATCAGGTAAGCCGACTTTCCCAGTGGCCTGTGCAGATTAAGCTTGTTCCGGTGAACGCGCCCTATTTTGACGGCGCAAGACTGCTGATTGCAGCGGACTGCACAGCATACGCCTATGCCAATTTCCACGAGAAGTTTATTAAGGGGCACATCACCCTTGTGGGCTGCCCAAAGCTTGACAGCGTTGACTATTCTGAAAAGCTCGGCGAAATCATCAAAAGCAACGACATAAAAAGCGTCACCATCGTCCGCATGGAGGTTCCCTGCTGCGGTGGTCTTGAGAATGCGGCAAAGACGGCGCTGCAAAGAAGCGGCAAGTTCATCCCCTGGCAGGTTGTGACCATCTCCACCGATGGCCGAATTTTAGAATAAGGAGGACCATTAAAATGGCAAATGAAATGTTTTGCTTTCAGTGTGAACAGACAGCCGGGTGCACAGGCTGCACCGGTAGAGCCGGCATCTGCGGCAAGAAATCCAGCACAGCAAAGCTGCAGGATGAGCTTACCGGCGCTCTAATCGGCCTTTCCCGTGCAACAGACGGCAATACGCAGCCCACCGAAAGCACATGGCGCACCATAATTGAGGGACTTTTTACCACCATAACCAATGTAAGCTTTGACGATGCGGCAATCCTGTCGCAGATTGAAAAGACCCACGAGGAGAAAATGAGCCTTGTTTCCAGTTGCGTCGAGTGTGATTCTCCCTGCGGGCGCAATGATGACTATGATATGGCCCGTCTTTGGAGCGACAATCAGGACATTCGCTCCCTCAAATCCCTTATTTTATTCGGCCTGCGAGGCATGGCAGCCTACGCCTATCATGCGCTGGTGCTTGGCTATTCAGACGATGAAGTCAACCGCTTTTTCGCCGACGGGCTCTTCGCCGTGGGCGAGGATTTTAGCATGGAGCAGCTTTTGCCCGTGGTTATGAAGGTTGGAGAAATAAATCTAAAGTGCATGGCGCTTTTGGACAGGGCAAACACCGAAACCTATGGCACACCCATGCCCACCACCGTCACCATGGACGTGGAAAAAGGCCCGTTTATTATCGTCACCGGTCACGACCTTAAGGATTTGCAGCTTCTTTTAGAGCAGACCGAGGGCAAGGGAATAAACATTTACACCCACGGCGAAATGCTGCCGGCCCACGCTTATCCAAAGCTTAAAAAGCATCCCCACCTAAAGGGCAACTTCGGCACGGCATGGCAGAACCAGCAGCGGGAGTTTGACGGTGTTCCCGGCGCAATTCTTTACACTACCAACTGCCTTATGCCACCCCGTGAAGGCTATGCCGACCGTGTTTTCACAACAGAGGTTGTGGCATTCCCCGAAGCTCTTCACATCGGTGAGGAAAAGAACTTTACACCGGTTATAGAAAAGGCGCTGGCTTTGGGCGGCTATGCCAAAGCCCAGCACTTCACCGGCATTAACGGCGGCGGGCAGCTCACTACCGGCTTCGGTCACGGCACTATCCTATCGCTGGCCGACAAGGTCGTGACGGCGGTAAAGTCAGGCGGCATCCGTCACTTCTTCCTTGTGGCCGGCTGCGACGGCGCAAAGCCCGGGCGCAACTATTACACCGAGTTTGTGAAAAACACCCCAAAGGATACAGTGGTGCTGACTCTGGCCTGCGGCAAGTACCGCTTCAACGACCTTGATTTGGGTGAAATCGGCGGTCTGCCCCGCCTTATGGACATGGGGCAGTGCAACGATGCCTACGGCGCAATTCAGGTTGCCATGGCTCTGGCAAACGCCTTTGGCTGCGGCGTTAACGACCTTCCCCTATCCTATATTCTTTCCTGGTACGAGCAAAAGGCTGTCTGCATTCTGCTGACGCTGCTGCATTTGGGCATAAAAAACATCCGCCTCGGCCCGTCGCTTCCCGCATTTCTCAGCCCCAATGTGCTGAGCTTCCTTGTTGAGAACTTCGGCATTGCCCCCATCACCACGCCGGATGCGGATATTGCGGCGCTGATGAGATAACCAGCGCACTTCTATTTAGATTATAAGCCCCTCACAGTGGTCGATTTCATGCTGGATGATCTGGGCCGAAAAGCCCGTAAAGGTCTTGAATCGCAGTTGAAAATCACTGTTTTGATATTGCACCTTAATGGACTTATACCGCTGCGCAGGACGCTTGTCCACAAGGGATAAGCAGCCCTCCTCACTGCGGTAGGGCTGGGATTTTTTGATAATTTGCGGATTAAACATTAGCATATAATCTCCGTCGTTATCAAAGGCGATTATGCGCTTATTTACACCAATCATGTTTGCCGCCATGCCCACGCAGCCCTCCTTGTGAGCCATCAGCGTTTCCA
>CAZJYY010000102.1:0-5895 GCA_964550315.1 uncultured Oscillospiraceae bacterium | reverse complement strand
AGGAGGACGGCTCGCTGGTCAATCTGGTGAAAAATCCCCAAGGCGTCACCGAGGAAATGCCCGATGGGGACGTTTTCGGCGTTGTGGACGCATTTGTCCGTGAGCACCCCGATTTTTCCTATAAGGGGCACAAGGGTACTCTTGCCATGACAGGTTTTCAAGGCGCGTTTGGCTTCTCCTTCGAGGATGCGGAGGGGCAGGCGGAAATTCCAAAGGTGGTCAGCGCCCTGCGTGAAAACGGCTGGAATTTTGCCAGCCACAGCTATACCCACAATCGGGACAACTTTTTCGGCCCCAACAGCAAAACGGAAAATATTAAGTATGACACGGACAAGTGGATGCGGCTTATCTCTCCGTTTTTCGGACCGACGAACCTTTATCTTGCCCCCTTCGGCTATCGTGTTCAGCAGCCCAATTTGCAGATTATCCTTGATGCGGGCTTTGAGATTTACTGCACGGTGGACAGTAAGGTCATAAACGAGGTGTATGACGATTATGCGCTGATGTCCCGAATTGAGATTGGCGGCTACTCCATGACCTATTTTAAGGACACGCTGAATCAGCACTTTTTCAACGTGGACGAGGTGTTTGACGCCCAAGGCAGACCGCCCGTGGTGGGCTGATGCGAAAAAAGTTCACAAATTCTTTGAAACAATTTTGTGCAAGTCTCGTCTAATGGTTCAACCGCCTGATGAGGGGCGGTAAAAACCAACTAAAGCGAGGAACGAAAAAATGAAACTTAAGAAAACGATTATTACCGTCATTGCGGTGCTTGCAGTCTTTTCCATGGCCATGACCGGCTGCGGCAAGAAGGACGTGGACGAGCAGACTCCCCCCACAGACCAGCAGGACGGCCAGACCACTCCCGACACTCAGAAGCCTGAGGACGAGGAGAAGGATGCTGTTGCCGAGCTTGCCGAGATTTTGGGCAAGAGCGACGACGAGGTGAAGGATCTTTTCGGCGGCGGCACGGAGAATAAGACCGAGGACGGCACTGTACTTCTCGGACGCAGCTATGAGACTGAGTTTAACGGCAAGGCCGTGACTCTTGAGACTGTCTATGACGACAACAACACTGTGTCCGGCATATCCATCACCTTCAAGGACGCAACGATCGACGAGGCAAAGACCATGTTTACCAAGTCCTTCGGGGAGCCGGAGACTATCGACGAAACCTCTGAAATGGATTCAAAGTACTTCAAGTGGATCAAGGATAATGTGGAAATCGTGCTTAACGAAGGCTACGGAATGACCTCTGCACAGATGAATTTGATTGGCTAATTACATGTAAAAAGAGAGGCACGTCTCTGCGGCGTGTCTCTTTTTTGAAACTATGATAAACGAGGGAAACCACATGAAAATAAAAAGGCTTTGCGCAGGCGTGCTGCTTTTTGCGCTGCTTGGGATGACAGCGTGTTCCGGCACGGCTAAATTGGAAGGTAGGCTTCTCCAGTATGATTTGGGAGAGGGTACGCTGCAGGATTCAACCGGACGCAGTGTTCCATACCGGATTCAGGGCGTACTGGGAATACCCGATGGGCAAAATCGGCCTATAGTTGTGCTGGTGCATGGGGCTCATCCAATCGAAAAGGCATCGGAGGATCGGTACGATACGGGATTTAACTACCTTACCCGGGCCTTAAGTGAGCAGGGAAACTTGGTTATAAGCATGAATGTTGGAATTAACTACTCCTTCGAAAACGGCGAGCCCAACGGTAACGAGCGTACACAGCAAATTTTTGCCCAGCAGATGGAGCTTTTAAAAAAGGCCATTGCAGGTGACAAAAAAGTGTTCGGCTACGATCTTGCCGGCGTTGGTGACCTTAAGAATGTGATTTTAATGGGGCATTCCAGAGGCGGGCTGGATGTTATAGAGCTTGCAGCTAAGGCTATGCCGGATATTGGAGTTGCAGGCATTGTGTCTTTGGCCCCATCAACGTATAAGACCATAGAAACCGAGCTTCCCGATGTGCCTATTGGAATAATAATTCCGCAGCTTGACGGGGACGTGATTTCAATGGACGGCAATGATATTTACGAAAGTATTGTCGTGGATGAGCAATACACTAAAACGGCGGAGCTTATTTACCTTAAAAGCGCCAATCACGGACATTTCAACACTCAGCTTACCCAGCCTGATTTGAACAGCTCCAAGGATGATATAGCCAAGCTGATGCCTGCAGAAGCTCAGCGAAGCTTCCTTGTAAACTATATGAGCGACTTTGTGAGAAGCGTGACCACAGAAAAAGAGCCTGTGTTTGCCTCGGCAAGAAAATTGGAAGCCAGCGTTTATAACTGCGATGTTCTTTTAAGAGTTCATTCCGGCACGGGGACTTTGCTTTATTCTGCACAGGACGGAATAAGCCCCAGCAGTGAAAGTGACACTGTGATAGACAGGCAGATTGAAAGCTTTTACCCTGAGAAAAACACGATGGATACGTTTAAGATGCCCGGTGCCGCAGCGTTTGAGGAATATGCCCTTGAGCATATTTCCTGGAACGGAAAAAATAACGCTGTTACAGTACCGCTCGCTAAAAGTCTTAGCGGAAGCCGGTTTTTGGATATCGATATGGCCGTTGACAGCAGCGATTTAAGGAATATGAACGGGCAGTCGATGACTCTTAGTGTAAGAGATGAGAGCGGCAAAACTGCTGCGCTTAGCTTAGACCGCTTTACGGCGGCCCTTCTCTGGCAGGAGGGGGAGCTTTTGGAGGTGATGGGCTGGGACAATCAGCTCCATAACGAGTATACAACCTTCACCCCCTTAGTCACGCTGAGAATTGACCTGAGTAAGCTTAGCGGTGTTGACCTTGGTAAGATTGAAAGTCTCACCATGAGCTGGCCGGATTCCATAGAGGGCAGCATAATGCTCAGAAGCATATACAGTGTAGAATGAATTTTTGTTTGTGGTGGGTGAGCATCACGTCACTAAAATTATAAAGCAAGGGACTCGGAGCAAATTGTTCCGAGTCCCTTTTGCGCTGTGAACTTATTAGCCGTTGACGACCAAGTCACCGGTTACCGGAGTAATACCGGCATAGAGTGCGTCAGCCATCGTGAAGCTGGGTGTTACCATCTTTCTGCTGTTGATAACAATTTCGTCCTGGGTAAGCTGTGTCATATCCACTGCCTGCGGATCCGCAAGCGGGTTATGGTCCGGATCAGACCCGTTCTGCGCCATATAAAAACCAATGCCTGTGCCGTCATAGGGCACATTGTCAAAGGTGGTAAGACCATTAACAATGGCTTCCTCCGTGCCGTAGCGGGTGCCGCCGGCTTGGTTGCTAAGCTGCAATGCGCCGGCTGTGATTGGGTTGCCGAGATCGTCCTCCACGGTTACGGTCAGGGTTCCGTTTGCCGTAAGGCTAAGCGCCACGGAGGTGGTCGTGGGTGTAATGGTAAACTGTGCAACAGTCCCATCGGCATACCCGGGGATCGTTGTAGATACAAACGTATACGTTCCAACCGGAAGCGTTACGCTGCCGGTGGAGGATCCGTTAAGAAAGCTAAGGGTGTAATCGGATGCTGCCATACAGTAATTCCTCCATTCAAATCTGTTATACCCGGATAGTTGGCGTCGGAAACCGTAAACTTGACCGGCACCGTTGCGGGTATATTAAGCGGACGGGAAAAGAGGAGTGTCAGACTATAGCTTTCTTCGGGAACCGCTTGCAGCCATTTTGCAATTCCCCCCGGATTCAGACAGGATAAGTTGTTGACCTGAACCATATAAAAGCCCGCCGGCAGCCGAAAGTGTACTTTTTTTCGGGCCTCAGTAACACAGTAAGCTACCGTATTACCGGCAGGGTCCTTGATTTGTATGCGAAAAATCCCATTACAGGCACGCAATACTTTGCAGCAAATACATAAATTTGCTCTTGGTTCCAGATTTCTAATTCATAACGCCAATCTTTCCGGGTAAGAGTGTATACACTTAGTATACGCCCATGCACATTATATGAAAATAAACTTCCTCGGGACACCGTCCGGGGCAGAGCCTGTCTCTCTGTAGTAGAGAAAAAAACCTTCGTCCAAACATAAAAGTCGTAAACTAGGCAGCTTAGTGCAATGGCAAAAAAATAAAAACAACTACACAATTTAGGTAAAAAATGTAAAAGAATTACAAGCTTTAAAAAAATAATGCCTATAACATTAGAAAAACTAACAATTGCAAATGCGCAATTACGGGAATATAATTTGAAACAATAAAACAGTCAATTTAACGCATTAAAGCAAATTCGAGAAAGGAGACCCGCCCATGAGAAGCACTATCTGCAGCATTAAAAATTATTTTTACGGTTTTAAGGCTTGCTCTTTTGCAGGTCTCTTTGCCGTACCCTTTTTTGGCTTTGCAGGCTTCTACTTTTACAGACGAATACCATGTGACATAATAACGCAGCTATAGCTTTTGTTAGATAAAGGCAGCCCGTTTTTATGTCGGGCTGTCTTTTTTTTATACCTATTTTTTATTCATAATTGGAGGAAAACAAAATGAAGAAAGCAATTGCCCTACTGCTTTGCGCAGTACTCACCATGTCACTTGCCGCCTGCGGCAGCACGGACACCGTGGAACCCACACCCGAAAACTCAGAGACTCCCGCCGAAGGCACCCCGGCTGGGAACGAAGAAGCCTACACAATTGGCATTTGTCAGCTTGTTCAGCACCCGGCACTTGATGCAGCAACACAGGGATTTAAAGATGCTCTAACTGAGCTTTTGGGCGATAAGGTTAGTTTTGATGTTCAAAATGCGTCGGGAGACTCGGCAAACTGCCCCATTATCTGCGACGGCTTCGTTTCCGATGGGTACGATTTAATACTTGCAAACGCCACCTCCCCGCTGCAGGCTGCAGCCTCCGCCACCGACGAAATTCCGATTTTGGGAACCTCTGTAACGGATTACGCCACCGCCCTGGATGTATCGGATTGGACGGGAACCACGGGCGCTAATGTTTCCGGCACCTCTGACCTTGCCCCGCTTGACGGGCAGGCAGCCATGCTAAACGAGCTTTTCCCGGAGGCAAAGACAGTGGGTATTCTTTATTGCTCCGGTGAGCCAAACTCCGTTTACCAGGCGAACACCATAACGCCCTACCTTGAGGACTATGGATACACCGTTAAAACCTACACCTTCTCCGACTCCAACGACGTTTCCGCAGTAACCGCTGCTGCCTGCGATGAGAGCGACGTAATTTATATACCCACCGATAATACTGCCGCCGCCTGCACCGAGGCAATTAACAATGTGGCGCTGACAGCCGGTGTTCCAATTGTTGCCGGCGAGGAGGGCATTTGCTCAGGCTGTGGTGTGGCGACGCTTTGCATAAGCTACTACGACCTTGGCTACACCACCGGCAAAATGGCCTACGAGATTCTTGTAAACGGTGCTGACATTTCCACCATGGCGGTGCAGTATGCACCCAAGTTCACCAAGGAATACAATGCGGATATCTGCCGGGAGCTGGGTATTTCAATTCCTGAGGGATACACAGCCATCGGGGAATAAAAGCGCGGAGGTCAGTGCGGGGCATATAAAAAGCCCACCCGAACCATCCTTAAATAGAAAGAAAAAAACACGCTCTGCGTCCGCAAAATACGGACGCAGAGCCATGGAATTTATATTGCTCGATTAGTGGAAAGGAAACATCATGGGAATTTTGGGCTACTTTGCTTCTCTTGATATCGGCAGTCTGCCAGGACGGTTGCCCGGCGGCGTGGCGCAGGGGCTTATCTGGGGGATCATGGCACTGGGAGTGTACATAACCTTTAGGCTTTTGGATGTGGCGGATCTGACGGTGGACGGCTCCTTCACAACAGGAGGTGCATGCACAGTAATGCTGATTATAGCCGGCTGGCCTGCATGGCTTGCGGTGCTTATGGCGCTTTTAGTGGGACT
>CAZJYY010000101.1:0-5960 GCA_964550315.1 uncultured Oscillospiraceae bacterium | reverse complement strand
GCATGATTTTATCATGCTATGACATGGCCATGTGCCGTCTTTGACGGCACGGCCTGATTTAAAACTTATAATAATCGCTTTGCGATTGTCGTAGCATGATTTTATCATGCTATGACATGGCCATGTGCCGTCTTTGACGGCACGGCCTGATTTAAAACTTATAATAATCGCTTTGCGATTATTATAGCATGAAACCCCAGGAAGAAAAGAAAATCTTTACTATCCGAAAATCTACTCAGTGGTTGAAAAATCTGGACAAAAACTCCCGAGTTTCATACTTCTCAGGGCTTCCAAAAACCTTTTCCGGCGTACCCTCCTCACAAATTACTCCGTCTTTCATAAACACTGTTCGGCTGGAAACATCCCGTGCAAAGGCCATTTCGTGGGTAACCACCAGCATGGTCATCCCCTCACTTACAAGTTTTTTCATAACGTCCAGCACCTCACCCACCATTTGTGGGTCAAGGGCGCTCGTTGGCTCGTCAAAAAGCAGCACCTGGGGCTCCATTGCCAGCGCCCGGGCAATTGCAACACGCTGCCTTTGTCCGCCGGATATCTGGCGGGGCTTTGCGCTTACATATTGCGCCATTCCCACCTTTTCAAGATAATCAACTGCAGTTTTCTCCGCCTGTGCTCTGTCCTTTTTGAGTACCTTGCGCTGGCCGATAACGCAGTTTTCAAGCACCGTAAGGTTTGAAAAAAGGTTAAAGCTTTGGAATACCATCCCCACACGGGCACGGTATTCGGAAAGGTGAAAGCCCTTTGCGCTTATATCCTCACCTTTATAAAGTATCTGACCGGAGCTGGGCGTTTCCAAGAGGTTAATGCACCTTAGCAAGGTAGATTTTCCCGAGCCGGAAGCTCCGATAATGCTTATCACGTCCCCAGCGGACACGGAAAAATCAATATCCTTAAGCACAGGATTTGCCCCGAAGCTCTTGCTTAGGTGGCGGATTTCCAGAATTTCGTCCTTCATTATCGCTTTGCCTCCATCTTCATTTTTGTCGTGCCCCTGTCCCGATATTTTGCCATGCCGCTGGTATGGGCAAGGGTGTCTGTGGTGGCAAGATCAAAGCTGTCACTTCCGTCCATTTTGCTCTCGGCAAAGCGCAGAAGCTTTGAGAAGAGTACCGTCATCACAAGGTATATAAGCATCACAATAGTGAAGGATTCAAAATACCAATAGTAATTTCCTGCAACGGTTTTGCCGGAGAAATAAAGCTCCACTATGCTGATTGCGGACAGAACGCAGGTGTCCTTTATGTTAATAATAAGGTTATTTCCTATCTGTGGCATAATGTTTCGAAGCGCTTGTGGCAGAATAATGCCGGTCATGGTCTGAAGGTGACTCATACCGATGGCCTTAGCACCCTCGGTCTGACCCGGGTCAATGGATAATATACCGCCGCGCACGGTTTCCGCCATATATGCACCAGTATTTATGGAGACGATAAAAATTGCGGCAAACCAGGGCGACATGTTTATCCCGAAAACAGTAGCAGAGCCGTAGTAGATAAACATTGCCTGAACCATCATGGGTGTCCCCCGGAAAACCTCCACATATATTCCGAGTATGGCCTTTACCAGCCATAGAGCGAACTTTCTTATAATATTGTCATTCTTATGCTGAGGAATAGTTTGTATAATACCGCAGAAAAAGCCGATAGCACAGCCAATTAGCGTTGATATCAGTGCAATTATCAGTGTTGCCGCCGCCCCGCTCAAAAATGACGAGCCGTAGTTTTCAAGAAGAAAAACTATCCTGCCCCAAAAATCCGTTGGCAGAGTTCCCATTTTTTCACCTCTTATTATAGTTGCCGTGTATTTTGCGTCTGCGCCATCTCTGCAAAATACACGGCTTATTTATGTTTTATTATTTAGACAGTGGCTGCACCGATATTGCCTCGTCCATCATTCTTGTAAAGTCTTCCTTAGTAAGCGTGGCAAGAGCCTCGTTCAGGGCATCAAGAAGCTCCGTATTACCCTTTTTAACGGAAATGCCGATGTTTATTTCCTCCTCGGACACCTTAAAATTGTCGTCCTTTCCAGAAAAATCAAGCATTACCATGTCAGGGTATGCTATGCAGGCGGCAAGAGCGGTGGGCTTGTCCGTTACAACAAGCTCGCATGTGCCCGAGGAAAGCGCCACCAGCATAGCCGGTGCGGATTCCATGGCAGGCAGAATTTGAGCGTCCTTAATCTGTGGCAGACACTCCTTGTACCAAACCGTGTTTATTTGAGAGGTGCACACAGCCCCGGACAGCTCAGACAGGCCCTTTGCTTGTGCATACGGCCCGTCTTTCATGGTAAGTCCCACTATGGAAGCGTAATAGTAGGGGCTTGTAAAGTCCACTGTCTGCTGTCTGTCGGCGGTTATGGATTGCCCCGCAATAACGCAGTCAACCTTATCTGCACCCAAGGCAAGGGGCAGACCGTCCCAGTCGATTTTATGTATTTCTACCTCATAGCCCATTTTCTCTGCGAGGTACTTTGCAATCATAACGTCATAGCCATAGGCAAAATCACGGCTGCCCGCAATGGGCAAAGCCCCGTTTTCATCACTGGCCTGTGACCAGTTGTAGGGGGCATAAATACATTCCATACCCACTCTTAAAACCGGTTTGTCTCCACCCGCGGGCTTTTGTCCGCAGGAGCACAGAAGGCCGAGGCACAAGGTGAGTGCCAAAAATAAACTTAGCTTCTTCATTTTCTTCTCCTTTTAAATTAAAGGTAATATTCCACGGGCGCTATTTTTTCGTCTCACTGGCAGAAACGCTTTTTTTCCCCCCGATATTAAGAACAAGGTTAAGGATTATTCCAAAAATTGCCGCTGCGGCTATACAGGGAATTTCTACACCAAAGAAGGGGATGTTTCCCCCGAAGCGGTACTGCCCGCCAAGTCCGATAATCATTATGGTCGCTATAACCGCAATGCTCTTGGCGTCGAAGAAGTCCACCTTCTTTTCCGCCATAATTGCAATGCCCTGAGCTGCAATTGCGCCGAAAAGGTACACCTCAAGTCCGCCGATAACCGCTGCGGGGATAGAGTAAATAGCATTTATAAGCGGAGTGAAGCAGGCGATGACCAGCGCAAGAAGCGCCGCACCGATCAGCACTGGAATGGAGAACACCCGGGTAATTGCCATTGCGCTGATGTTCTCGCCGTAGTTTGTGCCCGCAGGGCCGCCCACAAAGCCAGAAACAATGTCGCCTATACCATCACCTATTAGGTTAAGGCCTAATTTGTCGGCAATGTTATAGTGCTTTTTGCTTCCCTTTTTTCGGGCTAGGTCATTTACATATATATCTATCTGATATACATGGGCTGTGGATTCTGGAATGGTGGCAATGGCAACAGGCATTATGGCCGCCACCGCCATCAGCGAGGGCTTTGGCATTGTAAATATAGGCAGTGCAAATATTCCGCTGCCGACGGTATTGGGAAGCTCCTTGAAAAGGCTTATCCCCGATACAAGATAAATTATGTAAGCAGTTGCAACACCCACCAGCGGTCCTAAAAGCAGCGGAAGCTGTCCAAGCATTCCTTTTAGGTAAACAGAGAATAATATAGTGGAAATAAGCGTCGCCAAGGATACCACCCACGCAAGATTTTCCGCCAAGGGCAGCCTTGCTGCCTCCACCGCCGCATCACCTGCAGCATTTATCGCCACAGAAGCAGCATCGCCAAGGGCTGTTCCCGCCAGCGTAAGTCCGATAACCATGGCAATCGGCCCTGTGACCGTTGCAGGAAGAATCTTTTCCATGGAATTCCTGCCAAAGCGCTTTATAATGAAACCTGCGGCAATGGAAATGAAACCGGACATTATAATTCCGAACTGGGCTATGGATATTTTGTCGTTTAGGGACAGTCCGGAAAGCGCTTCTGAGCTCATAAGGCCGCCTATGGCCGCCACGTAAGAGAAGCTGGAGCCGTAGTAAAGCGGGATTTTTCTTCCTGTCACCAGAATAAAGCACAAGGTGGCAAGACCGCTGGCGAAAATTGTTGTGGAGATGTGAAAGCCAGTGATTATCGCCACCGCCACAGTAGCCGGAAACATTACAACAACCTGCTGGAGCGAGTAGAGAATAAGCTTCCAAAGCGGAGGCCTTTCGTCGGGAAGATATCCAATGTGTGCCGAGCCTTTTTCCATAAAAAACAACCCCTATTCAATTTTTTCCTGTGATAAGCACAAGTCCTTCAGATTATGCTTAGACTATTTTACAGATTATTCTGTAAAAAATCTGTATAGATAAGGCCCCTGTGTGCTTAGAATTCGTTAAGAAAATATGCCACGCCCCCTCTTTTCCGCAATGTGCCGTGAGCTTCGCTCAACTCTTTATACATGCCATTCCGAAAAAGCGGCAAATCCCCGAAGCCGCCGCCCTCTCCTAAAGCCGCAGATGTCCTGTTTTGAGAAAAAATAGTGTAGAAAAAGCCATGAAAACCTTGACAGTTTTATGGTGCTGTGCTATTATACCCAAGCGGCTATTGATTGATTTGGGGATTCTTGAGTCATGCTGCGTATATTTTGCGTCTTTTTTCTTTTTATCAGGGCGCAGTTTTACGAAGCCGCAAAAAACCGCAAACCCTTGAAAACACAGGATATGCGCCAGTAGCTCAGGTGGATAGAGCAACTGCCTTCTAAGCAGTAGGTCAGGGGTTCGAGTCCCTTCTGGCGTACCACTAACGGACAAGCTCCGTTATTTGCGAACGCTTTTGAGCGTAAGACGCACATGCCTCGGGCTTTTGCCCTGCGTCAATATAATAATATGGTGGGTATAGCTCAGTTGGTTAGAGCACCGGATTGTGGTTCCGGGGGTCGAGGGTTCGAATCCCTTTACCCACCCCATTATTATATCCTCTGCCCGAAAATAGCTTGAATTTACATTGGGATATAGTGTAATGGTAACACACTAGACTTTGACTCTGGTATTGTAGGTTCGAGCCCTGCTATCCCAGCCAAATATGATTCAGTAGCTCAGTCGGCAGAGCACCTGCCTTTTAAGCAGGGTGTCGGGGGTTCGAATCCCCCCTGAGTCACCAGAAAAAAGCCTGTAACCGCAACGGTTGCAGGCTTTTTTCTGATTCGTGTGGAGATGCGCTTTTGCTAATTTAGACCCATTTTTACCCCCAAAGGTTTATCTATCCTTGACTTCAAAATGGCGCTTTTTCCTTTTTCTTCTCTTTGCAACCACTGGTTGCGGAAATTCAAGCTCATATCGCTTGTTTCGCAACCACTTATTTGCTACACTTTAGTCAGTCGGATAAGAGAGGGGTTTTATTATGACTTTACAGGAAAAAATACTCTATTGCAGAAAGAAGGCAGGGCTTTCCCAAGAGGCTTTGGCTGAAAAGATGGGCGTATCACGCCAAGCCATCAGCAAGTGGGAAACAGGTGACGCCGTACCTGAAATAAGCAAGCTTCTTTTATTGGGAACTGCATTTGGCGTTACCACCGATTGGCTTTTAAGCAGTGATGAACCAGAGGACAAATCAGCTTTTTCCACTCCAACTGAGGATACTCAGCAGGCATCCACCTCTTCTTGGGTAGAAGCAGTTCCCGGCGTTCTTGGCCGTCTTTTGCGTCGCTACGGCTGGCTGTTTGGTGTTGACCTTGCCATCGCCGGGGCACTTTTTGCAGGCATTGGCGGACTTGGCCGATACATGTTTAGAAAAATGTTTGATGAAAGTTTTTTTGGCAGTATAAACGTCCCTATTTCCGGCGGCACGCTGCAACTTGACGAGTTTGACATGATCTCCGGTATGTCCAACGCTTCCTGCAGTGACCCCGGTGTAATAATGGGCACGGCCGTAATGGTTTTCGGCATTATTCTTATGATTGCCGGAATAGTTCTTGCCATATATCTCAAAAAGCGCAGCAACAGATAGTTTTATATTGCATGTTATCTCATAAAGATAAGTCCCCAAGGTTTTTACGCCTTGGGGACTTTTTTGCGTT
>CAZJYY010000100.1:0-6153 GCA_964550315.1 uncultured Oscillospiraceae bacterium | reverse complement strand
GTGAGTATAGTTTAATTTTTAATTTTCTAACATGTATCTAAATAACAAATTGAGCCCATTTCGCTATGCAACTTGCACTATAAATTTTAAGCTGTTTTCCATGGGTCTTTCTGCACAAGGACAGGGGGGCAATTTGCCCTAATCCTTCCTTTTAAACACAAAGGTTCTCAAGGGGGAGAACATCATTCCACCAACAATCATCACAGCACTCAGATAGTAAAGCGGTGTAAATTCCGCCGCAATTGCTGCAATTGTTACGGGGAAGGAAGCAAGGCTAACCAAACCGGCTATGCAAAGCTCCCCTTCTTTAGTTTTAAAAAACGGCTTTTTTTCCATTATACGCACCTCTTAAATTACAACCAGTGTGAAGAACACAACTCCGCCCACAAGTATAGCCGCCGCCACGGTTAGGGGAAGTATCTTCTTCAGCGCTTTTCCTTCTTGGCCCAAAATATTTGCCGTGGTTGTTCCCAGCACTATGTTGCCCGGGCAAATTGCTCCGCCTATTGCGCCGCCTGCAGTCTGTGCTCCCAAAATAACCGCCGTGTCAAAATTCAAAAGTCCGGCTGTTGCCATCTGGAATTCCGAGAACAGAATGTTGGACGCCATGTTGCTGCTGGTCATAAATGAGCCAAGCATTCCCACCATGGGAGCCAAAACCGCATAGCCCTTGCCAAGCACCGCTGCCATGCCCGCTGCCAAAACCGCCGTCTGTCCGGAGCCGCTCATAATTCGGGACATAATAATAAAGCCCACCACCGCAAAGCCCGAGGGCACTGTTTTGGCAACAGAGCGTTGGAAAACAGCCCTTGTTCCCGCCTTGTCTATCCACTTATTCTTCCTAAAATACCAAAGGCCGATCAAGGAAGCCAGAAGCAAAAAGAGACTTGCGTGGGTAAGGGGCGCTATGGGCGAATACTTCGCCACCGCCTCGTTTATATGACCGCTCGCCGTGGCGGTTTGGGGGAAGGAAAAGCCAAAGGCCCACTGCCCCAAAAATACCTTCACCGGCGGAATAAGAAGCACAAAAAGCGTAATAACCGTCAGCGCTATGTACGGTACGAAGGCACGCAGCATGGTCATGTCACGGTGACATTCCAAATCTGCTTGTCCGGTATATTCCCGGTTCATTATTTTGCTGTCACGAAGTGCCCAGGGCTTTTTATATAGCCTTGTTTTTCCCAGCAAAAGCACCGCCACCAGCGACACACAGGCGGGTAAAAAGCAGGCAATAGTCTGGTTAACCTGACTCAGCAGGAGTTGTCCCCCGCCCTGGATAAGGGAGATTACCAGCACAGCCGGAAGTCCTTTTTTCACAGCCTTGCCCTTGCCGTAGAACCAGCAGATGGAAATGCCGATAATGAAATTCCATATCCATATAAAAATGCCTGCCCACATGGCGGTTCTTAACAAAAGCTCGGGATTGCTGCCAAGATTTGTGGACATTGTAAGTGCATCCCAGGCCACCGCCAGTGTTCCGAAGGTGTTGCCCCAGGCGTGCCCGATAAGGGAGATTACAACGGCAAACAGCGGGGTAACGCCCACACCCACCAACAGGGGGGCGCCCACAGCAACAGGTACTCCAAAGCCGGTGATACCGATAAGGAAGCCCACGAAAACCCAGCCCAGGGCCAAAACCTGCAAAAGCTCATTGGGCAAAAGCTTCTGCATTCCTCGCCTGAAGGTGACAAAGGCCTTTGCCTCGTTTGCCACTTCGTAAAGCAAAATCGCAGGCCAGATAATAATAATTACCACAAAGGCGCTCCAAATGCCCTTTGCGCTTTCCACTGCGATAAGATTTATGTTCGCCTTAAAAACCGTCATTGCAGTGATAAGTGCCACCAAAAGACCCAAGGGTGCGGCCTGGGTTGCCCCCCACTGGAACTTTATCATCGTAATAAGGAGAACGGCGATTGGCAGCACCGCCATTATCCATGTAAACCAATTTGTCTGAGTATCCATCTGCTCCTCCAATAAGTAGGCTATTTTACTTTAGTAAATCATTTCCTTCGTCTGCGGTCATCAGACCATCTTATGATATTTATTCTGGGCCACTGTGCATACTGCCCAGTAAATCCTTGATATATTACACATTTATATGGTTGCAAATATGCAGTTTCACCCATATAATAAGAATGGTACCAGACATTACTATCTGTTGTAAAGAGGTGAATCGAATTGATAAATTATACCATAAGGGACCTTTTGGAATCAGGCAGCCTTTCCGGCATACGTCTTGTGGCCGGCAGTGACAAAATTGAAAACGAAATCGGCAATGTAAACACCATTGACAACCCCGACAGCTATGACTGGCTGAAGGCCGGTGACTTTCTTCTTACCACAGGATATCTTTATAAGGATCATCCGGAACTTTTGAATCAGCTTTTGGAGCGCCTTGCAAAAATAAACTGTGCGGGTGTTGGCTTTAAGGTGCTGCGCTATTTTGACTCTATCCCCGCCGCAGCCCTTTCAAAGGCGGATCAACTTGGTGTACCTATCATTGAGATTCCCCTAAAATACTCCCTTTCGGATGTTGCCAACGAAATAAATAACTCTCTTCGCATTCGGGAGGAAACCCAGCTTACCGAGTACCTTCGCATTCACAACAGCTTCAACGAATGCTCCCTGAGCGGCGGCGGAGTTTACGGCATAATCAGTACTCTCTACAGCTTTGTTAAAAATCCCGTGGTGCTGGTGGACAGCCGTTGGCGCTCTCTTGCCTATTGCGACCCTGACGGTCGGCTTAGTGAGCTTCAGCTTAAAAGCCAGCAGGCATCTTTTCCTCCGGAATTCTTAAAATCCCTTCCCAACAAAATAATTGGGAACACGAAAATTATTACCCGTGCTTTCCCGGATGAGAATAGCAGCCTTATAACAAGAATTGCCCTTTTGGAGGACGACCAGTCCGTATATGGTTATGTGATTCTGTTTGAAACAGAGCACAAGACCAGCTACCTCGATTTTATTGCTTTAGAAAGTGCTACTATACCCCTTGTTTTGGAACGTGTAAAGGCAAAACAGCTAAATGAGGTTAAGCACCAGCTTCGTCAAGACTTTTTTGACGACCTTTTGCAGGGTAAAATAGAGTCTGTTAACGCTGTAAGCAGTCTTGCGGAAATTCATCATATGGATGTTAGAAACACCTATCTTTGTATGGTGCTTAAGTTCAGCGACTGCGAGGCCCGCTTGGGTAACAGCGAGGATTTTCGGAACAACTATCTTCACTTTAAGCAGAGCATTATCTCCCAGATAGACGAGATTGGCGCTCGCTGCAGCTTGAATATCGTCTCCATCCATCGCTCAAACTTAATAATCTCTTTTGTGCAAATCCCCGATTCCCAAAAGGATGTCCAAATCAAAGAATTTCTGGGTGACTTTCCCCAAAGAATATCTGAACAGATTAAAGACATGGCCGATTATAAGTTTGCTCTGGGTATCGGCACACCGATTTCCGATTATCTTAACATTCGAAAAAGCTATATTCAGGCCAACGAGGCTATCCAATATCTAAATAGCTCCAGTGGCTCGGACATCTGCTATTACGAGGACTGCATTGTGGATCAGCTTATCGACTCCGTTTGCGACCGACAAGTGCTGGAATCCTTCAGCCGACTGTCCCTGGGCAAGCTTCTTGACTATGACAAAAGCCACGGCACCAACCTTTTGGAAACTCTTGAGGTTTACTTTGAGTGCAACGGCAATGTGAGCACTGCGGCGAAAAAGCTTTTCCTTCACCGGAACTCCCTTATCTACCGCATTGACAAGATAAAGGAAATTCTAAACTCCGATTTAAAGGACTCCACCGTTCTTCTGACCCTTCAGGTTGGACTGCGGGTAATTAAAATTCTAAAGGCCAATTGAGTGCTAACAGTCAAAAGCAAGGACATCATTGATTTTACAATGGTGTCCTTGCTTTTTGTATGTTTTTTAAATTTTTTGTGCTCGCTTAAAATCCTGAAAGGGCTTTTCCGCTGCGTATTATTGCCGAGGGCTGCACCTGATTTGCAAGCACATCCTTGGGGGTTTTTGCAGGGAAGATTGTAAGGTTTGCCTTTGCTCCCTCGGCAATGCCGTAGGGAACGCCAAGAAGCCTTGCGCCGCCGTCCGTTATCATAGACCACACGGCATTCACCTCGTCGTCGGTGAAGAATGCCTGCAAATAGCTTAAAAGAAGGGCAATTTGCTTTATATCTCCGCAGCCCAGAGGGTTAAAGAAGTCACGGATGTTGTCCGAGCCGAGACCCACGGCAGAAGCCACCTTCAAAAGCTCCTTTGCCGGAGCAATTTTTCTTGTGGAGATTGCGGTGGGGGCAATTGTCGCCTTGATTTTGCACTCTGCAATAATCTCAAGGGCGTTTTTCAGCTCGTCCTCGGTAAGGGCGGACAAGGTGCACATGTGGATAGCATTTACTCTTCCCACAAGACCCATTGCCTTCATTTTTTCACCCAGATAGGGCAAAAGATAATGCTCTCTATTTCCGGACTCATCAAGATGGAAGTCGGCCTCAACACCGTACTTTGCGGCAAGCTCAAGAATGAAGTCTATGTGCTTTTCACCCTCTCCGCAAGTAATGGTGTGTCCGCCCACAAGGTCGGCACCCATACGCAGCGCCTGCTCAAGAAGCTCTGGCGTTTTTCCGTCCTGGAATATACCCTCCTGAGAAAATGCAGCTACTTGAAGAATAAGCTGATCCTTATACTTTTCCTTAAGGTTCAAAAGAGCTTCAATTCCCTTCAGTCCCACGATTGCGTCCACGTCGCAGTTTGTACGCAGGGCAAGAGTTCCTGTGGAAATGGCATGCTTTATAACAAGCTCTGCACGCTCTTCAATGTCCGAAACGGTGAACTTTGCCTTTTCCTCACGAGTCAGAGCACCCTTTTGGGGGCCTGTGCCGTGGACAAAGCTTGTTCTTCCGCCGTCATTAAGGTGTGACTTGTCAATGTGGGCATGGCAGTCTACAAGCCCCGGAATTACAAGGCTTCCGCAGGCGTCAAGCACTTGCGCACCTGCTTCAGTCTCAAGACCTGTGCCCACCTTTTCAATGTGTTCACCACAAATGAGAATATCTTTAATGCCGCCATTTACGCAGGCATTTTTAATTAACATTCCCGCCATGAATTAGTCCTCAACTCTTACGATTGCGTTCACAAGGTTTGCGCCGTGGGGGCCCTGATGCTCAAAGCCGGCAGAAGCAAGAATCATGGTGTCGCCAATGAGGGAGCCCACAATTGCGTTGATAACTGCCTTTGCAAAAATGCCCTGATAGCTCTGGAGGAAGTCGGACTTCATGGTGGTGCGGCGACCTCTGATGGAGCCTTCGGCGTCAGCACCGGCATTGATCATAACAGTTGCAATGCGCTCACGCTCGGACTGGGGAATAACGTCGTCAAACTTAAGTCCGGCGCTCTTAAAGGCTGCCTTTGCGCTTTCAACATCAAGGGTGTCGCTCATAACTGCGCTGCCCATGTGAAGCTTGCTGACAGACTTTGCAGAGTTTCCAAGAACAAGAATCTTGCAGGCGACCTGCTCGTTTCCTGCGGAGGTGGTGGCAACATTGGAATAAAGGTTCCAATCCTTGCAGATAACCTCGTCGCAAACGTCGCTGTCCTTGATTTCGCCAAGGCCGAGAGCTGCGCCCAGGGCGCAGGCACCCTTTGCCTTAGAGCTGGCTTCAACGGTGTTGCCGCTTACGCAGCTTTTGCCTCTTGCGGCAGCATCTGCAAGGCGTGCGCCAGTCATTGCGGGGCACTTGATGGAAACGCAGTGAACGTCGGCAACATCTTCGATACCGGCGGCCTTCATTGCTTCTCTAACACCCTCGGCAACAAGTCTTACCTGGGCTGCAGTGCCGTATTCCTCAGGAAGAAGAACTCTTGTTACGTTCACGCCGATGGTGAAGCGCTTTTCGCCTGTGGGCTGTGCTTCAACATCCTTGCTGGTGAAAACATTGTAGTGGGGGCTCATAAGGCCGCCGGTAAGACCGATCATAAGCATTGGGATGCGAGCGGCAACCTCTGCACGGGTAATACCCATCTTTTCAGACAGCATAAGCTCAAAGCTCTGCATGCTGTAACCTCTTGAATAGGCGTCGCCCTCGGTCTGTGCCTTAATGGCAACTATGTCCTTGGGGTCAATTGTTCCGTTGTCGATAA
>CAZJYY010000099.1:0-6228 GCA_964550315.1 uncultured Oscillospiraceae bacterium | reverse complement strand
TCCACCGAAAATTCGCCGTTGTCTATTATGTTGTCGAAAGAGTTGTCACTCATGTTTATGACCATACCTTTCGTTGCACTATGGGCACGAAATGACCGCCAAAATAAGCGGCCTGCCGGCGCTTTTCACCCGAATAGTCAGGCGAAAGAATGCAGGCATTTTTATCTTTCATAAATACGGGCTTCCCACCTTGGCAAAAGCCGTTGGCGGAGCTAAACGCCACGACTGCGCAGAACCTCGTAAATCAACACGGCGGCGGCAGCGCTGGCGTTTAGGGAGGAAACCTTGCCCTTCATGGGTATGCTTACAAGAAAATCACAGTTTTCACGAACGAGACGGCCAACGCCGTCCCCCTCAGAGCCGATAACAAGGCAGATGGGGCCGGTAAGGTCGGTTTTCCAAAGAGGGCTTGAACCCTCGGCGGCGGTGCCGTAAATCCATAGACCGGCGTCCTTCAAGTCTTTAATGGCGGAGCTTAGGTTTGCAACCCTTGCAACTGCCATATGCTCCACAGCGCCGGCGCTGGTTTTGTCCACAATGGAGGTGACTCCTGCGCTGCGCCGCTTGGGGATAACGATGCCGTGAACACCCGCCGCTTCCGCCGTGCGGATAATGGCACCTAAGTTATGGGGGTCGGAAATCTCGTCGCAGACGATTACAAAGGGCGGCTCGCCCCGCTCGCTTGCGATTTCCAAAATATCCTGAACGCTGCAATATTCTCGCAGGGCTGCAAGGGCGATAACGCCCTGATGGGCGTGGGTACGGCTCATATTGTCAAGCTTGCGCCTGTCAGCGTCCACAACAACCACACCGGCATCCCGTGCCTTGGAGGCGATATGGCCCAAAGTTTTATCAGTTTCGCCTTTTTGAATATAAATTTTGTCAATTAAGCGTCCTGCACGGAGGGCTTCGATGACCGCATTGCGGCCCTCGATTATGTCCTCCCTGTCGTTTTCAAAATCCATTTTTTTCTCCGATTTAATACGATTTATTTTGCTCTTGCTTTGAGCTCGTCCACCATGTCAGTGTGCTCCCAGGGCAGGTCAATGTCGGTTCTGCCGAAATGACCGTAGGCAGCGGTTTGACGGTAGATAGGACGCAGAAGGTCAAGCTTTTTAATTATGCTTGCCGGACGAAGGTCAAAGCAGTCCCAAACGATTTCGGAAAGAGCCTCGTCTGAAATTACGCCTGTGCCCTGAGTGTCCACAAAAACGGAGACGGGGCGGGCAACGCCGATGGCATAAGCAAGCTCGATTTGGCAACGCTTTGCAAGACCTGCCGCAACAATGTTTTTGGCAACATAGCGGGACATGTAGGCAGCGCTGCGGTCAACCTTTGTGGGGTCCTTGCCGGAGAAGCAGCCGCCGCCGTGGCAGGCATAGCCGCCGTAGGTGTCCACAATAATCTTGCGGCCGGTAAGTCCGCTGTCACCCACAGGGCCGCCGATAACAAAGCGTCCCGTAGGGTTAATGTAAAACTTGGTTTCACTGTCTATAAGCTTTGCGGGGATAATGGGCTTAATAACGCATTCCATTATGCCCTCACGAAGTTCGGCAATGGAAACATCCTCACCATGCTGGGTGGAAACGACGATGGCGGGAATGCGCTCCACACTGCCGTCGGCACCGTACTGAACGGTGACCTGGCTTTTGCCGTCGGGACGAAGCCAAGCAAGCTCGCCTTTTTTGCGAACGTCAGCAAGCTGACGGGAAAGCTTGTGGGCGAAGGAGATGGGGGCAGGCATAAGCTCGGGAGTTTCATCGCAGGCGTAGCCAAACATCATTCCCTGGTCGCCTGCACCGGTGTTGGCGCCGTCGTCAGCCTCGCCCTCTTTATATTCAAGAGCCTTGTCAACGCCCATGGCAATGTCGCCGCTTTGTTCGTCAATGGAGGTGAGAACGGCGCAGGTCTTGCTGTCAAAGCCATACTCGGGCTTGTTATAGCCGATTTCATCCACGGTTTTGCGGACGAGAGCGGGAATGTCAACATAGCAGTTGGTGCTTATTTCGCCCATAACGCTGACCATGCCGGTGGTTGTTATGCACTCGCAGGCAACACGGGCTTTTTTATCCTGGGCAAGTATAGCGTCCAGCACAGCGTCGGAAATCTGGTCGCACATTTTATCGGGGTGACCCTCCGTAACAGATTCGGAGGTGAAAACTCTGTTGGAATAGGGCTTGTTCATTTCGGGTTCCTTTCTATATTTATGCCAATTTTACATAATACTTATAATCCATGACATCATATCACATTTTTCCCGAGACTTAAAGAGTATATTTCATTGCAAAGCAATAAAATGTGCTATTTAAGCAGAATGTACTGTCCTGTTAAGGGAATAAAATACAGATTTTTCCTGACAAAAACCCGGAGGTGGGGAACATTTAACAAAATTTACATAGACAGTAGAAGGAAAAAAGGGTATCATCCTATTGCTCGGTTTATTAGCAGACACGAAGGGGGACCAAAATGAAAAAGCTTATGCAGAGGATAGACCGCTTCTGCCTTACACATCCACGGTTTGGAATTGATAATTTAATGCTGTACATTGTCATTGGCAATGCCATAGTTTGGCTTTTTGGCTTAATGGGGGGCAGCTCCTTATATTCAGCCCTTGCCTTTAACGCCCAGGCTGTTTTTACAAAGTTTCAGCTTTGGCGGCTGGTGACGTTTGTTTTGGTGCCTGAGGGAGATGGAATTTGGATGCTTATTGCCCTTTATTTTTACTATTCCATCGGCAGTACCCTTGAAAGATATTGGGGCAGCGGGAAGTTCACCATATATTACCTTGTGGGAATGCTTGTGAACTTGCTTTATGCCACGATAATGTGGCTGGTTTTCAAATTTCCCATTCCCGTCACAGCAACGTATATAAACCTTTCCATGTTCCTGGCTTTTGCAACAATGTTCCCGGATGCCATGGTACTTTTGTTCTTCATAATCCCCGTTAAAATGAAGTGGCTTGGAATACTGTCAGGCGTGCTGTTAGTAGCGTCGGTAATAAGGCTGCTTGTTTTAGGCTTAGGGCTTGTGAGCATTTTGCCGATTCTTGGCATTTTCAACTACCTTCTTTTCTGTGGAGGATGGCTTTTTGATTATATCCGTCCATCAAGCCTTAATGCCAAAAGAAAGCAGCAGCAAAAGACCATCAATTTCAAAAACGCCGCAAAAAAGTATAACCGGGAGCAGGCCAGTAAGCCCTATACAAGAAAGTGCGAGGTTTGCGGAAAAACGGATACGGACAATCCCGGCCTGGAATTCCGGTTTTGCTCACGCTGTGTGGGGTATCACTGCTTTTGCATAGACCACATTAACAGTCACGTGCATTTTAAGGAGTAGAATAGTAAAGGCAAGCTTGGTGGGGCTTGCCTTTTTCATTGGCGAATTCTATGGATGGGGAAATTCATGAAATTTGTGTCAATAGCTTTCGGCGTGCCCGCTCGGGTTATGGTCGTAGCGCACCGGCAAATAAAAATCCCGACACACTCTGTGTCGGGATTTTTAATACTTATTTTGTGCCGAAAATTCTGTCGCCTGCGTCGCCGAGGCCGGGAACAATGTATCCGTGCTCGTTCAGCTTTTCGTCCAGAGCGGCAATGAAAATGTCAACATCGGGGTGATCCTTCTGCACTCTTGCAACGCCCTCGGGAGCACCGATAATGCACATAAGCTTAATGTGCTTGCAGCCGAATTCCTTCATAAAGGTGATGGCTGCGGTGGCGCTGCCGCCGGTTGCCAGCATGGGGTCAACGATAATAACATCACGCTCGGCTATGTCGGTGGGCATCTTGCAGTAGTATTTTACCGGCTCCAAAGTGGCGGGGTCACGGTAAAGGCCAATGTGACCGACCTTTGCATTAGGAATCATAGTGAGCATACCGTCCACCATTCCAAGACCTGCACGAAGAATGGGAACAACGGCAAGCTTTTTGCCGGATATGCGGTTTACCTTGGCCTCTGCAACAGGAGTCTCAATGACTACCTCCTCAAGGGGTAAATCACGGGTGACTTCGTAGCACATAAGCTGGGCAATTTCAGAGACCAACTCACGGAAAACTTTAACGCTGGTGTCCTTTTCCCGCATAATGGACAGCTTGTGCTGGATAAGCGGATGGTCGAATACGGTTACTTTGCTCATATTTCTTTCTCCCTTTGTGTTTTATCCGAAAATTCTTTCCTGCCGCTCTCGCTCTGCCTGACTAAGACGCAGGTAAACCGGAAGTAGCTCGTGAACGGATTGAGGTTTGGCGGCCTGTGCCGCCATGCAAACGCCCCAGGCACACTGATTTCGCAGAGGTTCCGGAGCAAGGACGGAGGTTACGCCGTTTTTTTCCAAAGTATTATAGCATAGATTAGCGCCATCTCCAACAACAAATATTGGTTTTTCGAAATTTTTTATCTCCGTAACCAAATTTTCCGAGTCAATGGCTCTATCCTCGCATAAACGCAGGGGTACACCGTCACCAATTTCAAAAAGTGCGTTATAGAATTGACCACGTCTTGCATCCATTACACAGCAGACAACAGCGTCTTTTGGGGCGCAAAGTGCGTTCCACGCCATTGCTTCCAGAGTGGAAACGCCGCACACGGGTAATTCTGCTGCCCAGGCAAGTCCTTTAATCGCAGATACCCCGATGCGGATGCCTGTAAAGGAGCCGGGACCCTTTGCAACGGCTAAAAGGTCAATGTCGGAAAGACTGAGCCCAAGATTTTTAAACATATCCTCCGCCATAGGAAGCAGAGTGCGGCTGTGAGTAAGACCGCAGTTTTGATAGTATTGCGCAACAAGGCCGCTGTCATCACAGATGGCTACCGAGGCGGATTTTGCGCTGGAGTCGAAACCAAGTATTCTCATAGCTCGGGCACCTCAATTGAAATATGTCTTTCGCAGTCCGAAAGCTTTTCTATTTTCACATTTATCTCCGTTCCGTCAAAGGCGTCGAGTACATTTTCGCTCCACTCCACAACGCAGACACCGGCTCTGTTAAGATAATCCTCCCAGCCAATGCCCCAAAGCTCATCGGAGCTGCCAAGGCGGTACATGTCAAAATGAAACAGCGGCATTGTGCCCTCGTATTCATTTACTATGGTGAAGGTGGGGCTTGTAACACGCTCGTGACAAGAGAGTCCCCGAGCCATACCACGGACAAAGGCGGTTTTTCCCGCACCCAGCTCGCCGTACATGGCAACAACTGTGCCGGGGCGAAGGGTTTTTGCCAAAGCTGCACCGGTATTTTCGGTTTCCCCTTCGTTATTAGTAAAAAATTCAACCTTCACAGCTCAGACCTCCATATTGGCGTAGGCGTTCAAATCGCTGCCGCCCCTTGTGCCGGCAAGGTATTCATAGTAGCCCTGAGAGCCAATCATGGCGGCATTGTCGCCGCATAGCTTCAGCGGGGGCATATAGAGCTTTTTGCCCGCAGCCGCAGCGGCCTTTTCAAAATCACCCCGTATGCGGGAGTTTGCCGCAACGCCGCCTGCCACAACGACCTTATCATAGCCAAGCTCTTTTGCAAGCTCCATGGTGCGGGGAACGAGACTGTCGCTAACCGCACGCTGAAAACTGGCGCAAAGGGAGGGCTTGTCCAGCTCCTCGTCCTTTTGCTGGGCGTTGTGAACAAGATTTACAACGGCGGTTTTAAGGCCGGAAAAGCTCATGTCCCAAGGGTTTCCGTCCACATGGGAGCGGGGCAGAGCGTACTTTTTGTCGTCACCGCTTTTGGCGGTTTCGTCAACGTGCTTTCCACCGGGATAGGGCATGCCAAGAACACGGGCGGTTTTATCAAAGCACTCGCCAGCCGCGTCATCACGGGTTGCACCCAGCACTGTCATGTCCGTATAGCTTTTAACATCGACCAAAAGTGTGTTGCCGCCGGATATGGCAAGGCATAAAAAGGGCGGCTCAAGCTCGGGAAAGGCAATGTAGTTTGCGGCAATGTGACCTTTTATGTGATGCACGGGGATAAGGGGGATACCCAGTCCCAGTGCCGCAGACTTTGCAAAGTTTACGCCCACCAGTACAGCGCCGATAAGACCCGGCGCATAGGAAACGGCGATGGCATCCAAGTCGCCCTTTTTGATACCTGCCTCCGCTATGGCACGGTCGGCAAGCTGGGAAATGACCTCCACATGGGAGCGGGAAGCGATTTCGGGCACAACGCCGCCGTAAATGGCGTGAAGATCTGCCTGGGAAAAAATTTGGTCTGTAAGCACCTGCCTGCCGTCCCGTGT
>CAZJYY010000098.1:0-6297 GCA_964550315.1 uncultured Oscillospiraceae bacterium | reverse complement strand
ATAGAACTTATATGACGATAAAAGCAATATCCATCTATTTCAACCGGGTGTTGTGGTGGACGATACAAGACTCGAACTTGTGACCTCCCGCACGTCAAGCGGATGCGCTACCAGCTGCGCCAATCGTCCATCAGTCAGCAGAAGTTATTGTACAACATGGCAGCGGTGTTTGTCAACACCCGATTTTTATTTTTACGATATTAGCTTGGAAGCCAGTTCCCAAAGGACACCTACGCCGCCGCAGGCAAGGATTGTGCGGATTACTCCTACCTTCCATTTGCGTAGGACGATGAAGGCAACAAGAGCCAAACCGGCAGCAAAAAAGTCCGTGGTGGCAAGACTTATGGCATTTGCGCCCCAAAGAGAGTCCCGAAGAACATCAAAGGCGGCAACAGCAATAAGTGCAACCACACCGGGCTTCAGCCCGTCAAGCAAATCCTGCATAAAGGTCAGCTTACCATATTTTTTGAAGATAAAGAACAAAAGCGACACCACAATGAAGGGCGGAATAAGGAAACCCAAGGTGGCCGCAATAGCGCCGCCGATACCGGCGACCTTCATGCCCACAAAGGTGGCGGAGTTTATTGCAATTGGCCCGGGGGTGATTTGGGAAATGGTTAGAAGGTCGGAAAACTCCGTCATGGTAAGCCAGCCGTTGCCTAGCACACACTGCTGCTGAATAAGGGGAAGCACGGCATAGCCGCCGCCAAAAGCAAGTATGCCAATAAACAAAAACTGCACAAAAAGGTCAATCAAAATCATTGCCTGCCCTCCTGCTTTCTGTGAATTGCGCCTATTATTATCCCCAGAACGCCGCAGGAGGCAATTACCAGAGCTATATTTATATCAAGGAAAAATGCTGCAAGGAAGGCTGCCACCATAATAAAAATGGACGGAAGCTTATCCTTTTTAAAATATGGAGCACCCATGCTTATAACCACGTCCGCAATTACTGCGGCGACACCTGCCCGCATGCCGCGAAAAGCTGCGGAAACATAGGTGTTATCCCGTATAAGCTCATAAAAGCGGCACACGGCGGCAAGAATTATAAGGGGAGGAAGAGCAGTGCCCAAAACGGCGCAGGCAGCCCCGCTAAAACCCAAAAGACGATAGCCCATAAGTGCGGAGGTGTTTATCACCATGGCGCCAGGCGCAGATTGCCCAAGCGCCGTAAGCTCGGCAAGCTCGTCGGAATCTATCCAGCCCAGCTTGTCCACAAAGCGCTCCTTCATCATGGGGATCATCACATAGCCGCCGCCAATGGTGAAGGCGGACATTTTAAAGGTGTTATAAAAAATTGCCCAGTGGGAAAGTCCTTCTTTTTTGTTTCTCATAAGAATAAGTCTCCGTTAAAAGGCGGACAGCGGCAGGCCGTAGCCGCCACTGTCCGTTGGTTTTTTGTGTGTATATAGATGTTGTTAATGTTGTGCGTTAACGGACAAGAACAACGCACTCTGCCGTTGCACCATAGCAACGCAGAATTACTTTTGTAGTGCCGCTGGAAACGCCGGTTACAAGTCCTGTGTCGTCGACTGTGCAGATAGCCTCGTTTTCGGAGGACCATTCAACAGGACCGAGTATCTCAAGAGGATAAATCGACTCCTTAAGTTGGATGGTGTCGCCGATATCCATGGAAAATCCCTCTGTTGCCGTGCCTAGGAAGGTCATTTTCAGCTCCTCCACCGTGGGAGTAGGCGTGGGGGTGGGTGTTGGGGTCGGCGTAGGCGTGGGTTCAACTGACTCTGAGGGTGTTGGCGTTGCGTAAGTGTCGTAGCTGCCGTTCAGGGTGGTTGTAATAAGGACGATTACCGCAATTATTACCGCAGCCACAAGGCACAAACCAAAAATAAGCTGCCAGCGGGTACTTTGCTGGGCGCGGGCGCTTGCCTCCGTCCCTTGACGGATAGAGTCCGTTGCGGCGGGGGTGCGGGCACTACTCTGCGGCTTTCTGGTGCCGCAGGCGGGGCAGCTTGGGCGGAGGGCAGAATACTCCTCCCCACAGTTTGGACAAATATTTTTCTTCATGAAGCCCATATCGGCACATCCTTTCATTATTGGATGCAAAAATCGGTTAACATATAGTGTATGATACTACTTTCTGCCAAAACCGTCAAGTATACAGAAGAAGCACATTTTGTCTACAATTAAGGTATGGATAATAAGTTTAAATAATACCAATATTATTATGCAACATTACTTGCATTATTAGAAAAGTGGTGATAAAATAAGTTTTTGGAAATAAATCTACAAGAAAAGTGGAGATACAGTGAATAATATCAGAAACGTTGCAATAATTGCCCACGTTGACCATGGCAAAACGACCTTGGTTGACGCTATGCTTGCTCAAGGCGGCACTTTCCGCGAGAACCAGGCTGTTCAGGACAGAGTTATGGACTCAAACGACCTTGAGCGGGAGAGAGGAATAACCATCCTTGCAAAAAACACCTCCATCCATTACGGGGATACGAAAATCAACATTGTTGATACCCCGGGCCATGCCGACTTCGGCGGCGAGGTGGAGCGTATACTGAAAATGGTAAACGGCGTTATCCTTTTGGTGGACGCCGCTGAAGGCCCTATGCCCCAGACTCGCTTTGTCCTTGGCCGTGCCTTGGAGCTTGGCCATCGGGTCATTGTGGTGGTCAATAAAATTGACCGGCCGGATCAGCGTATTTACGAGGTAATTGACGAGGTGCTGGAGCTTTTGCTGGATTTGGATGCAACCGATGACCAGCTCGACTCTCCCATGCTGTTTTGCTCCGCAAGACAGGGAATTTGCTCCCTTACTCCGGACAATCTGGGTACGGACCTTAAACCCCTTTTTGACACCATTATAAATTATATTCCTGCACCGGACCAAGACACTGCGGCGCCGCTTCAAATGCTGGTTTCCGCCATTGACTACAATGAGTATGTTGGAAGAATTGCAATTGGCCGCATTGAGCGAGGGGTAATAAAGCAAAATCAGGAGATTGCAGTTTGCAATTACCATAACAAGGGGCAAAGCCGCAAGGCTAAGGCCGTTAACCTTTACGAGTTTGAAGGATTGGCCAAGGCGCCGGTTGAAACAGCCACCGCCGGCAGTATAATTGCCCTTTCCGGAATTGGGGACATTACCATTGGTGACACTATCTGTGCATCGGACTGTGTGGAACCGCTGGACTTTGTACGCATTTCAGCACCAACAATTGAGATGACCTTTGCAGTCAACGACAGCCCCTTTGCCGGACGGGAGGGACAGTTTGTCACCACACGACAAATTCGTGACCGTCTTATGCGTGAAACCCTGAAGGATGTTTCCCTTCGGGTTACCGCCGTTGAAAACAGCGACAGCTTCAATGTTGCCGGACGAGGAGAAATGCACCTTTCCATCCTTATCGAAACCATGCGCCGTGAGGGCTACGAGTTTCAGGTTTCGCCCCCTCGTGTGCTTACCAAGGAAATTGACGGCGTGCTGTGCGAGCCTATGGAGCGTGTTGTGGTGGATGTGCCGGAAAACAGCGTCGGTCCTGTTATGGAAAAGCTGGGCTCCAGAAAGGGCGACTTTATCCAAATGACCCCTGTGGGCAACCGCATGAAGCTTGAGTTCCTTGTTCCCGCAAGAGGACTTTTCGGATACCGAAATGAGTTTTTGACAGATACCAGAGGTGAGGGCATTCTGGCCTCAATATTTGACAGCTACGCCCCCATGAAGGGTGAGGTTTCCCGCCGCAACACCGGCTCACTTGTGGCCTTTGAAACGGGTGAATCCGTTGCCTACGGCCTTTTCAACGCTCAGGACAGAGGAGCGCTGTTTATCGGCCCCGGCGTGCCTGTTTATGCCGGTATGGTGGTGGGGCTGTGCCCCAAGGCGGAGGATATTTCCGTAAACGTCTGCCGCAAAAAGCAGCTTACCAATATGCGTGCTTCCGGAAGTGACGATGCGCTGCGGCTTATTCCGCCTCGTCAGATGAGTCTTGAGCAGAGCATGGAATTCCTTGCTGACGACGAGCTTTTGGAGGTTACTCCAAGCAACCTTCGTATAAGAAAGCGTATATTAGACCACGGTATGAGAATGAAGTCGGTTATGAAGAATAAATAAGGAATACCCTAATAAAACCCCAAAGAGGACGGCAATTGCCGTCCTCTTTTTTTGAGTGCACGGCCTTGGCCGTGGGTTTAAATGTTTTTCATGCTTTAAGTTGCCGATAATAAATTTATTTCCCCGGCGTAATTGGTTGCGAAGATTTTTCGTATTTCCGCTATGTCGCCTGTTTGCCCCAGAGCCCACATAAGCTTTGTTACTGCGGCCTCGGTGGTCATGTCAAGAGCTTGGATCGCACCGGTTGCCAGGATTCTTCGTCCCACCTCGTACAGGGAAAAGTCGCTGGTTTCGTAAAGGCACTGGCTGCACACCACCACGGGTATGCCAGCCTTCACAAGACTTTCGATTTTCGGAGAAAGGTCACGGCGAAGGTAGTGCATGCCACCTGCGCCGAAGGTTTCCACCACAATGCCCTTATAATTAAGCGCAGCAAGGCTGTCGAAAATTTTCGGGTTTGTGCCGGGGATGAGCTTTAGAAGAAAAACGTCGTTGCAAAGCTGTGGCAGAAGAAGGCAGCCGCCCTTGTGGGGACTCACCCTTCGGCTTAAAAGACGGACGCCGTCGGCAAAAAATTCCCCCACGTCCGGTGAATTGACGCTTTCAAAGGCATCAAAGCCCATGGTGCGTACCTTTACGGCACGGCAGCCCGCAATAAGCTTATGGTTGAAGGCAATGGAAACGCCCATAACGTCGTGATCAACGGCAGCTAAGGCTGTTGCAAGGTTTCCGGCGGCATCGGAGAGGGGCAGTCCAATGGGAATTTGGCTTCCCGTAAGCACAACGGGCTTATGAAGATTGCAAAGCATAAAGCTAAGCATGGACGCAGTGTAAGCCATGGTGTCTGTACCGTGGGTGATGACAATGCCGTCATAATCGGGGAGGGCATCGTAAACGCTTTTGGCAATAAGCTGCCACTCCTCTGGCTGAATGTTGGAACTGTCCAAATTTAGGACGGCCTTATACGTAATGTCATAATATCTGCGAAACTCCTCCAGTGTGCCCAAAAGCTCCGATGGGGCGGACTGGGGAATCATGCCATGCTCCCCCGACTTGGAGGATATGGTGCCGCCGGTGGCAAGTATGAGTACCTTCTTCATAAAATCTCCTAAATAGATACTATTTGGATTTGTTATATCTCAAAGCACAGATTTCATCACCCTTGGCGATACATTTGGGAAGCTCAAGGGTGCTGCCGTACTGCTTTCCAATGGCGTGGTCGCCGCACATGGCGATATCGCAAAGCTGGGCGATTTCATCATCGCTGCAGCCTGCGTTCTGCCAGGCCTTCACCAACGGGCAGTAATGAAAATCTATGTAAAGCTTGTCGGCGGTGCTCTCTACAATGTCCATTTCAAAAACCAGTCTTGCCGGAAGAGTGAAAAGGGTCTTTTTAAGACCGGTCAAATCGGAGGTTCTGCCCTTCGACACAAGCTCGGAGCCTTGGGACGCACCGCAGCGTGAAATGGCGGCAGGGGCGTATTCCATGGGGTCAAGGCCCTTTTTCTTGGCTTCGTCCGTAAGAAGGTATAGCCAAAATGCACGGTGCTCTAACTGAGCACGGATTGCTTGAAGGAGCTTGTTTTTCCTTTTTGGCTCGTTTTTTACTATACTCATTTGATGCGCCTCCTGTATTTTTGTCAATTGACTTTAAATCATGTACGATGATTTATTTAAATAATTGTACCACGTTCGTGGAATTTTTCAAAGAGATATAAGGTCTTGAGATTGCAGGAAAAGACATAATATGTTACAATATTACTAAAAGAGCAGCAAAATCGCCATTTTACCAGATTTTTTCCCAAGCTGAGTATTGTGGAGAGTGGCGTCTTGTGCATTTAAAGCATGTTCGGAGGTTTGCATGATTCAATCTTCAATTTCATCCATTGAATATGTCCTTGCTCAAAGTGAGGCGGACGGCTGCGACCGCTACGGCAGGCCAAGGTCGCCCGAAGCTCTTAAAAATTATATCCGTACTGTGCTCGAGGCCCGGGAAAATGGGAAAAAAACCGTGCTTTTTACCGGCAGCGTCCCGGTAGAGATTATTTATGCCTGCGGATGTGTTCCTGTGTGCGCTGATATTTTTATAACGCGAATATCAGAGGACAGCAGGCTGACTTCAGAGCTTATTCACAAAACCGATGTTCAGATAAACCCCCACCTATGCGGCTTTTCAAAGACGCTTTTGGGAAATTTCCTTTTCTCCGGCGAGGATA
>CAZJYY010000097.1:0-6337 GCA_964550315.1 uncultured Oscillospiraceae bacterium | reverse complement strand
TTTGCGTCTAATAGCTTTTCGTAATTCACATGGTTGTCCTCCTTTTGTTTTTTCAGTCGCTAAGTCGGTGGCCGGCACTGTTCGTACCATCTATCGGACAGGGCTGACCTGCATGACGATGTATCAAAAATGCCCCTCTGAAATCATATTCGCAGGAAGGCTGTTTCAGTAGAGGACACAAATTGAACTATGCAATTGCTGTTTGACAAGCTTATGAAAGTCGGACTCATGGTGCGGCGGTGGTTCTCTTTGAGTTGATTATATTACATTTCCGTCGTCTAAAAAGAAACTCATTTACAATTGTGTTCCAATGTGGTACTATGTAAAAAAAGTGGCTCATTACACAAAAACGATGATAATGTATAGTATAAAAAAGGGCGATATTCACAAAAAATCGACCTTTTTAGTCAAACGTCGGAGGTGGACGCATGGTCAATCTTGTCAAGGACCACATTTTGGACTGCTTTAATGAGCTTTTAAAGGATTATCCCCTAAACACAATTACGGTGAAAATGATAATTGAAAAAAGCGGGGTTTCCAAATCAACCTTTTACAGGAACTACCTTGATAAATACGATGTAATGTATTACAGCTACAAGCGGCAGGTTGACCAGTGGATGAAATCCCATAAGTGCCATAGCTGGCGAGAGCTGTTTTTGAAAATATTCCTTGCGTCGAACCGCAACAAAAACAGGGAGAAGAACGCATTTTCCTACATAGGCACAAACTCATATTCGGAAGCGCTGTACGACTACTCTTACGAAACCGTGGAGAGGGTGGCTGAAAGGTGCAGGGGAGTGCCCCTAAGCTCCGAGGAGCGGTTCAAACTTTCCCTTTTCGTTTACGGTGCGGTATCTGTTAACCTCGACTATGTGAACGGAAAATACGACAGTTCTCCTGAAGAAATTGCCGAACAAATGTATGAGGCAATGCCGGACAGCCTGCGTGATTTGTGGTTTGACGAAATAGCTGCGAAGTAGCCGGTTTGCACAATATTTAATATGAATGCTTCATCCCGTAAAAAGACGAAAATCAACACCGGATTTTTGCCTTTTTACGGGATGAAGCTTATTTATAATATAAATGCTGATGTGAATGCAAAAAACTCATTTTATTTTCCAAATTTTTGGAACTTTATTTATACGGCAACGTCCAAAAAATAATGCTGTTCTGCCCCTGCAATCTGACGGTAGACGGGGACTTGACAATAAACTTCTACAATGGTATATTCTCAACTGTATTAACACGAATAGAACAGCAATGACGATGAAAAGAGGATTATTAAGAATGAGGAAAACAGGTTTCATAAAAACTGTTGCGCTGCTCCTTGCGATTGTAATGTTTGCGATTCCGCTTTCTGCCTGCGGCAAAAAAGGCGATAACGGCGGACAGGAGCTCTCAGAGTTCGTTTTTGTTCCCCAATACGCCTCCTTCCCTAAGGAAATTACAGAAATGAACAACATTACCTGCGTAGGGGACACGATTTATTTCACGATGAATGCACCGACCAGATCTGACGGCTCGGTTATTACCCCCGAAGAGCTGGAAAAGATGCAGAAGGAAATGGATGAGTACTATGCAAATCAGAGCGGAGGAACAGTTGAGGGCGGCGCAGTTGCGGCAGAGCCCAGAGCTGTTGTGTCCGCGGTGGGTACCGGCTCTGACGTTGTTGTAGATACCGCACCGGTAGCCCCCGGGGTACCGGACGGCGAAGCCCCTCAGTGGGACGTTACATATGTTCCCCGTTTATACAAGGTGAAAACCGATGGCACGGGACTTACACAGCTCAGTGACTATGTCTATCCCACAGCGCCGGAGGGCAATTACAACAGCGCCGGACTCAACCGCATTGCGGCTGACACTCAGGGCAATCTTTGGGCGCTTGAGAACGTAAGAACGACAATTTTCGATTTGCCCGAGGGCTTTGACGAGACCACAGAGGATCCCTGGCAGTACCATAAGGAAGATATCTCCGAATACACTGTTCGCAAGCTTTCTGAAACCGGTGCCGAGCTTACAAAGCTTGATTTGACAGAGTTTATTGAAAAGCCCGAGCAGGAAAACGGATATAACAGAGGCGTATATATAAACGATATGTACGTTGATAAAAGCGGCAACGTATATCTTGGCCAGGATTCCGGCATTGTTTACGTTTTGAATGCCGACGGCAGCTTTAACTTTAAGGTGAAAACCGACGGCGGCTGGTTCGATCGTTTCATTACCCTTAGAGACGGCAGCGTGGGCGTAAGCACAAGCGGAGATGCCGGAAGAGTTCTTAAAACCATAGATGTCGCAGCAAAGGGCTGGGGCAAGGAATTCAAAATTTCCTCCGACGTTTGGAACACCAGCTCCGGTGGAAACCTTTACGACTTCTGCTACACCGACGGAAGCTCCCTTTATGGCTACAAGCTTGACGAGGATAAGGAAGAAAAAATCCTTACCTGGATCAACTGCGAGGTTGACGGCGACAGAATACAGTATAGTACTGTCCTTGACGACGGCAATGTTTTTGCAATTTCAAATAACTGGGATAACGAGGGCGGCGCTACCTTCGAGGTGCTTACCCTGACCAAAACTCCCAGAAGCGAGGTTGCGGAGAAAAAGGTTATTACATATGCAACCGTGTGGCTTGATTGGAACATAAAGAAAGAAATTCTCAAGTTTAACAAGACCAACCCAGAATATAAAATTGAAATTAAGGATTATTCCGAATTTAACAGCGATGAGGACTGGAGCGCCGGCATAACAAAGTTGAACACCGAGATAATCTCCGGAAACATTCCCGACATTATTCAGCTTGACAACCTGCCCTATAAGCAGTATGCCTCCAAGGGACTTTTGGAAGACCTTTATCCCTTTATCGACAGTGACAGCGAGCTTTCAAGAGAGGACTTTTTCCCCAGCATTCTCAAGGCTTTTGAGGTTGAGGAAAAGCTTTATCCCCTTATTCCCTCCTTCCAGATAATGTCCATGGTGGGTGCAAGCTCCGTAGTGGGCGAGGAGCCCGGCTGGACCATGCGTGAAATGCAGGAGATTATAAAGCAAAATCCCCAGGCAGATGCACCCTTTGGCCTTTATATGACCAAGGAGCAGGTATTTAATGTGTTCTGCATGCTGAACATGGAAAGCTATATGGACTGGGAAACCGGCGAATGCAGCTTCGATTCAGACGAGTTTAAGGCACTTTTAGAGTTTGCAAACTCCTTCCCCGAGAAGATTGATGACAGCGAATATGAAAACTGGATAGACCCCACAACTCTTATTGCTGAGGGCCGCCAGATTATGAACGTGTTTAACCTTTATGACCTTCAGTGGAGCATTCAGGAGACCAAGGCACAGTTCTCAAACCAGCCCATCACCTTCAAGGGTTTCCCCAGTGAAGATAAAAATGGAACTCTTGCAATGGTCAGCGGCGGTCTTGCAATGACCAGCTCCTGCAAGTACAAGGAAGGAGCATGGGCGTTCATGCGCACTCTTCTCACCGAGGAATATCAGAAGAGTATGTGGAATCTTCCCATTAACAAGAACGTGTTCGATGAAAAGCTTGCGGAAGCAATGAAGCAGGAGTATGATAGTGAGGGAAATCCCATATCCATCGGTAGCATGGGCCTGCCCGACGGAAGCCAGATAGAGTTTTATGCTCTTACTCAGGCGGATGCAGACCTTATCAACAGCCTTATTAACTCCGTTGAAAGAACCGCAACTCAGGATGAAAGCCTTATGAACATCATCAAGGAAGAGGCAAACATCTATTTTGCCGGTGAAAAATCTGTTGACGAGATTGCAAGCATTATCCAGAGCCGCATGAAGATTTATATTAACGAGCAAAGATAAGCTAGATACGCAAAAATGTTTGCGGGGACGCACTCCCTATGCGTCCCCGCAAATGCGGAAAAGAGGCGATATGATGAAAAAAACATTGATAAAGAGAAAATGGGGCGGCCTTTCAGAGCGCACCAGAAACCGTTTGCGGGATTTTGCATTTATTTCGCCAAGCATAATTGGTGTCGGTGTGTTTTTCATTGTACCGTTTTTTGTTATAGTTTATTATTCACTTATAAATAACCCAATTCAAAGTGACTTTGTATTCTTAGACAATTTTATTGCATTAACAAAGAATTCCGCCTTTAAAACCGCAGCGAAAAATACGGCGATTTTCTCGGCAGTAGCAGTGCCCCTGGCGGTAATTTTGTCACTGCTTCTGGCTGAAATGCTGGAAGCTCGCATCCCCCTAAAAAGCCGCTTTCGCACCTTTTTTCTTTCCCCTATGATGGTGCCTGTGGCATCAGTTGTACTTATCTGGCAGGTGGTTTTTGCCAATAACGGCATGTTCAACGACTTTATTGCCATTTTCGGCGTAGACAAGATCGACTGGCTGAAGTCAGACTATGCCCAAGTGGTGGTTGTCACGCTTTTCCTGTGGAAGAACCTTGGCTATAACATGATTCTTTTCA
Organism: uncultured Oscillospiraceae bacterium; assembly: GCA_964550315.1. GTDB lineage: Bacteria > Bacillota > Clostridia > Oscillospirales > Oscillospiraceae > UBA2658. Next base: position 1,883 of record CAZJYY010000097.1, on the reverse strand, counting down.
TGGCGGCTTTAAACAACATTCCAAAGGATCTTATAGAAGTTGCCGACTTGGAGGGGGCCTCCGGGTGGTACAAGTTTTGGCATATCACCGCAAGGTACCTTTCCCCGACCTTCCTTTTTGTAACAATACTTTCGCTTATTAACTCCTTTAAGGTATTCCGTGAGGTATTTCTCCTCACTGGCGAATACCCGGTGGAGAGCTTATATATGCTTCAGCATTTTATGAACAACACCTTTAAATCTTTGGACTATCAGAAGCTGTCAGCGGCGGCAGTGCTTATGGCGCTGGTGATGGTGGTTATTATAGCGCTCCTCTTCGTCTTTGAGGACAAGCTTGGAAAGGACGTGGAGGGATGAAGAAAAAACACTATTTTGGACGGGCTGCGCTTACCATTCTTGCGGCCGTGTTTGCCCTGATTTTCCTGCTTCCCACTGTGCTGACCATTACAAACAGCTTCATGTCGGAAAGCGAGATTTCCGCAAACTACGGTACGGTTTTTAAAAATGCCACCAGCTCTAATAAGACGTATGTTTCCGAGAAGGTAAACTTGAAGTTCATTCCGGATAAGGTCACGATGAGCCAATATGTGACCTCTCTTTTAAAAAGCCCGGAATTTCTTATTAAATTTTGGAACTCGGTTATTCTTGTAGTGCCGATTGTAATATTGCAGGTTGGGGTGGCGCTTTTAGCTGCCTACAGCTTCACAAGATACCGAGGAAAATTTAAGTCGTTTCTATTTTTCTTTTATGTTATACTTATGCTGATGCCGTATCAGGTCACCTTGGTGCCAAACTATTTGGTGTCGGATTGGCTGGGGCTTTTGAACACACGCTGGGCCATAATATTCCCCGGAGTTTTTGCCCCGTTTTCCGTATTCCTGCTTACGAAATTCATGCGGCGCATACCCGCAGCACTTATTGAAGCGGCAAAAATCGACGGTGCAACCGAGTGGCAGGTTTTCACGAAAATCTGCATACCCCAGTGCCGCAGCGCCATCTATTCCATAGTAATTCTGGTGTTTATTGACTACTGGAACATGGTTGAGCAGCCGATTATTCTTCTGCCTGACCCGGAAAAGCAGCCCCTTTCAGTATTTCTATCCACCATCAGCTCCGGTGAGGTTGGAATAGCCTTTGCCGTTGCCACAATTTATCTTATCCCGCCGCTGCTTTTGTTCCTCCACGGCGAGGAGGCACTGGTAGAGGGCATCACCCATTCCGGCTCGGTGAAGGGCTAAAATTATGTAAACCAATTATTTGAAAGGACGTACCAACTATGACAGAGCAGAAGGTGAAGAAGAGAGGCTGGGTCAAAAACGTCGCCATAATCTTTTTATCGGTGATGCTTTTTCTGACCTTTTTCTCCAACACTTGGATGAACCGCACCCTTCCGGAGGTGGCGGCCCAGTACGTCCAATCCGGCTCCATAAATGCAAAGATTAGGGGCAGCGGCACCGTAACGGCCAACGAGAGCTTTGAGGTCAAGACCAATCAGACCCGCAAGGTGCTTTCCGTCCCCGTGAAGCTTGGCGACAGCGTGAAGGTCGGCGATGTTCTTATAAACTTTGCCGATGCGGACAGTGCTGAAATAAAGCAGGCGCAGGATGCTCTTGACAGTGCGCTTTACGCTTATAAAGAAGCGCTTCTGGACTCCGGAGACGGCAGCTATGCCAAGGAAAAGCGGAACATCGAAAGGGCACAGAAGGCCCTGGACGATGCAAAGGCAAAGCAGCTTACAAACGCCTATTCCCAGGCGGATTATAATTCAGCAAGAGCCTCCTTTGAAAGCCTTAAGGCTCAAGCCAGTGCCCAGCAGCTTATTGTTGACGATCTTCAGTCCCAGCTTAGCGGCATGACCCCGCCAAGCTTTGATGAATCCAACAG
>CAZJYY010000096.1:0-6487 GCA_964550315.1 uncultured Oscillospiraceae bacterium | reverse complement strand
GAATACCTTGGCGGTACGGGTACGGTGCTTGACCTTTACTGCGGCACGGGCACCATCAGCCTTTGCCTTGCCAAAAAAGCAAAAATGGTAATCGGTGCCGAAATCGTCGAAGCCGCTGTTGAAAACGCCCGCAGAAACGCAGAGGAAAACGGCATTGAAAACGTCCGCTTCATCTGTGCCGACGCTTCCCTCGCCGCCGCACAGCTTGCAGCGGAGGGCATCCGTCCCGACGCCGTGGTGGTGGACCCGCCGAGAAAGGGTCTCGCCCCGGACGTGGTTGACATAATATGCAAAATGTGCCCCTTAAGGGTGGTTTACGTCTCCTGTGACCCTGCAACTCTCGCCCGTGACGTGAAGCATTTTTCCGAAAATGGCTATCTTCCCCAAAAAGGTATGGCGGTGGATATGTTCCCCCGCTGCGCCCACGTTGAGACTGTGCTGCTGCTTGTGAGGGAGGTCTGATTATGGCTGAAAAGAGAACCGGCTCTGGCAACGGATGCCCCCAATTCCGAAGCTGTGGCGGCTGCCAGCTCCAGAACATGGATTATGACGAGCAGCTTTCCTTTAAGGAGCGTAAAGTCATCGGGCTTTTGGGCAGCTTTTGCCACGTTTCGGACATTATCCCCATGGAAAATCCGCTCAATTACCGTCACAAGGTTCAAATAGCCTACGGACAACTTAAAAACGGAAAGCTTATTTCCGGCGTTTGGCAGTCCTCCAAGGCGCTTGTTGCGGCCATGGATACCTGCATGATAGACCATCCCGACTGTGACGCTGTCGGCGTAACCATAAGAAAGCTTATGGAGAAGTACCGCATCCCCGTGTACAATGATTTTCGCAACAGCGGCGTGCTTCGCTTCGCCCTGATTCGCCGCTCCCGCAGCACGGGGAAAATGCTCGTGGCCTTAGGTGTTGGCAGGGACCGCTTCCCAAAGCGCCGTGAGTTTGTGGCCGGGCTTCTTGCTGCCCATCCGGATATTTCCACGGTGCTGTGCTCGGTTAGCTGCGACCGCCGCAATCTTGTGCTGGGTAAAAGCACCGAAATTCTTTTCGGCAATGGTTATATTGAGGACAGCCTTTGCGAAAAATCCTTCCGCATGGGTGCACAGTCTTTTTTCCAGGTTAATCCTGAGCAGACGGAGAAGCTTTACAGCACTGCAATTTCCCTTGCCGGACTTACCGGCGATGAAACTGTGGTGGACGCCTACTGCGGCGTTGGCACCATAGGCATCATTGCCTCAGACAGGGCAAAAAAGGTCATCTCTGTGGAAAGCTGCGAAGAGGCCTTTCGCTTTGCCAAGGAAAACTCAAAACAAAATGCAGCGGACAATGTTGAGCTTCACTGTATGGATGCCGGAAAATTTTTGACCCGTATGGCAAGAGATGGCAGGAGTGCCGACGTGGTTTTCACCGACCCACCCAGAGCAGGCTGCAGCGAGGAATTTCTTGCGTCGCTCATTGACCTTGCCCCAAACAAAATTGTCTACATTTCCTGCAATCCTGAAACTCAGGCACGGGACTTGGCGGTTCTCACAAAGGCAGGCTATAAGGTGCGTAAAATAGTCCCCGTGGACATGTTCCCCCACACCAATCATGTTGAGACAGTGGCATTACTTGATAGAAAGGCTTTGAGCTGAGATGGATTCTTACGAAAGATTTTTAAATAGATTTGACATACAAAAAGATGACTTATATGCGTTCGGACTGGAAGAAACCGTATTTCCCGAATATGACGTTGTCCGTCAAAATTGGGATTCCTTGAAATCAAGAATATATAATAATAAGCCTGTTTATATCCGAGGCTACGGTCGGGATGCCCATGGCACTGAGCTATATACCAATTTTTATAAGCTTCTTCTTGGAAACACATGCGTGATAAAGGACCCAACAAATAACATGAAGCCCCAGGCACTTATCTCTCAGTTAACGGGCCTTAAGCGAAATAAGAACATTTTTAATTATCAGGTATCCCACATCTTCGGGAAAACGAAAAATGTTTTTCTCTTTGAGAACCCCTGGAATATTGTTTTTGTACCGAAAATTATAGACCCCTTTACCGGCCATGAAACCAGCGGCTGCTGGCCGGAGGAATATCAAGCTTTGTTTGTTGAAAGCTCAAAGCAGCGCTACAAGGATTTTATACACGACTACAACGAAATTATTAGAACCCTTGATGTGCCGACAAAGCTATCCAAGTACATACAAGACCTTATTTCAAGCTCTTCACTGCCTATGAAAACAATTGAGCAGTTCAGAATGGACGCTTTATCGGAACTGTCGCCCATACTATAAGCATTTTTTATCCCAACAATCCCCCAAAAGAAAGGAACCGGGGCATGATATACACACAAAACCGCGAGCTTTCATGGCTTAAATTCAATGAACGTGTCCTGTCCGAAGCTGTGGGCGAGGATGTGCCTTTTTTTGAGCGGCTTAAGTTTCTGTCCATCTTCACAAGCAATTTGGACGAGTTTTTTATGGTGCGGGTCGGAAGCCGCTTTGACCTCTCCGTTAGCAACGAGCAAAACCGTGACAACAAAACCGGAATGACCCCAACTCAGCAGCTTGATGCCATTTACCCCGCAGTTCGAGACCTTTACAAAAAGCGTGACCACATCTATAAAGAGGTACTTTCCAGCCTTCGCAGCTTCGGCATAAGGCCGCTGCGGCTTTGTGAGCTTTCCCAGGGTGACGCTAAATTCGTAAGGCAGTATTTTCTTACACGTATACTGCCCATACTCTCGCCCCATATTGTGGACGCTTCTCACCCCTTTCCCTTTGCCGCAAATAAGCAGCCCCACATTGCCGTTGCTTTTGACGGACGGGACGCCGGCTCCTTCGGCATAGTTGCGCTACCTCCGGCGCTCCCCAGCGTGGTTTACCTCCCCGGCGAGGGACTGCGCTATGTTCACACAAGCGATATTGTTTACGAGTATGCCGCCGACATTTTTGATCGGCTTAAAATAAAATCAAAGTGTATCTTCTGCGTTACCCGTAATGCTGACATCAGCCCCGATGACGAGGAATTTTTTGACCAAAACGAGGACTTCCGCTCTGTTATGAAAAAGCTTGTAAAAAAGCGCAGACTGCTTGCGGTTGTTCGTATTGAGGTTCGGGGCAAGCTCTCGTCGGAGCTTAAGGAAATGCTTCTTAAAAGGCTTGAAGCAACACCCCGAATGATTTACCGCACGGAGGTACCTCTGGACCTCTCCTTCGTTTTTCCCATGCAGTCACGGCTGTCGGAGGAGCTGCGAAGCCGAATTTGCTATGCCCCCTTTTCCCCCCAGCTACCGGCAAAGGGAGCTTACTTCAAAAGGGGCGGCGGGGATATGCTTTTATCCTACCCCTACCACAGCATGACCCCCTTTTTGGAGCTTATCCGAAGCAGTGCTCTTGATCCGGACGTACTGTCAATAAAAATAACCATTTACCGCCTTGCGAGAAACGCAAAGCTCGTTGAATACCTTTGCGCCGCTGCGGAAAGCGGCAAGGATGTGCTTGTTATAATCGAGCTTCGTGCCCGCTTTGACGAGCAGAACAACATTGACTGGTCCGAACAGCTCGAAAGCTCCGGCGTGCGCATTTTATACGGCTTTGAAACCTATAAAATTCACTCCAAGCTGTGCCTTATCACCCGACGGGACAAGGGCGGCCTAAAGCGCCTTGTCCAAATAGGCACGGGAAACTATAATGAAACCACCGTCAAGCAGTATACCGACCTTTGCCTTATTACCGAGGATCCCGAAATCTGCGCTGACGCAGACGAATTTTTCAAAAACATGTCTGTGTCCTGTCTTGAGGGCAGCTATAAGGCTCTTTTAATATCCCCGTCATACATGCGCAGCCGCATTGAGGATTTCATCGACGGCGAAATTGCCAAGGGCAGCGACGGTCTTATCGTTATGAAGGTAAATTCCGTAACCGACCTTCACCTCATAAAAAAGCTTTCCGAGGCCTCCTGCGCCGGAGTGAAGATATATCTTCTGGTGAGGGGCATATGCTGCCTTCTTCCCGGAATTGAGGGCTTCACGGAAAATATTTTCATAATGAGCATTGTGGGTCGCTTTCTTGAGCATTCTCGGATATACAGCTTTGGTAAAGGGGATTCCCAACAGCTTTACATTTCCTCTGCCGACCTTATGACAAGGAATATGAGCCGCCGTGTGGAGCTTGCCTGCCCCATAAAGGACCCTCGGGTCAAGCGTCAGATAAACCACCTTCTTGAGCTAAATTTTAAGGACACCACAAAGGCAAGGGTGCTTAAAAGCGACGGCACCTATGAGCGCAAGCGCAACAGCTCTGACGGGATAAGCAGTCAGGAGCTTTTGATGAAAGAAGCAATTTCAGATGCTGCAAAAAGCAAGGCTTCTTCGGGTAAAATATCTCTTTGGACAAGGCTAAAGAACTTTTTCTCCGGACTATTTAAATAGTCCTTATATCACAAAAAAAAGGATAAATTATAATGCTATATTCCGTTATCGACATTGGTTCAAATACCATAAGACTCTCAATTTATGATTGGGACGGTGCAAAGCTTAAACCCCTTATAAACAAAAAGGAGCAGGCAGGTCTTGTGTCCTATATCGATGAGGACAAGCGCCTTTCACCCGAAGGAATCAAGCGTGCCTGCAAGGCGCTTTTGTCCTTCCGTGAAATTCTTGAAAACTTCGGCATTGAAAACGTTTTTGTTTTTGCCACTGCCTCCCTGAGAAACATTGAAAACAGTGCCGAGGCCGTGGAAGAAATTCAAGCCGTCAGCGGCTTTACAATTGACCTTATTTCCGGCCGTCAAGAGGCTGAAGCTGACTTCTTCGGTGCCACCTACAGCTCCGCTCTGACCAGCGGCCTTCTTGTGGACATTGGTGGAGGCAGTACAGAAATTGTCTCTTTTGAAAACGGGCGTATTGAAGATACCGTAAGCTTTCCCATGGGCTCTCTGAACTCCTATAACCGCCATGTATCCGGTCTTTTCCCAACAGAAAAGGAGGAGCGGGCCATTGTCTCGGAGGCTTTGGGGCACCTTTCCCAGATAAAATGGCTTCCACCCCATTTTACTGCCGACATCTGCGGTGTTGGCGGCAGTATCCGGGGCACCTTTAAGCTTTATAACGACCTTTTCAGCTTTAAAGGCAGCAGCAAGTCCATCACAGGCGAGGAGCTTAAAAGTCTGAAGTGTGTGCTTAATGCGGACGAATCTCAGCGCCAGCGCTTCATTCTTCGCACCACACCTGATCGAGTACACACCATTATCCCGGGCATGAGCATCCTTTCCGCAATTGTGGAATACTGCGGCACCCGCTCCATATCCCTTAGCGCCTACGGTGCGCGGGAGGGGTATCTTCTTAAAAAATTAGGTCAATAGAGAAAGGACACTCCATGCACAGCACAGCTTACAACTATCTAAGCAAGGACAAGCTTCTTCATGCCGACATGCTTTTAACTCTTAACATGAACGAAGGTGACATCCTTTATGCCGCACCGGACGGTGTTTTAATATACAATCGTCCCGGCTGCGTATATATGCTTTCCCTGTCCGGTGAAGCCTGCCTCAGTGAGGTTTTGCCCCTTATGTCTGATGCTGAGCTTGTGGTTCTTCATCAGCCGCAATTTAAGGCTCCTTTCATAAAAGAGCTCGGCCTTCGATTGGACATGGAATGCTTCCAGTATGTTTATCTCAACTCCACACCGCCAAATATTCCCGCTCCCCCGGGTGTTGAGCTTAAAACGATATCGCCGGGGGAAGCCGCCTTTATTTTCCAGCATTATAGTCACGCCAGCAATTTTGAGTATATTCAATACTGCATTGAGCAGGGGATGATCGGTGCATACAAGGACTCTCAGCTTATGGGCTTTATCGGCTGCCACGGTGAAGGAAGCATGGGACTTTTGGAGGTTTTGCCCCAATATCGAAGGCAGGGTCTTGCTCTTTGTCTTGGCTCGGCACTTATGGCAAAACTTTTGCAGCAGGGCCGCACGCCATACAGTCAGGTTGTTGTGGGAAACGAGGCTTCCATTGCTCTGCAGAAAAGATTAGGTATGCAGCCTGCGGACACTACGGTGTGCTGGCTTTGCCGTGATTAGACCGTATTTTCTTCTAATTTACCATTTGGGACAGCAATAATCAGTTTTTTCTTGCACCGTTCTAAAAAAACACTTGAAAAACACGGTAGTGTATGGTAACATGCACGTTGTGACTATGTGTATATTATGGGGTTTGACCCATTTTTCTTATTGAAAGGATTGGCATCATGAACGTTCTCACTCTTATTCTCACCATCATTCAGCTACTTACCTGCCTGTTTCTTATCTGCGTTGTCCTTCTTCAGTCCGGCAAGCGCAGCGGTCTTTCCGGTGCTATCTCCGGTGCTGCGGACACCTTCATGACCAAGACAAAGGCAGTTACCTGGGATGCAAAGCTTGCTAAGATGACCAAGTGGGTTGGCCTTGCTTTCGTTATCCTTACTTTGGTTCTTAACCTTCTTATGGC
>CAZJYY010000095.1:0-6551 GCA_964550315.1 uncultured Oscillospiraceae bacterium | reverse complement strand
AAAAGCTATTAGACGCAAAAATTTCCCGGGAGTCAATCGCCGCATGGAGGGAAAGTGGGAAGAAGGCAATTGGTATAGTGTGTGCCTTCGTGCCGCTGGAAATTTTGCATGCGCTGGACATCATGCCAGTACGCCTTCGTGCCACCGGCTGTGATGATTACAGCGATGCCGAGGTTTGGATGTCCAGCTTTAGCTGCACCTTTGCAAAATCCATCCTCCAGTATCTTCTGAACAAAACCTACGACTTAGACGGCATTGTCGTTACAGACGGCTGCATGCAGGCAGTCAGAATTTACGATAACTGGAAGTGGATTTGCGAAAAGTCCGGACGCAGCGACCAGTTTATCTTTGAATTGGGTGTACCACGCATGAGAACCGACACCACCCTGAAATTCTTTAAAAATGACCTTGAGGAGCTTATTGAAGGTCTTGAAAAGCTCTCCGGTAATAAGCTTACCGATGAAAAGCTTAAAGCCTCCGTTGCGATTTTTAACGAGCAGCGCCGGCTTGTTCGTGAGCTTTTGTCCTTGCAAAAGGCGGATAAGCCCGTTGTAACCGGCGCTGAGGTTCTAACCATCCTTCTTAACGCCACCGACAACGATGTGGAGGATTTCAACGCCATGCTCAGCGCCTATCTTGAGGACGCAAAAAAGCGTGAGCCGCTCACCGACTACCGTGCCCGCATACTGATGATTGGTTCCTCTCTTGACACCCCCGACTACATAAGCGCCATTGAAAAAAAGGGCGGTCTTGTGGTTGCCGACGCTCTTTGCTATGGCACCATGCCCTTTGAACGGGATATTGTTCTTGGGGACGACATTTTAGGCTCCGTGTCCGATTATTACATGAAGCGTCTTATCTGTCCCAGAATGATTGACAATCGTAATGAGCTTCACGAATTTATACTAAACCGAGCCAAGGAGTATAAAGCCGACGGCGTTATCTATCAAAAGATGCAAAACTGCGAGTGCTGGGGCGGCGAAAACGTAATGCTGGAGAAGGAGCTGAAGGCTTTGGGACTGCCGGAGCTAAACCTGGAGCGTGAACAAAAGCTAGCCAACATGGGTCAGCTTGAGATTCGTGCCGAAGCATTTATTGAAATGGTAGAGAAGGAGGACTAAGATATGGCCGGATATATTGACAACACGCCAAGGGTAGTCAGCGGCGAAATGAGCACCTTAGACTTTATTGCAGAAACCGCCGAAAGCAAACTGGCACGTTCCTTGGAATTGAACCCCGACACCAGATGGATATACGACATTCAGGTGGCCCAGTGGTGCCAAATTCGTGACGCTCACAAAAACGGTAAAAAGCTTGTCGCCTTCGGCGGACCTGTGCCGGTGGATCTTATCTATGCCTTCGGCTGCCAGCCCTACTACCTTGATCAGCTTCCTTTGGCTCTCGCCCCCACCACCAATGCCGCTGCAAAATTTATAGACCTGTGCGAAAATGTCACCAATCAAAGCATGTGCGCTCTTGATAAGATTGAATTGGGAGTTCTTCTTGCCGACCAGTACGGCGTGAAGCCTGACGCCTTTGTTTACTCCACTGTCCCCTGCGATTCCTCCCGCATTGCATACCCCAACATGGAAAAGATTTGGGATGTGCCCACCTTCAAGATTGACACCCCCTTCCGCCGTGATGAAAAGGGTGTGCAGTATCTTGTGGATCAAACCAAGCAGTTTATCGAGTTTATGGAGGAATTTACCGGAACCAAGCTGGATTGGGAAAAGGCAAAGGAATCCTTCCGTGTTTCCAACCGCACAAACGAGCTTTTGGTTCAGTGTGCAAATCTTCGCATGCACACCCCCTGCCCTCTGCCCGGCGCACTTTGCATCACAAACGCCTGCATGAGCGGTCAGGCCGCCGACCCGGAGCTTGTCAAGTTCCTTGAAAAAGAACTGGAAACAGGGCAAATGATAATCGACATGGGCATGGGCGCCTGTCAAAACGGCGAAAAGTACCGTATGCTGTTCCATCAAAACATGCTATGGATACACGCCAAAACCTACACCTGGCTGGAGCGTGAAATGGGCGCAATCTGCATAATGGACGTTCTTGGTCACTTCTGGGGCAATTTCTACGAGGATTTGGACGACCGTGAGGCCTGCTTCCGTGTGCTGGCAAAGAAAATGGCTGACTTCCCCATGATTCACGGTGCCGCCGGCCCCGTTCAATACTATCTTGACCGCATTAAATACCTTATGGATAATTTCAACATCAATGTTTCCTTCTTCATGGGCCATGTGGGCTGCAAGCATACCTGGGCTTCCCAAAAAATCCTTGCCGACTACATCTATGAAAACTGGGGCATTCCCACCCTTGCGCTGGACGTTGACTGCATCGACGGACGCTACAAGGGCCCCGAGGAAATTCAAAGCGCTATTAAGGAATACCTTGAAAACGTGGTAAAACTATAACTCATACATCTCCTTTTCCCGGGGAAGGAGTCCTGCACTTTCACAGGGCTCCTTCTTTCGTTAAAGGGGAAATGGGGCTCCATACACGAAAAAGACCTCTTGCCCATTTAAGCCATGGTCAAGAGGTCTTTTCGCTTATTATTTCTTACTGCGCGTCCATGTAAACGCCCTTTGCAAAATCGCCCACCACGAACATAAATTCACCGATAATTCCGGCAAATTCCGGCGCTCCTTCAACGACAAGGAAGCCGCTGGCAATGTAGTCAATCATGTCGCCCTTGCTCATGAGAATGTCCAGGGCGTGCTCCACCGTGTCAAAGCGAAGGGTAAGGAAAGGTTTGCAGCGGGGGTACTCTCCCCGTCCTGCCTTAGAATTTCCTTCTTTTACTCTTATGTAGCTTTGAAGCTCAGGATAACCGTTCACAGCATAGGCAAAACAGCGGTCAGGAGACTTCAGCGCCCATTCATGGACTGCGGGATGGCCCGCCTTATTAAGCTGGCTTATACCGTTGGGAAGGAGATAGAAATATAGCTTTGTAAGAAGAATCCTGTCCTCTTCCTTTTTGGGAGCGTCCTCCGCCTGAAGAAGTCCCGCCATGCCCAAAAGTCCCTGCATTATGGCGACGAAGCTGCCGAAGTTCTTCATTATTCCCTTCATTTTCGGAAGGGGCATTCCCTTGCCTGAGAAAAAAATAATGAAGTTTTTAAGATTGGGGAAAATAAACTCAATGTCCGGATTTGGATGGATTTCCGACACCTTGCAGGTAATCGTGCCCTTGTCAAAAACGATGTGGGTGGACATTTTGCCTCCCTGTGCCTTGTCGTAAAGGGCGCTTACCTGAAACACCAGACTTTTTGACTCAAACTTCTTTTTAAGCTTGGGTCTGTTTTCGATGACAACCTTCAAAAGCGGCAGTGCGGAATTGAAAAATATCCGTGCAGCGTAAAGGTCATCCTGAGTGATTGCGACATTTTCCTTCATGTCACACCTCGTCAGTCCAGTCGATTTCCGCCTCAAAGTCACGGTCGTCGAACTTGAGTGCCTTTGTAGACTTTCCGTCGGCTGTAATTTCAACAACGTGTGCGTGCTTCATCATGTCCACGGCGTTGGTGACAATACTGTCAGTGTCAATACCGTTAAGGTGCATGATATCCTCATGGAAGCCAAGCTCGGAGAAGTGGTCTTGTATGCCCAGCTTGCGGAAGGCGCAGGCCTTGCCGTTTTCAAGAACCACTTCACCAACAGCAGTGCCAAGGCCGCCGATAACCGTGTGATCCTCCACGGTGAGAATACGCTTAGTGTCCCCCACAGCCTTAAGGATAATGTCCTTGTCGATGGGCTTAATGGTGTGCAGGTTTATTACCCTTGCGCCAATTTTATAGTCGTTTTCGAGGATTTTTGCAGCCTGCAGCGCTTGGAACACGCAGGAGCCGTTGGCAATGATGGTAATATCGTCGCCCTCGGTCATCTGAACGCCCTTGCCAAATTCAAAGCCGTAGTTTTCATCCTTATAAACGGTCATGTCAAAGCCGCGGTTAATGCGTATGTACACAGGGCCGTCCATGGCGTAGGCCGCACGTATGGCGTTTGCGGTTTCATAGCCGTCCGCCGGAACAATGACTTTAAGGTTTGCAAGGGAGCGCACCATAGCAATGTCCTCAATGGCGTGGTGGGTGCTGCCCGCCTGACCAAAGGAGGTGCCGCTGTGGGTGCCGATTATTTTAACATTCAAATTCTGATAGCAAATATCCGTGTGAAGCTGGTCTGTTGCACGCATTGATGCAAACACACTAAAGGTGCTGGCAAAGGGGATAAGCCCGTTTTTCGCCATGCCTGCGGCTATGCCGAAAAGGTTTTGCTCGGCAATACCCACGTTAAAAAAGCGTTCGGGGAATTTTTGCATGAAGTCGCCGATTTTTGTGGATTTTGCAAGATCCGCCGTAAGGGCCACAACTCTGGAATCTTTTTCGCCCAGCTCAACAAGAGTTTTTCCGTAAATCTCCGCTGTTGCCATTTTGGTGCTTTCAACAGCCGTATAGTTCATTCCGCCCATACTTATTTACCCTCCTTCTCGGCACGCTCAATACGCTTTGCTTCGTAGTCCTTCAAATCCTTGCAGGCAAGCGCATATTTTTCGGTGTCCATAGCTCCGTAGTGCCATTTGTAGTCGCCGGCCATAAAGCTTATGCCTTCGCCCTTAACGGTGTCAAGAATGATGCAAACCGGCTTTTCGGTGGCGGTCATGGCCTTTTCCATAACCTCGCTCATGGCGTTCATATTGTGGCCGTCCACCTCCATAACCTCAAAGCCAAAGGCACGCCACTTATCAGCAAAGGGCTCCAACTTCATAACGTCCTCGGTAAGGCCGTCAATCATGGCTTTGTTGCGGTCAACAACGGTGATAAGATTTGTGGCTTTATAGCTTGCGGTGGCCATTGCGGCCTCCCAAACGCTGCCCTCGTCACACTCGCCGTCGCCAAGAAGCACCCATGTTTTATAGCTCTTGCCAAGAACCGTTGCGGCAAGAGCGCTGCCCAGGGCAAGGGCGCTGCCGTGTCCCAAAGAGCCGGTGGAGGCTTCAAGCCCGTGCACCTTGTGATAGTCAAGGTGAATACCCAGCTTTGAGCCGGTAAGGTTGAAGGTTTTAAGTTCCTCATAGTCTATAAGACCCAGCTCCGCAAAAAGAGCGGCAATTGCAACGCCGATGTGACCCTTGCTGACTATGCAGCGGTCACGATCGGGGTTTTCATAATCTTTTGGGTCAAAGTTCAGGTACTTATAATATAAAAGGGTCAGAAAGTCGATGGAGCTGAGGCTTCCACCCATATGGGCGCTGCCCGCCCAGTTGCAGGTGTCCAGTGTGTTCTGGCGCACCTTTGCCGCCTTTTTCTCAAGGTCAATCCATTCGGATTTGCTAAGTGCCATAACGTTTTCCTCCTATTTTCCATAAACCTCTGGGTGATTTTTAACAAGTACCTTGAAGGCCTCGTCTGCAACCTCAGATGTGAAGTTGATATCCTCGTCTGTAAGGGAAAGATTGGTGAAATGGTTGTGGTGATTGGTAAGATAAACACCCCTCTTTTGCATTTCCGCAATCCACTCCTGATGGAGCATGAGGCTGTCGTCGTCCTTAATAATAAGGTAGAAAAGGCTGGGTTCACCGGATATAGCCAGCTTAACACCATTTTCATCCGCCGCTTTTTGAAGCCCTGCGCAGAGCTTTCGTCCCAACTCAAGATGCCTTGCGCCGCCACCCAGTCGCTTCATTTTTTCAATGCAGGCAATGCCGGCGGCAAAGGGAACAGCGCTCATCCAATAGCTTCCTGTATATGTAATGCCGGAAACCACGGGCTTCAAAAAGTCTTTGCCGCACAGGCAGGACACGTTGTAGCCGTTGGCAATGCCCTTGCAAAGGCAAAGAAGGTCTGCTTCAAAGCCGTAATACTTATCGCTTCCCCCAACGTCAAGACGGAAGCCGCAGCGCACGTCGTCGATGATAAGCACGATTCCGTTGTCTGTGCAAAGCTTGCGCACCGCTTGCCAGTAGCCATCCTGGGGAAGAACGTTGTCAACAAAGTTTCCGTGCATATAGGGGGTGGAGATGAAGCAGGCGATATCGTCCTTGTTCTCCTCAATAAGCTTTTTTAGTCCCTCAATGTCGTTAAACTTGACCATAAGGTTATTTTCCACCTCACCGGGAAGCACCCAGGGAGCGGTCTTGTTCTGAGTCCACTGATGAACGCCGTGGTAGTAGCCCTCAACAAAGATAATTTTCTTTTTGCCTGTTGCCGCCCGAGCAGTAAGCATGGCAAGGGTAGTAACATCGCCGCCGTTTTTGGCGAAGAATGCCCAGTCAGCCATGGCAACGGTGTCGGTTATAAGCTCTGCAAACTCGTACATTTTGTAAGAGGGGGCTGTGGTGCAGTCGCCCAAATCCATCTGAGCCTTGGCAGCGGCGTTCACGTCCTCGTCACAGTAGCCCAGAATGTTGGGGCCGTATGCGCACATGTAATCCAAGAATCTGTTGCCGTCCAAATCCCAGAAGTAGCTTCCCTTGGCATGGTCGCAGAACTTGGGATAGGCGGAAATGGGGATAAAGCAGCCCTCCGCAGGGCCTTGGTGTCCATATA
>CAZJYY010000094.1:0-6573 GCA_964550315.1 uncultured Oscillospiraceae bacterium | reverse complement strand
ATAATGCACTAAATACGAAAGTTTTCGCAAGGCGGGGTTTTATGAATAATAAACAGAAGGAAAACGGACCAAGCGGCGTGCAGCGCTTAGCGGGCTTTATAGTTGATAAGCGCAAGGTAATGCTGCTTCTTTTTGTGCTGGCAGTGGCGTTTTGCGCAACAATGCTTGATAAAACCCAAATCACCAACGATCTTACCACCTTTTTGGACGATGAAACAGAGACTCGGCGGGGTCTTACAATAATGGAGGAGGAATTTTCCACCTACCTTCAATCCCGTATTATGATTTCAAATATTTCCTATGACGAGGCTCAAGTTGTGGCCCAGGAGCTGCGGGAAATGGATAAGGTGGTCATGGTGAGCTTTGACAATAGTCCCGAGCATTATGCAAATGCTGCGGCACTTATAAGCATTCAATTCTCAGGGGACGAAAATGACCCGGAGGTTATCAAGGCTCTTTCGGATATTAAAGAGTCCCTTTCAGAGTACGACACCTGCATAGACAGCGGTATGATGGTTTCTCCTGACTTTACCAAAAACCTTGCAAAGGAAATGGGACTTATCCTGCTTTTAGCAGTTGCTATTATTATAGGAGCGCTAATTTTTACCTCCCAGAGCTTTGCGGAAATTCTGGTTTTTTTCATTGTATTTGCAGCGGCGGCGGCGCTGAATATGGGCACAAACTTCATTTTTGGTACGATTTCATTTGTTACAAATTCCGTGGCGATTATTTTGCAGCTTGCCCTTGCGGTGGATTATGCCATAATCCTCTGCCACAGATATACCGACGAGCGGCGGTTTATGGACAGCCGAAGTGCGGCGAAGGCATCCCTTTCAAAGGCGATTATTGAAATTTCCTCCTCAAGCCTTACCACGATTGCGGGGCTTGCGGCGCTTACAACAATGCAGTTCAAAATCGGTTTAGACATGGGTCTTGTGCTGATGAAAGGCATTGTTTTCAGTCTTTTGACAGTATTTTTGCTGATGCCGGGGCTACTGCTTATCTTTGATAAGGCCATACAAAGGACTACCCACAAAAATTTCGTCCCGGACATCTCCGGATGGGGGCGGATAGTGCTGAAAACCCGATACGTGCTGCCGCCTGTTTTTGCGGTGGTTCTTGTGGTGGGACTTATATTGTCCTTAAAGTGCGATTTTGGCTACACAATGAGCGAGATTGACACAAATAACCCCTCAAAGGACAGGCAGGCGGTTGAAAAAATAAACGACAACTTCGGAAAATCCACAATGGTTGCGGTGGTTGTGCCCTCCGGTAGCTATGAGAACGAGGGAAGAGTGCTTCGTGGCATTAGCGAGCTTCCGGGAATTACCTCGGCGCTGGGACTTGCAAACATTGAAGTGGACGACACCCATGTGCTTACCGATGAAATTGGACCGAGGCAGTTTGCGGAGCTTGCGGATGTGGACATTGAGCTTTCACGCATGCTTTACCGGGCATACGGCTACAACAACGGAGAATACGGCGCTATTTTCAACGATGTGGACCAGTACACAGCGCCCATTGTTCAGGTGTTTAAGTTTTTGCGGGAGCAGGTGGATTCCGGCGTTGTAAATTTAAGCCAGGAGCAGAGCCAAAAGCTAAACGAGCTAAGCGATCTTCTTGACACGGCGCTGGTTCAGCTTGAGGGAGAGGAGCACTCCAGAATGATTTTCATGGCGGCCCTGCCCACGGAGGGGGAAGAGACGGAGGCGCTTCTGGCACAAATGAGGGAGACTGCCGCCCACTATTACGGCGACGAAGTTATCCTTGTGGGTAACGCCCCGCTGGCAATGGATTTAAAGGCATCCTTCAAGGTGGATAACATAAGAATAAGCGTGCTTACCGCACTTTTCGTTATGATAATCCTTCTATTTTCCTTTAAGTCTGTGGGTCTGCCCTTCCTACTTATCCTTACAATTCAAGGCAGCATTTTTATAAACTTCGCCATTCCCACGCTGACACGAACCAATGTGTTTTTTGTTACCTACTTAATTGTGTGTGCCATACAAATGGGCGCCACCATTGACTATGCAATTGTTATTACCAACCGATACCTGACGCTGAAAAAAGAGGTGAGCAAAAAAGACGCTGTGGTGCAAACCCTAAACGAAAGCTTTGCCACCATTATGACCTCGGGACTTATTTTGGCATTTGCGGGCATTTCCATAGGACTTCTTTCAACAGAGCCTACCATAGGCACCATCGGCCTTGCTTTGGGTCGTGGAACAATTGTGTCCATAATCCTTGTTATGACTGTGCTGCCCCAGCTTCTTTATCTGGGGGATGTGCTTATTGAAAAGACCGCCGTCACTCTTGGAGGGCGCTTCAAACGGGAGCGAATGGAGAGCATTACAATGGACGGCTATGTGGATGCAGACGTATCAGGACACATCACCGGAAGATTCATCGGCACAATGCGGGGAGACATAAATGCCTCCGTGCAATGTAAACCAAAGGGGGAGAGTACCGATGCAGACGAGAAATAGAATTGGTGCAGGCATTCTTTCCATTTGCCTTCTTTTTTCACTAAGCGGCGCTCTGCCGGTTTTTGCCGCCAAGGTTGAGGAAGCCACTATAGATACCGCCGCCCAAACCTCCCCGGAGGAGCAGGAGGACAAGGCTCTCGCGAGGGAAATTCACATTTCCACGGCGGAGGAATTCTATGCCTTTGCAGAAAGCTGCGGGCTGGACGACTATTCACGGGGGCTTAGGGTTTATTTGAATAACGACATAGAGCTTTCCGGGGAATATGAGCCGGCGCCGCTGTTTTTCGGCAGCTTTGACGGTCAGGGTCATAGCATTGACCTCCTTTCCGTTACAGGAAAAGGCTCTGATATGGGGCTTTTCAGATACATATGTCAGGGCGCTGTCGTGGAAAACCTTACGGTTTCCGGTGTTGTAAAAACCAGCGGCTCAGCCTCAGGGCTGGGGTTTATTGCCGGACAAAATGCCGGTAAAATAGTCAACTGCAAGGTCTCCGGCATTGTGCAGGGAAAGGACGATGTGGGGGGCGTTGTGGGGATAAACACCAAGGAGGGCAGCCTCATAAACTGCAAATCCTCAGCCACGGTAAGCGGCACACACCGCAGCGGTGGAATCGCAGGAAGCAACAGCGGACTTTTGGAGGGCTGCGTCAACGACGGAAAGATTAACACCACAATAAGCAGTACCGACGAGCGAAGTCTTGCCCTTGACATTTCCGGCCTTACTGGAGAGCCTGCCGCAACGGTGGAGCTTGCAGACATTTCAGACTCCGGCGGCGTTGCGGGGTTTAACGACGGCGCAATACGCTACTGCACGAATACGGGCCTTGTGGGCTATAAGCACCTTGGCTACAATACCGGCGGTATAGCCGGAAGGCACAGCGGTATAATTAAAGGCTGCACCAATAAGGGTGAGATTTTAGGCCGCAAGGACGTGGGCGGAATTGTGGGGCAGATGGAACCGCACATCACCCTTAAATTCGACGGAAGCGGTGCGGAGGATTTGCGCTCCCAGCTTTCGGAGCTAAGCGGAGCGCTTAGACTGCTTTCAAGCCAGGTGAATTCCGTTGCCGACGAGACCTTGATGAATGCCGAGGATATCAATAAGGCTGTTGGCAGCATAGAGGATGCCCTTAAGGAGCATAAGGACGGGGCAGACGGGGACATAGAAAATACCGGCGATGCGGTTTACAAGTCTCTTCAAACTATAAATGCGGCGGGAGGCAGAATTTTAGAGTATATACAAACCTATACCAGGGAAGCTGATTTTCAGCTTGCCATTATCAATAAAGAATTCAAAAATATAGCGGTAAATCTCCAGACTATAAGCGAAAATGCCACAAAAGCCATGGACGAAATAAATAAGCAGTCGGACAATATAAGCCAGTCTCTTTCCAAAATCGGGGAAGCCATGGGGAATTTTGAAAAGCTTGTGGGTGAGCTCAGCGATATTATGAACGACCCCGGTATGAGCGAGATAGAAAAAACCGAAGCGGCAAAAGAGGCTTTGAAGCAATATGGCGACACCATAGACCTCGCCTCTGTGGGAACGGAGCTTAAAAACATTTCCGAAGCCATGAAAATAATTAACGACAACATAAAGATTATAAACGACAGCATAAAAACCGGCACTACGGAAATAAACGGCTCTCTTATTAAAATTGCGGATGCACAGGAGGCACTGCGCATTGCCACACGGAAATTTTCCGACGATATGACGGCAGATCTTCAGCTTATCAACACGGAGATGGACAAGCTGGAGGATGTGCTGTACGGATATGCGGGAAATGCTTCAGAGCGGCTGGACAAAACCTTTGACATCCTCTATAAACAGCTTCAAACCATAAATACCGGCATGGGGAAGATTGTGGACGCCGGCATAGAGGGAAATAAGCAAATTACAAACACGGTAAACACGGTGATAAACATTTTTGAAAGACTGGGCAACACCTTTGCCGACACCTTATCCGGTCCCACCTACACGGTGGAGGATATATCCGAAAAAATGGTGGAAAACGAAGAAGCAAGCCAAATTTCCGTCAGCGAAAATCAGGGTGCGGTAACAGCGGATATCAATGTTGGCGGAGTCGTGGGTATAATGGCGCTGGAGGCGGGAAACGATCCCGAGGAGGATTACGCCCTTAATGAAAGCCTTTGGGGCAGCACCACGGCGCTGTTTCGCGCTGCCGTGCTTAATTCCGCAAACAATGGAGCAGTTACGGCAAAAAACGGCTGTACCGGCGGCGTTGTGGGCCGCTGCGACATAGGTGCAGTGTATCAGTCCAAAAATACCGGCAGGGTGGAGGCCTTAAACGGCGCACTTTGCGGGGGCATTGTGGGGCAGTCCACAGCTACGGTTGTAAATTGTGACGCCTATTGCCGACTTTTCGGTACAGATGAGGTAGGCGGCATCGCAGGACGGGGCGTGGATATAAAAAACTGCCGTGCCCTTGTGAAAATTACAGGTGAGGGCGAAAAGCAGGGGGCTATTGCAGGCAGCGCCTCCGGCGAGGTGAGTGACAACAGCTTCGTTTTCAGAGGGCTTTACGGAGTTGACGGCCTAAGCTATTCAAAGGCGGCGCAGCCCCTTTCCTATCAGGCGTTTATAAATAAGGAAGGTACGCCAAGCCTATTTAAGGAATTGAAAATTGACTTTGTCCTTAATGGATTTTTACTCGCCAGCATACCGGTAAGCTACGGCGGGAGCATAAACGAGAAGGACATACCGCAAATACCCTCAAGACCGGACGCCTATGGCAAATGGGGAGATTTTGAGCGGGAGGACATTTTCGGCAGCATGACGGTGGAGGGGACGTACTACCCGTGGATTTCCACCATAACCAGCGGGGGCAAGCTGCCACTCATGCTGGCCCAGGGAGAGTTTTCCGAGGATGCCCGGCTTACGGCGACTCAGCTTGAGGAGCTTCCGGCAGTGCCGGATGGGTACGCCCCTGTTGCGGCGTATGAATACAGTCTTAGTGACAGCGGAAGGGAGCCCAGTGAAACTTTTGAACTTCGCATTCGGTGCGATGAGGCGGAAAAGCTGCAGCTTGGGATAATAAACCAGGACGGCGTTACCCTTACATCCCACACAGTGGACGGAAGCTGCCTTGTGTTTGAAGGCGGTAGCAGCGGCGAGATAGTTCTAATGCGTCGGCAGGGCAATATGGGACTTTATTTTCTTTGCGGCGGAGCGGCGGTGCTGCTTGCGGTTTGGATACTTCTTCGCAAAAAAGCCAAAAACAAAAAAGCAAAGCATTAAAAAAAGGACGGTACATAGTACCGTCCTTTTTTTGTCCGAACCTTAAATAGCCGCAGGGGCTTTACTCCTTAACTGCGCCGCCGGTTACGCCGTTTGTAAGAAAGCGGCGGAAAAGCACAGCCACAAGGGCAGGGGGAATTACTGCAAGAATACCTGCGGCGGCGGTAAGGCCGTACTGCACCGTGTCCTTGGTTTCATACTCGGAAACCACCACGGAAACGGGCTTTGTGGCCACGGAGGACGCCAAAATCATGGGTATTTGGAACTGATTCCAGCTTGTTATGAAGCACATAAGAATGCAGGCAAACACCGCCGGAAGGCTTAGTGGCAAAATGGTTTTTAAAAAGGTCTTGTACGGCCCGCAGCCGTCAAGATAGGAGGCCTCCTCAATTTCACGGGGGATGGTTTCAAAGTAGCTGCTCATCAGCCAGGTGTTTATCGGAAGAAAGCTTGTAACATAAACCAGCGCCAGCATTGGCATATTGTCCAGAAGGTGAAAATCCGAAAAGACCTTGTAAATGGGGATAATTGTTGCCAGCACCGGTATTGCCATGGTAAGCAGCAAAAGCCGCTTTATAAGCCGTCTGCCCCGAAAGTGCATGCGGGAAAGGGCATAGCCGGAAAGAACGGATAGGGGCACGCACACGGCAATGGTGATCAAGGCGGTGATAAGGGAGTTTTTCATCCCCAGCCAAAATACGGCACTTTTACGGCTGTCAGAAAAAAGAAGGGCAAAATTCTGCATCGTGGGGCTGTCGGGGAAAAGCCCGCCCGCCTTTGAAAGCTGGGCATATTCCGGCGTTATGCTGATAATAAACGCCCACAAAA
>CAZJYY010000093.1:0-6629 GCA_964550315.1 uncultured Oscillospiraceae bacterium | reverse complement strand
GGCTTTGAAAAGCCCGACCCCCGCTTTTTTGATAGCTGCTTTTCAAAAATCCCTGATTTTTCAAAAGGCAGTGCACTTTTAATAGGCGACTCTCTCACCAGTGACATACGGGGCGGCAACAACGCTGGCCTTGATTGCTGCTGGTTTAATCCGAGAGAACTTCCCGCCGACCCCACCCTAAACATTAAGTACACAATAAAAGCCCTTCAAGAGCTTCGGGATATAATTTTTTAGTTTTCTACTTAACATTTTAAAAAACAATATTTTAAGAGCACCACCGTGCAAATCACCGGTGGTGCTCAATCTTTTTTATATCCCTGTAAAGGGTTTTTTGTGCGTTTGTTCGCCGCACTGTGGACAGAAGCATTCTCCGTCCGCTCCAAGTTTTCATAAACGTGGCTTTATATCAGCCCCGCTGAAGGCTCATTTTCTGAAACGATTCCCTGTATTGCAATATATAAGGGCAAATGCAATAAGCAAAATAACTCCGCTGATATAGGCGCCCCCAAGCCACCTTATTTCATAAATGCCTCCCAGGGCAACACAAGGGGTTAGAATTCCAATGGGCAATAAAATTTTTCCCATAAATCTGCTGAGGGATTCAGCGTCGTATTTTTTCTTCTCCCGCTCAGACATGGTGTTATATCCCGCAATAAGGTTCGCCCCTTTTCCCCGAAGCAAAATTACCGCCAGCACAACCATTACCAAACCTAAAGCACATGTAATAATAAGACCAACAATATCGTCGCCTGTCACTCCAATTTCCCCCTGTCTTTGAAAACAACTAAGTCTCCACTTCCCACAGCACAAAAAGCGCCGCATTTCTTGCTTCAATTATATCACCGCTTCCTCCGTCTGCGCAAGCAGCCTTATTTAATATCACTAAAAGCAAAGACCGAATAATAATTTAATTTCAGCCCTTACATTCAAAGAAAGCCGCAGGATTTTATAATCCTGCGGCTTTTTCTAAACGGACTAAGCTCTTCACCAAGCTTTGCAAGCTGTATGCGCTTCCTTTTTAGTTCAGTTATTATATCCCAGCTTCTGGGCATAGGCAGCAATCGCCTTTTGGAAGCACTCGATGGGAGGATGAACCGTTCCTGCACCGATTTGACCGTAACCTGCAATTTTGTGGGCAATGCCGGTATTAATAACGGGGGTAATGCCTTTTTCAACAACCTTTCGTGCGTCAATGCCAAGGCAGATACCCTGGAAGTTCCATGTGGGCACGGTGAAATTCGGATTGCGGTCGATTACGATTTCCATCATTTCATTGCTGGTTTTAAGTGCGTCCTCATAGCCGCCGGCACCAACAAATCGGGTAACTGCGGGGGCGGCAATCATTGCCATGCCGCCAACGCCGAAGGTCTCGGTTATGGCACTGTCACCAAGGTCGGGTGCAGCATCGCTTCCGTCATAGCCAGCAAAGTAAAGTCCCTGAGGGGTGTTTACGGGCGCTGTGAACCACTGGTCGCCCATACCGCTTATGCGGATGCCGAAGTTTTCACCGTTTCTGCACATGGCGGTAACAACTGTTCCCTGGGTCACGGTTCTTGCCGCATCCATTACCGCCTTGCCTGTTGCCATCATTACATTAAGGAAGAATTGATCGGTGTCAGCAAGGAAGTTTATAACCTCTGCCTTCTCCTTATCGCTGATGTCAAGCCTTACGATTATGGGGCTCATTTCCTTTAAAAACAGCAGAGAAGCCGCAATATTACGCTGATGGAATTCATCGCCCATAGAAACTGCCTTTGCAATAAGCGGATTTATGGCAAGTCCATCGTCCATTGTGGAGAGTGCACGACTAAGCACGGGGCCGAGAACGTCACGCATCCAGCGCAGGCGGTCGACTACCTCCTGAGAATATGCACCGAAGCGCAGCACCTTGCCGATACCCTCGTTCATTGTGCAGTATGCCCTGTTACCCTGACTTTCGTTCTCAACCACCAAAAGGGGCATGTTGGCAGAGGTTATGCCGCCCATGGGGCCAACAGCGTTTGCGTGATGGCAGGGCATAAACCTAACCTCGCCGGAGGCAAGAAGCTCCCGTGCATCCTGTTCATTGTCTGCCCATTCTTCAAAAAGGGCGGCGCCTATGCAGGAGCCCTGCATGGGGTCGGTCATATTTTCCCATTTAATGGGGGGGCCGGCGTGAAGGATAAGCTTCCCTTCACCGAACTCCTTAATAACATTCTTTGCGAGGACAACATCCTTCAAAACCGGGCAGGAGGACACCACCTTGTCAATTACCGCTCTGTTGGCTTCGTCAATTGTACTGTATATCATACCGTATAAACGTTCCTTTCTTAAGCTAAAATCTGTATTCCCTGAGGAAACGGAGCATATTTATCATTTCCGGGTCTCCACAGGCCGGAGGTGTCCAATCATACTGAACTGTCTTGCAGCCGAAATCCTTTAGGACCTTTGAAAAGCTTTTAAGGCCAACATTTATGCAGCAGGGCTTCTCGCATATTAGCTTCATCAGGCTTTCGCTTGCCTCGCCGTATGCACCCTCCTGGGCGGTTTTCGCAACTATGCTTCTTTGGGGCAGGTCTATTTTGTGACCGATAATGTGAATGGCTGTCTCTACGGCAATCATGTTGGTGTCGCAAACAATGACGCCGGCTTCCTTAAGAACGCTCACCTGCTTATCATAGTTCTGGAAATCCTTGCGGGTTCCGCAGACGGTTGCAACAAAGTAGAGGGTTCTTTTATCCACCGCCGCTTTAACCTTAAGTCTGCGAATTGCGGGGATAAGCGCATCTGCCATGTCCTCATGAGATCCATAGCCCAAAACAACGTCAAAAAGGATAACGCCTGTAGACGCATCGTCTGCTGCATCTGCCATGCACTCAAGGCGCTTTGCCGGGTCTATCATGGGATGGGGCTTGCCCTGGGTATACACATCGTCGCCCAAGTCCACCACCACATGACCGTCGTGGTTCAGCATAAAGCCCTCTTTTTTCTCGGGAGGAATTTTAAAATCAAGGGCATCTTTAATCATCATTGCTGCCTCGCCGGCAAGAGTTCCGCCGGAGTAGTAGGCGCGGATGGTCTTCTTTTCCTCAGCCTTGAAGAATTCGCCCTTAGGCATTTCCGCAACAAAGGGAGTGACTTCCTCACCCCGCAGAAGCTGCACAGCAGTTCTTGCCGCCTCGTCAAGCGTATAGGCGTGGTAAAGCCCCTCCTCGTGGTATGTGGGCTTCTCGCCCAGGAAAAGGGTGACCACCGGCTTTGTGCAGCAGGAGAGTTGTTTTGAAATTTTATCCCGCACTTCCTTGGCTGGGGGCTTTGAAATGACAATTAAAACCTTGGTGTCGGGGTCGTTCTCCATGGCATTGATGCAGTCGGTCATGGTGATACCGCCCACCTGAGTGGAAAGGTCACGGCCACCGGTTCCGATGGCGTTTGTAACACCTTCACCCAGTCTGTCTATTATAGTGGTAAGCTCCTGAATTCCAGTACCGGAAGCGCCAACAATGCCGATTTTTCCGGGAGTAACATTGTTGGTGAATGCAACGGGAACACCGTGGACTATACCGGTGCCGCAATCGGGTCCCATCATCACAAGGCCCTTTTCATGAGCCTTTTTCTTCAGTGCGACCTCGTCCTCTATGCTCACGTTGTCGGAGAACATAAAGACATTCAGTCCCAAATCCAAGGCTCTGTCCGCCTCAAATGCGGCATATTCTCCTGGTATGGACAGCACCGCAAGGTTTGCCTCCGGCAAGCGGTTTAATGAGCTCTCCCATGATTTTACGGCATCGGCCATCTCGCCTGAAGTTCCTGCCGTTGCTTGATTTTTTATGTATAAATCAACCTCATTAATAAGCTTTTCCAATATTTCAGGGCCTTCAGTGTCGGCGACAATTGCCATGTCGTTTGCTCCGGCAGCTTCAAGCTCCTGTGTTTTCAGTCCGCTTTGAGCAAATATGGATTTGTTTGCAGGTGTTGCCATCATGATTGAGACTTTGTTGACTCCGGGCAAGGATGTAAGCTTGCTTGTAAGGAGCATAAGCGCCACTGAATCCTGATAGCAGCCTTTCTTGATTATCGTCTGTATCATTATCTAATTTCCTCCTTCATTTCAGACCCTTCATATGCCGGCAGCGCAATGACAAAAGGACTCGCCCAAGGGCAGTTGCCCTGTCAGAGAAAACTTTTCTGTACATATCCGACACATCGCAGGTATCCGAAAACCTATGCTGTTATTTTAAGCTTGGAGCGCCGACTTGTAGACGTTATTGTACACCAAAGTGCGCAAAGCCCCTTGTGCAATATGCCTAATTGCTAGTTTCTTCTATGCTTTTGGCTTTTTCCGCACCATATCCCCCCTGACGGCTTGACAATTTTTCTTAATAATATAAAATATCAAGATAATCAAGAATGGATGTATGTGTGAAAGGCATTTCACGCAACGCTATTTCAATACAATAATCATCTTATCTCTCCTTTGCCTTGCGTGATGAGATGTGCGCTCTACCCTCAATTTATGCCGACGCAAGGCGGCGGAATGGATGTATGCGATTATGAAGCGTTCCAAGCTAAGGCTATATCTTGCCTACTACAGGCCCCACAAAAAGCTATTTTTAAAAGACACATTTTTTGCCGTTTTCGGGGCGGCAATTTCCATACTTATTCCCCTTTTTGTTCGTTACCTAACCTCTAATGTGGTGTATTGGGAGAAAAACAGTGCCCTGGGCGCAATTGCGCTTATTGTTGGCGCACTCCTGATAATGCTGGTTTTGGAAATGTACTGCAACTATTTTATTGCAAACTATGGTCATGTCATGGGCGCAAAAATAGAGTACGCCATGCGAAACGAGCTTTTTGCCCACTATCAAAAGCTATCCTTCTCCTTCTATGACAAGCAGCGCATCGGGCAGCTTATGAGCAGGGTGACCAACGACCTTTTTGACATCAGCGAGCTTCTTCACCATGGGCCGGAGGAAATTATCGTTTCCGGCATCAAGCTTTTCGGAACCCTTATCGTGCTTCTCACCATTAACTGGCGGCTGGCACTTATCGCCTTTGCCCCTGTACCCTTCATGATTTGTTTTGCAGTAAGCTATAACACAAAAATGAAACGTGCCTTTGTCCGAAACCGTGCACGTATTGCGGAAATAAACTCAACCATGGAGGACAGTCTCTCCGGCATCCGTGTTGTAAAATCCTTTGCCAATGAGGAGGTTGAAATTGAAAAGTTTCAAGAGGACAACGCCCGCTTTGTGGAAAGCAAGAAGGACAGCTATAAGCGCATGGGCACCTACCATTCGGTGCTGGGCGGTCTTTCCACTCTTATTACAATTGCCGTTGCCGGCGGCGGCGCCGCCCTTATGCTTTTAGGATATGTTGAAATATCCGACCTTCTTGTGTTCCTGATTTACATCAACAACTTCATTGAACCCATCCGCAAAATAGTAATGCTTACCGAGCAGTTCCAAAACGGCTCCTCCGGCTTTGACCGCTTCCGTGAAATGATGGATATTGAGCCTGACATCATAGATTCTGCCGATGCCGGTGAGCTTTCCGAGGTGAATGGCGATATCCGCTTTGAAAACGTAAGCTTCCACTATGAAAGCGGCGAAAACATCTTTGAAAATCTCTGTCTCCATGTTCCTGCGGGGCAGTTTGTTGCACTCGTGGGCTCCTCCGGTGTGGGTAAAACCACCCTTTGTGGTCTTATTCCACGTTTTTATGACGTAAGCTCCGGCAGTATTTCCATTGACGGACGGGACGTTCGGGATATTAAACTAAAAAGTTTGCGGGATCACATCGGGATAGTTCAGCAGGAGGTCTATCTCTTTGCGGACACCGTTATGGAAAACATACGCTACGGCCGTCCGGACGCAAGCGACGAGGAAATTATTGAGGCCGCAAAAAAGGCCAATGCCCACGACTTTATAATGTCCCTGCCCGAGGGCTACAACACCAATGTGGGTCAGCGGGGAACCCGCCTTTCCGGTGGACAGAAGCAGCGGCTTTCCATTGCACGTGTATTCCTTAAAAATCCCCCTATCCTTATATTCGACGAGGCCACCAGCGCCCTTGACAATGAGAGCGAACGGGTCATTCAAGATTCCCTTGAAATGCTTTCAAGCAACCGCACCACCTTCGTTATCGCCCATAGGCTTTCCACCATCCACAATGCCCAGCGCATTCTTGTTATGACTCCCGAGGGCATAAGCGAGGAAGGCACCCATGACGAGCTTATTTTGAAGGACGGTCAGTATGCCGCCCTTTATAAGGCCGCCACGCTGTAGCTATGGTTTAAACCTATCTTTGGCTTTTTTAACATCTGGCTTTCTTCATATCAGCCCTGATATGAAACCTGACGGAGCATTTGCAGTTATCTGCAAATGCTCCGCTTTTCTTTTTTTCAGAATTTTACGCAGGGCATAAAAATATTTAAATCATGTATTGACAAAAACACATGAGCGAGCTATCATATGAATACAGATTCATATGAAGGAGTGTTCAAATATGTGTCCTGCATCCCATCATCATGAGGAAGCCTTGAAGATCGTTCGGGAAAAGCTGCCCAACGACGAGCTTTTGTGCGACCTTTCGGACCTTTTTAAGCTTTTCGGCGATACCACACGCTTTAAAATTCTTTACTGCCTTCT
>CAZJYY010000092.1:0-6709 GCA_964550315.1 uncultured Oscillospiraceae bacterium | reverse complement strand
CAATATTCACAAAAAGTCTATTTATTTTTCGGAATATATGTTATAATAATTGCTAACGCAATTATTATAAGTTTCAAATTAGGCCGTGCCGTCGGAGACGGCACATGGCCGTATTATAGCATGATTTCATCATGCTATACCATGGATTATTCGTAATCTGACTGGAGCGTGGGGATATGGCCCGTGCAGCAAAACCACGGACACGAAATCGACAATTGGGAATCCTTATTATTGGCGCACTTATCATAATTGCGGCGGTTTTGGTTATTATCTTTTGGGACAGGCTTAGCCTTACCAGGGGGGAAAAGACCAATGGGGTCGCCCAGCCCTACACCTATGAAAACGGCTCAAATCAGGCCTTTGCCCTTATGGGCAAGAGCTTGGCTGTCGCCTCCTCCACGGGGATGGAGCTTCTTGACACTGACGGGTATTCCGTCATGCGTGAAGTTTTCTCCAT
The DNA here is from genome assembly GCA_964550315.1 of uncultured Oscillospiraceae bacterium. Classification (GTDB taxonomy): domain Bacteria; phylum Bacillota; class Clostridia; order Oscillospirales; family Oscillospiraceae; genus UBA2658. Next base: position 6,252 of record CAZJYY010000092.1, on the reverse strand, counting down.
GGACGAGCCTGCGGTCTGCGCCGGTGATTCCCTTTGCGCATTTTATGACGTTGGGGGGCTTACCCTGCGGGTTACAGACGGCAGTGAGCTGAAAACACTGGATACGGAGCAGCCTATCATATCCGTTGACATTAACAGCAGCGGCTTTATGGCAGTTGCCACGGAGGAAACCGGCTACAAGGGTGCCGTAACAGTTTATGACAGTGAGCAAAAGCCAATATTTCAGTGGTTTTCGGGAAGCGGGTATGTTCTTTCGGCAGTGGTATCTCCGGACTCCGGCCGACTTGCTGTTCTTTGCCTTGAAAATACCGGCAGCGTCATACACTTTTTTAAGACAGACAGCGACAAGGAGCTTTCCACGGCATATTTACCAAACGAGCTCGCCTTCCGCCTTGAATACTGTGACGACGGTACCTTGTGCGCATTGTCGGAAAAGGCTTTAAATTTTATTGGCAAAAACGGGGACATTGTTTCCTCATACAGCTTTGACGGTGAGCGTCTTGTGAACTATGAGCTGACGGGCAGTATGCGCATATTGGTTTTAGGCAGCTACGTTTCCGGCAGCGAGGTAACGGTTTTAAGCCTTTCACAGGGGGGGAGCCTTTTAGGAAAAACCGCCCTGAACGGTGAGCCGCTGTCATTGTCGTCACGGGGAGAAAAGCTTCTTGTGCTTTCCTCAACCGGCGTGATGCTATACACCCGTGAGCTTACGCAAAGCGGCAAAGGCGACGCCGCAGCCGGGTATAAGCAGGCACTGCTGCTTCCAAGGGACGAGGCGCTTTTACTTGCCTCGCACCACGGCGAAAAATGCAAGCTTCGCTGACTTAAGGAAATTTGGCGAAGAACAATCCAACAGGGGGGCAGCGTCCCCGAGAGAGGTATACTATGAAAATCGCAGTAGAAATCTTCCTTCTTGCAATACTGGTGGCCTGTGCATGGAATGGTTATAAAAAAGGCTTGATTATGGGCATAGGCACCATACTTGCGATAATACTATCTTTATATATGGGAGATCTTTTGTCCGACACCTTCTCGCAGGAGGCTTCGCCGGTTGTTCACCCCTTCGTTAGCGGCTATATGGACGGAAACGAGGGCGTTATCGGCAAATCCATGAGTGAGCTTATGGGTGTTTCCCAGCTTGATTTGTCTCTGGAGGATGCACTGAAGAAGAACCCCGAGCTAAAATACGAGCTTGGGGAGATGAGCTATAAGAAAATGGGCATCAACTCAAGTGAAGCAAAAAAGATGACCCTTGTGGCCGCTGAGATAGCTGACCGAACCGGTGCGTCATTTTCGGGCACTCTTGTGAACGTAATGTGCGACTATCTTGTCTACTACATAGGTTTCTTCCTATTTTTCGTGATAATTCTTATTATTCTCATTGTTATAGGCAACATCACGAACCTTAGCTTTAGAATTCCCGGAATGAATGCGCTTAATAACTACGGGGGACTGGCTGCGGGCATAATAACAGGCATTCTGTTTTGCTCCGTTATCGCCGCCGTTCTGCGCCTTACGGGAGTGATATACCCAGAGGAGGAGTACAGCAAATCATTGCTGGCAGCCCTCTTTGTTAAAATGAACCTATTGTCGGGCTTTATAAGCGCCTAAGCCTTAGCCCGAACCCGGATATCAAGGAGTTTTAAATATGCAGCCTACTCTCTGCAGCCGTTGTAAAAAAAATATGGCGGTGATATTTATTTCGAAAACTGAAAACGGTGTTACCAAAAACGAAGGTCTTTGCCTTACCTGTGCCCATGAGCTGCACATAAAGCCGGTTGACGACATTATGAGCAAAATGGGAATAACAGCGGATGACCTTGAATCTCTCTCCAACGAAATGACCTCCGCCCTTGGCGGACCGGAGGCCCTAAAGGATTTTGAGGATGTCGACGGAGATGACGAAAGCGGCAAAACCGCCACCTTCCCGTATCTCAGCAGACTTTTTGGAAATGACGGGGGAATAAACCCCCTTATGGAGTCATATCCACAGCCCCCTGCTCAGGACAATAGACCCCCCAAATCCTCAGGAGTTGGTAAGGAGCAGACCAAAAACGGAAACACCAAGCGCAAGTTTCTTGACAACTACTGCATTGACCTTACAGGCAGAGCTGCCGAGGGCAAGCTTGACAGGATGATTGGCCGGGAGGAGGAGCTGGAGCGTGTTATCCAGATTCTTAATCGCCGGCAAAAGAACAACCCCTGCCTTATAGGCGAACCGGGCGTTGGCAAAACAGCCATTGCCGAGGGTCTTGCCCAGCGTATTTCCGACGGCAACGTGCCCTATAAGCTTCGGGAAAAGGAGGTTTTCCTTCTTGACCTTACCGCCCTTGTGGCGGGTACCCAGTTCCGTGGCCAGTTTGAAAGCCGCATGAAGGGGCTTATTGAGGAAATCCGCAAGGAAGGCAACATTATACTTGTAATTGACGAGGTACACAATATCGTCGGCGCAGGGGATGCCGAGGGCAGCATGAACGCTGCAAACATCCTAAAGCCCGCCCTTTCAAGGGGCGAGATTCAGGTTATCGGCGCAACCACCTTCACCGAGTATAGAAAGCACATTGAAAAGGATTCTGCTCTGGAGCGGCGCTTCCAGCCCGTTACCGTTGCAGAGCCGTCCATTGACGACAGCTTCAAGATTATAAAGGGCATTGCCCATTATTACGAGGACTATCACAATGTGACTATCCCCGAGGAAATGTGCCGCAGAGCGGTCATTATGTCCGAGCGCTATATTACAGACCGGTTCCTTCCCGACAAGGCAATCGACCTTATTGACGAGGCCTGCTCTGATGTGAACCTTAAAAACGTAGCTTTGGAGCGCTTGGCGGACATTGAAAAGGAGCTTTCTGATTTAGACAGAGAGCGTGAGCTTCTTTTAGCGGACACGGAGAAGGATAACTTTGAGCGCCTTGCCACCATCCGCAGCATAAGCCTTCAGCTTACGGACGAGATGAACCAGCTAAAGGCGAAGGGAAGACCTGTGCTTACGGAGGCAAACCTTGCCCGCATCATCGAACTGTGGACCAAGATTCCCGCATCCAGCATCCGTGAGGATGAGCTTACCAAGCTTTCCGAGCTGCATCTGCGCCTTGAAAAGCACATTATCGGGCAAAACGAGGCTGTGGACGCTGTTTGCGCCGCTATTAAGCGCAACCGCATTGGTCTTAGTGTTAAGCATAAGCCTGTCAGCTTCATCTTTGTGGGCAGCACCGGTGTGGGTAAGACCGAGCTTGTAAAGCGCCTTGCGGAGGATCTTTTCGATTCGCCCGAGTCCCTTGTGCGCATTGACATGTCCGAGTACATGGAAAAGCACACGGTATCCCGCCTTATCGGCTCACCTCCCGGCTATGTGGGCTATGACGATGCAGGACAGCTTACGGAGAAGATTCGCAGAAAGCCATACAGCGTGGTGCTGTTTGACGAGATTGAAAAGGCCCACCCCGACGTTATGAACGTTCTTCTTCAGATTTTAGATGACGGGCGCATAACCGACGCACAGGGCAGAACCGTTAACTTTGAAAACACGGTAATTATCATGACCACCAATGCCGGAAGCGACAAGACCGACGGCACAGTGGGCTTCGGTGGCAGTGTTGCTAATATCGGCAAGGAGAAGTCCATGAAGGCTCTTCGTGACTTCCTCAGACCCGAGTTCATTAACCGTATTGACGAAATCGTCTATTTCAACAAGCTTACTGAGGAAAATTTCCGCTCCATCGCAGTGCTTATGCTCAAGGAGCTTCAGGAGGTCATGGAAGACAAGGGCATCGCTCTTGACTATAACGGCAGCGTTGGGGACTATCTTGCCAAAAAGAGCTACTCGCTCACCTATGGCGCACGAAACCTTCGCCGCCTTATCCAAAAGGAGATTGAGGACGCAATCGCCGGCGAGATTATCGACAAGCACCTGGGCAAGGTGTCCCGAATTAGCCTTAGCGCAGGCGACGATAAGATTAACATTCAAACCATATAAATTATAACAAAACCGGCTGTGAAATTTATTTTCACAGCCGGTTTTGCTTTTTTATGGCTATTATACAAGAAATAAGCGGTATTACCTTGTGCACATATAAATATAGACAACTATTCTTAAAATTTATAACATATTATACAAATAAAATTATACTATAAAATAAAATATTGACAAAAATAATATTAACAGTATTATGTAATTAATTAGACTATTAGTGAGCCAAATTTATTTTAGCAAGGGGGTGAGTCCAATGGGATATAAAATTTTTGTATCCGAAACAAAAGAATAAATTTAAAGGAAGGTAATTATGAAAAAGAAGCTCTTATCGGCAGTATTGTCAATAGTTTTAATTCTCTCATTAACCTCGGGTGCGTTTGCATTTGAAACTGGAGATATAGATAGCAACACAGTTTTAAACACAGAGGCTGATGCTTTTTTGGAGCAGGGGTTAACAACCGTTATTTTTGAAGAAGATTATGAATACTTTTTTGAAAACCCTAGCAATTGTGTTGTCCGCGATTTGAATGGAAATGATATAAGTACGCTATTGTACGACGATTATATTGATAGCTATGTTAATGGGGATATAAGTACAATACATCAATATGTGATAGAGAATATATCAAGTATTTCTTGGACTAGAGAGTACTTGAACGAGCCGCAGACAAGAGGGGCAATTCAAACTAAAACTGTGGAGGCAACTGAAATACTGGTTAGGGGAGTTGTCGGGCATTCAGAAAAGCGCATTGAAGCGAGAATTACGGTGACAGGAACTTACACATACAACTATAACACTGGAATTATTTCTACGAATATTGCAAATCCGAATGTTGAATTTTTAATTTCAAATCCAGGTTTATTATTTAATGCGACTGTTAAGAGTAAGACTGGCTCGGTGGAATTGGCACCAGACCGGCACAGCGTCATTTTTGTTGGTGTAGGAATTGCTGAAATTACAGAGTATGTTCCCGCGCAGGTTCCTGTTTTGGGTGGTCAGGTACTTTGGGTTGCAGATACTGAACCATTTGTGGTTGCGGCTCAAGGAATTCCGGAATGAGCAAGATACATATAGCGGATTTAATGATGGGGAGACATTTTAATGATGGGTGAGTATCTTAATGGCTTGATTGGTTCTAATTGGCGTGCTTGCAGGATAAAGACAATTTGTTCTGTTGTGGCTATAGCTGCCATAATAGCGTACATAGCATCTCTTTTTATGCATAACTATGCTAACAATCTGCTTATGCTGCCTAATACACAACAGGCGGATCTTGATTATTGGACAAATTTAATTAATATGCTGCAAACCTTATTCAGCAACCTTTTGTCTGCAATTAGTATTTTGTTGGTTGTAGTTCTAAAAAGAGGAGCGCTTTTGAAAAGCTTAGTTGTAGCCGCTTATTGTTTGATTATCTGCTCATTAGTATATCTGGTACAAATACTTATGCTGCAAACAAAAGTCCGACTTATGTATAATCTTGAATATTTAATAAGCATTTCCGTAATTTTGCCACTGAAAAGCTTGGTTTTGGGATTATTGTTGCAGTTTTGTAAAAAATAGCGTAACTTACTAAAACACTCTGCAATTTAAATTGCAGAGTGTTTTAGCGGGGAGCTTTGTGATAACGAGGACATATCATGGGTTGCGGCGCCAGCTATATGAAGGCAGCGCCGCAATTCAAAGGAGGCATAATGAAAAGAACCTTGGCAAGCACACTGCTGATACTGTTTATCCTGTCCTTTGCCGGCTGCAAAGATAATCGCCCTGCCGAAACACCGCCTCCGGAAATTGGCGCAAGCCTGACCGGAGAGGGGGGCAGCGGCCTGTACACAAAAGAGAAAATATGTCTGCTCAATGTGAGCGACTATGTTGCATGTGCGGCAAAAGGCCCTGATGGGGTGTACCTTTACTGCTCAATTCCGGGTGATACGCCAAAGGGATATATCGCCGTGCTAAGTCCCGAAACAGGAGAAATGAAAATAATTGATTACTCGGCTGCCGACTTCGTGTCCCGCATATTCATCTCGCCGGACGGCGGCATAAACACATTTGAAACAAGAACCGTGGAGGGAACAGGCAGCTTAAATTTTTTGGTAAAAACAATAGGCTCTGATGGGACGGTTATCAAGGAATTAAACCTCGACTTTCTCAAAGAGCACGAAAATACCATGGTGACAGGCATTGTGTCCACGCCGAAGGGATTGCTTATCAGCATGGTAAACAGCGTGGTGCTGTTTGACGAGATTGAAAAGGCCCACCCCGACGTTATGAACGT
>CAZJYY010000091.1:0-6721 GCA_964550315.1 uncultured Oscillospiraceae bacterium | reverse complement strand
ACAGCGTGGTGCTGTTTGACGAGATTGAAAAGGCCCACCCCGACGTTATGAACGTTCTTCTTCAGATTTTAGATGACGGGCGCATAACCGACGCACAGGGCAGAACCGTTAACTTTGAAAACACGGTAATTATCATGACCACCAATGCCGGAAGCGACAAGACCGACGGCACAGTGGGCTTCGGTGGCAGTGTTGCTAATATCGGCAAGGAGAAGTCCATGAAGGCTCTTCGTGACTTCCTCAGACCCGAGTTCATTAACCGTATTGACGAAATCGTCTATTTCAACAAGCTTACTGAGGAAAATTTCCGCTCCATCGCAGTGCTTATGCTCAAGGAGCTTCAGGAGGTCATGGAAGACAAGGGCATCGCTCTTGACTATAACGGCAGCGTTGGGGACTATCTTGCCAAAAAGAGCTACTCGCTCACCTATGGCGCACGAAACCTTCGCCGCCTTATCCAAAAGGAGATTGAGGACGCAATCGCCGGCGAGATTATCGACAAGCACCTGGGCAAGGTGTCCCGAATTAGCCTTAGCGCAGGCGACGATAAGATTAACATTCAAACCATATAAATTATAACAAAACCGGCTGTGAAATTTATTTTCACAGCCGGTTTTGCTATGACTATTATCTAGGAAATAAGCTGTATTACCTTGTACACAGATAAAAATAGACAACTATTCTTAAACTTTATAACATATTATACAAATAAAATTATATTATAAAATAAAACGTTGACAAAAATAGTATTAACGATATTATGTAGTTAATTAGACTATTAGTGAGTCTGATTTATTTTACTAAGGGGTGGCGAGTCCGATGGGATATAAAATTTTTGTATCCGAAACAAAAAACAAATTTAAAGGAAGGTAATTATGAAAAAGAAGTTTTTGTCGGCAGTATTGTCAATAGCTTTAATTCTCTCATTAACCTCGGGTGCTTTTGCGGTTGAAGCTGTAGGCGGAGAGGTACTTTCAAACGCTGAATATGATGTCATTTCTGAATGTAACTGTTACAATGCAAGTGTACGTGGAGGTGACGTTAATTTATGGTCATATCGAAAGGTAAATGTAACAACAACATATGAGTGGAGCGGTTATTATAGAGTATCTGACAACATATATACTTCAAGTGCTGGTGGCTCAATTTCGTGTAATCAGAGTAGAAGTTTTGGTGCAAGTATCTCCGGAAATGTATCTTTTATAAATGTAAGTGCCTCTGGGTCAGTGTCCTCAAGCATAGGATATACATTGCATGTAGGACCTTATCAGCAAGTCTATATGGGATATAGGGTAATGTATAAAGTAGAAAGGGGAACAAGAGAAAAGTACTGTAGCGCTATAGGCTGCGAGGGCTCTCCACCTGTTGAATCAAATGATTATATTGCAAAGTCTCCCCAATATGGCGAGTATGCACTTATTAATTTTTAATTGTGCTTAAGGAGGGAGAAGTGAAAAAGGGAAAAATAATTTTTGGATATGCTTTAATGGTGCTAAGTATCCTTGTTGCATTTATATTTATTTGCAATAGGCAATGGCTTGAGATAGACTCATATGCTATTGCAAGTGATGGTATTATAATATCAAGAAACGTTATGATTATGTTTTTCCTTTGGGGAGTAATGTTTATTGGACACACAATTGTAAAGAAATGAGAAAATAAAACAGGCGCTGTTAACCAGAGAACAGAGCCTGTTTTTTAACTATTTCTTATCCTCGCTTTTCGGGGCGGCTTTGCCGTAGCGCCTTTTTACGCATTCATTTAGCAGGTATTCAATTTGCCCGTTAACACTGCGGAAGTCGTCCTCCGCCCAGGCTGCAAGCTTGTCGTAGAGTGCGGGGGAAAGACGAAGGGGCACCTGCTTTTTTGCCTTATCGTTCTTATCCATGGCTAGTAGATAGAGCCGCTGTTGACGATGGGCTGAGCCTCCTTGCTGCCGCAAAGAACCACAAGAAGATTTGAAACCATCTGAGCCTTGCGCTCGTCGTCAAGCTCCACAATGGAGTTTTCGCTAAGCTGGCGAAGGGCCATGTCCACCATGCCCACGGCGCCTTCAACAATAAGCTTGCGGGCGTCGATAATGGCGCTGGCCTGCTGCCGCTGAAGCATTGCTGCGGCAATCTCGGGGGAGTAGGCAAGGTGAGTTATGCGGGTTTCAACTATCTCAAGACCGGCATCAGCCACCTTTGTTTGAAGCTCGTTTTTGAGCTTTTGCGCCACTTCCTGGCTGCTGCCGCGAAGGGACATTTCGTCGCCGTCGTCATCCTCCGCCCATATGTCATAGGGGTAAAGGCGAACAATGTTTCGAAGGGAGCTGTCCGCTTGAATGGACAGAAATTCTATGTAATTATCCACATTGAAAACCGCTTTTGCGGCGTTTACCACGCGCCAAATAACAACAACACCGATTTCAATGGGATTGCCCAGCTTGTCGTTGACCTTCTGGCGCTCGTTATTAAGGGTCATGACCTTCATGGAAACGGCCTTGCCGGCAGCATTGTCGCTCTTTTTAATCTGAGCCTTGCGCTGCTTTTTCTCCTCGGCCTCCAGGGGGCTGTCCTTGGTGGGGTTTACGGCTACCACAAATGGGTTTACATAATAAAAGCCAGCGCCTTCAAGCGTACCGTAATATCTGCCGAAAAGGGTGAAAACTGTGGCTTCGTTGGGCTTAATTACCTTAAGTCCCGCATAGAGCACGGGGCATACAAGAAAACCGAAAAGCCCGCCCACAACCATAAGCACTGTTCCGAGGACGGCCTGCTTTCCGCCATCCACAAAAGATGCGCCGAAGCAAAAGCCGACAATAGCGGCGATTATTAAAAGCGTGTTTAGGATGAGCATTATCATGCCGCCGGGTGCCTTAAGTATTTTTTCTTCGGAAAACAGATTGTTTTTTGACACGGACTACACTCCTTTGAAGATTGCAATGAAGCAATCTTTGTGATATCAAAATAATATCACTAACGGAAACAATTGTCAATAAAAATCGCCCTCCGTACAAGACGGGGGGCGATTGCAAAGATAGTTTGCATGGTAATTTTTTAAGCTGCTCCGGAAACTAACGGTTTTTTGCAGCGGCATGTTTGCGCTGGAAGAATTTTACTGCTTCTACAATGGGGATGATAGTTACAGCGAGAGCCAAAGCCACACCGTACTCAGCAAGGCTGATGTGTTCAAAGCCGAAGGCATTGGAGAGGAAGGGAACGTAAAGCACTGCGGTGGTGGCAACAAGGCTTGCAATGCCGGCAAACCAAAGGGCCTTATTCTCGGTATTAAGCTTGAAGATGCTGCCTCTCTGGGAGCGCATGTTGAAGCTGTGGAAAATTTCAGCCATGGACATTGTAAGGAATGCCATTGTCATGCCGTCGGGGCTATTTGCGATTTCCCAAACGCCGGCTTCCATGAAGTGGCCTATGAAGTAGGCGGATAGGGTCAGGAGGGCGACAACAAAGCCCTGATAGGCAACGTCCACGCCTACGCCGCCGGAGAAGATGCCGTCTTTGGAGCTGCGGGGGCTTCTGCGCATAACGTTGGACTCGGCAGACTCAAGACCCAGAGCAAGGGCAGGGAAACAGTCGGTAACAAGGTTTATCCAAAGCAGGTGCACAGGCTTTAAAATGGTGAAGCCCAGAAGAGTTGCAATGAAGATGCCCAGAACCTCACTCATGTTGGAGGAGAGAAGGAACTGAATGGCCTTGCGGATATTGTCGTAAATGCGGCGGCCTTCCTCAACTGCGCCTACGATGGTTGCAAAGTTATCGTCGGCAAGCACCATGTCGGCAACATTTTTGGTAACGTCTGTGCCGGTAATGCCCATGCCCACGCCGATATCAGCGCTCTTTATGGAGGGAGCGTCGTTAACACCGTCGCCGGTCATGGCTGTAATAAAGCCTGCTTTGCGCCAAGCGTTGACAATGCGCACCTTGTGCTCGGGCTGAACTCTTGCGTAGACGGAAATGTCCTGGAAGCGGCGCTCAAATTCGGCATCGTCCATGTCGTTAAGCTGGGAGCCGGTAACGGCAACGTCATCGCCGGTAAGGATGCCAAGCTCTCGGGCAATTGCACTGGCGGTATCAATGTGGTCGCCGGTAATCATAATGGGGCGGATTCCGGCGCTGCGGCACTCCTCAATAGCGTCCTTAACCTCGGGACGCACAGGGTCGATCATGCCGGTAAGGCCGATGAAGCAAAGCTCACGTTCAAGGGCGGAGGGGCTTTGGTCAGCGGGAGCTTCAGAGTAAAGCCGCTGTGCTGCGGCAAGAACACGAAGAGCCTTGTTTGCCATGGCCTTGTTGGCGGCCAGAATTTCATTGAGCTTTGCATCCGTCATTGGGACGGGCTTTCCATTTTCAAGGTACTGTGTGCAGACTCGCAAAACCTCGTCGGGAGCACCCTTGGTGTACTGGACTATGCCGCCGTCAGTTTTATGAACGGTGGACATCATTTTTCTAACGCTGTCAAAGGGTGCCTCGCCGATGCGGGGTGCCTTTGCCTTAAGCTCACCCTTGGGCATTCCAAGCTTGTTTGCATAATAGACGAGGGCGTTTTCCGTAGGTTCGCCGGTGACAACGCCGTCCTCGCCAAGCTCTGCATCGCAGCAAAGAGCCATGGCAACGGCTAGCATTTTTTCGTTGTCGCCGTAGTGCTCCACAACGGTCATCTTGTTCTGGGTAAGGGTGCCGGTTTTGTCAGAGCAGATTATCTGGGCGCAGCCAAGGGTCTCGACAGCCGTAAGCTTTCTTATAATGGCGCTGCGCTTGGACATGTTGGTAACGCCAATGGACAAAACTATGGTAACCACAGCCACAAGACCCTCGGGTATCGCGGCAACCGCAAGGGAAACGGCAATCATGAAGCTATCCAGGACTACCTCGCCGGTAAAGCTTCCGGCACGGACAAGACCCACACCGAAGATAACAACGCAGATTCCAAGAACGAGCCAGGTGAGTATCTTGGAAAGCTGGGCAAGCTTGATTTGAAGGGGAGTAAGACCTTCCTCAGCGTTGGACAAAGCGTCGGCAATTTTGCCCATCTCGGTGTCCATGCCAGTGGCGGTTATAACGGCCATTCCTCGCCCGTATACCACGGTGCTGCCCATGTAGACCATGTTTTTGCGGTCACCGAGGGGAACGTCCTTGCCCTCACGAAGGTAGAGAATGTCAATAAACTTGTCCACAGGGACGCTTTCGCCGGTAAGGGCAGCTTCCTCTATCTTCATGCTGTTGGATTCGATTATGCGTCCGTCAGCGGGGACAGCGTCGCCTGCTTCGAGGATGATAATATCGCCCACCACTAAATCCTCGCTTTTGGTGACGCATATTTTTCCGTCACGAAGAACCTTACTGGTGGCGCTTGCCATTTGCTGAAGGGCTTCAAGGGCTTTTTCAGCCTTGTTTTCCTGATACACACCCAAAATGGCGTTTACAATAACGACGAACATGATGATAATCACGTCCGCAAAGCCTTCACCCTCGTAAACCGAGGTGACGGCGGAGATAACTGCCGCTACGATAAGGATGATTATCATGGGGTCAGCCATCTGCATAAAAAAGCGCTTAATAAGCGAATCTTTTTTACCTTCGGCCAGCTTGTTCTTGCCGTTTTTGGCAAGGCGGCTTTCAGCCTCTTCAGGACTTAGGCCGTTTCGTGAGCTTTGGACGGAGCTTAATACCTCGTCAATCTCACTACAATAGTGTTTCATCTTCATTCCTCCAAAATCATTGTGGAAAGTTTTTTGGCTTACAGTAGGGAGTATACCAAAATCCGGCTGCAAATAAAAGCAGAAAACACAAAAAACTCACGGACAGGAGAATCCTGTCCGTGAGTCTCGTCGTTTAATGCAAGCCAGGCAGGAATACCGCCATGATGTTGACTTGAACCGCTGTAAGCGCTGACTACTCCCTCACAGAGAATTGACGTTAAAATAGCATACTGCGCCCCAAATGTCAAGAATTGCCACGAAAGTTTTCAATTAGTTCATTTATTGTCTGCCAACATATCCCGAAGCTTATAATATAGCTCGATTATGTGGAATTTAATGTTGTACTCACCGCTGATGAGCTTTTGATCCTCGCTGTCTAACATGGAGAAGGCTTCCTTTTCCTGGGCGGCTGTCATGCAAAGGGGTGGGAACACAACGCACCACCAGTTGTGACCCTCGCCGGAGCCGATGGTGACACGTAACGCCGTGTAGTCTCCGGCGGGCAGGGAAAAGCTGTCGTAATCCCGGGTGGGGAAGCTTTCGCTTACAAGGGCGGCGCTTACGCTGTCCGTGCAGCCGTGAGCTTTGAGAGTTTGCTCAGCCACCTTGCAGAGCTGGGGGAGGGAGCGCTTAATAATAAGCTGTGCCGCCTGGGGATCCTCCGTTGCCGAAAGTTTGGGGGAAAGCTCATTGAGTATTGCATCCCGAACCATAAGCTTGAGGGTCTGATCAGCTTTGCTGTCAGAGTCTGCCACTACATGCAGGCGTACCATTTCCTTGGACAGAGATTTTTGCTCACCACGAGCCCACAGTCCGGCACAAAGGGTGACACACAGGGCTATAAGTAAGGAGCTTTCCCAGATTTTTATGTTTTGCGAGTGGATTTTCATTAAAAAAGACCGCCTTTTCAGTATTACTGAAATTATGGGCGGTCTTTTTGCATATCATACATATTACTGCAAATTTTGTTTTTCAACCGGGGTGCAAAGGAAAACCTCGGGGCATTTTGACGAAAGCGCC
>CAZJYY010000090.1:0-6767 GCA_964550315.1 uncultured Oscillospiraceae bacterium | reverse complement strand
CATCGGAACGAGATATAGGCGTGACAAGTAGCTTTGATAGCTACTTTGTCATGCCTATTTTTTTATGCCCTTTCATGCTCTCAAAGCTACGGATAGGAGAAACTGTGAAGCGTTGGGAGTGCTATAAGCTTAAATATCCGTAACCTTCAATTTTTGATTGAACCACTCATTAATCAAAAATTTTGGAGGTTACAAATGAAAAAGAAATATTTTATGCGTGTTGGAGATCAACTAATTGAGGTAACCAAGGAAGTGTATATGCTGCATCACCAAACCAAACGCCGAGCACAATACTTAGAAGAACGTGATTTAGCAAATGGCGTCATTTACTACAGTAACATGGATACAGAAGAAACTACTGGCGAAGATTTGATTCCTGATAAAAGTATTCCTTCCGTAGATGATGCTGTTGTGCAAAAAATTATGGTTGAAAAGTTGAATCAAAGTCTACGGCTACTCAGCAAAAATGAGTTGGAATTGGTTAATGCCCTCTTCTATGAAGGCTTTAGCGAGCGCGAATGGTCGGTCCGATCCGGCATTCCGCAAAAGACAATCAATGATCGTAAGCAGCGCATACTTAATAAACTTAAAAAACTTTTGGAAAAGTAAAAAATAAATCCGCTCAACCCCCTCACTTTTTCGGCTTAGTAGTGAGGGGGTATTTTTTATACCTTCGCTGAACTTTGAAAATTTCATATCCGATGACCTAAATACGTTAGCTGACGGAACCGATGAGGAAAAGCGACCTCGGGGATGCGCCAAGACCACCTGTGGAAATCGGCAGAAAAAAGAAATCAAGTTTGCTTGTGTTATTTTCTGTCAATGCCCACCAAAGACGGCCAAATAAGGTGCAAAGCGTTACCCATCCGACCGTAAAACAGGCTGTGGCAGCCTGTCTCGCAATGACCCCGTCAGCCTACAATGATACTTCTGTCCCGTCCTAAAGTCGAGCGTGAAAAAACCGTCGCAACAAAGGAGGGCAGCCAGCGGAGTTCCCGGTGGGGGTGAAAGTCCCATGATGCGGCCAAGCCTGCCGCAGTTTAGGCCATCGCCATTTTGTGCTTGGGGAGTAGTGTCGAATTAAGCACAGCAAAGAACAAATGACTTGATGTCAGAAGCAATGGGGATTGCTCCAAAACAAATTTCCTTCACAGCTATGATGGGTGCAGGGCAACCGCAAGGAGCAGTCCCTATTTTTGTGCCATTAAGTAAATACACACAGGAAAGAGGTGAACCCTTGGATAAACGATGTAAGCCCATTCTGCGGGGCGAGCTTTACTACGCAGATTTAAGCCCCACGGTGGTGAGTGAGCAGGGCGGCATTCGTCCTATTCTCATTCTGCAAAACGATGTGGGAAACCGTCACAGCCCCACCGTCATCGTGGCCGCCGTTACCGGCAACCCGAAAAAGCCGCTGCCCACCCATGTGGAAATCGGCAGCACCAAGGGTATCAGCAAAAGCTCGGTGGTGCTGCTAGAACAGCTCCGCACCATCGACCGCACCCGGCTGGGCGGCTATATTGGCAGAGTGAGCGGCAAAAGCCTCTCCCAAATTGATGAAGCACTGAAAATCAGCGTCGGGCTTGCTCCGGCGCTTTTCTGAAGGAGGACAAGAATATGACGCAGACACAGGTAACAGATAACCTTATGTTCGTTGCGGCACTCCAGCAGCTCATGCGGTTTTTGACCGCCGGAAGCATGACGGAGCAGGAATATGCACAGGTAAAAAAAGAGTTGGAACGCAGGCTGCGCCCCACGATTTTGACCCAGCAATAAGCCCGGATTTCTTTCCAAATCCTTGTTGGATATTGTGATAGCTATGTTGCAAAAGGTGTGGTAGTGTATGTCGTTGAAAGGAGGGAATAATGATGTTTGAAACCAACTTAGCCTTGGCACAGCCGCCAAGAATCACCGTGATTGAAGCCAGAAAACAGGAAACCGCAAAGCTTCGGGTAGCGGCCTATGCTCGTGTCAGCAGCGATTCCGAGGATCAGCAGAACTCCTACATCGCACAGCTCGACTACTACGCCAAGTACATTGCCGCCCACACCGATTGGGAGGTCGTGGACATCTACGCCGATGACGGAATTTCCGGCCTTGCAACCGACAAGCGGGATGAATTTAACCGCATGATACAGGATTGCAGAGACGGTAAAATCGACCGTGTCCTCGTCAAATCCATCTCCCGCTTCGCACGCAACACCAAGGAATATATCCAGTATGTGCGAGAGCTACTTCGCATGGGCATCAGCATCCAGTTTGAAAAGGAAAATGTGGACACTGGGAAAATGACCTCGGAGCAGATTGCCACCATCTACGGTGCATTTTCCCAAATGGAATCCCAAAACCACTCCAACAATATGCGCATCAGCGTTCGCATCCGTATGGAAAAGGGCGATTACCTCTCGCCCTCCACCCCCTTCGGCTATCGGCTGGAGGAACGGACACTGGAGGTCATCCCCGAGCAGGCAGAGGTGGTGCGCCGCATTTTTACCGCCTATCTCAGCGGACAGGGCAAGGACGATATTGCAAGGCAATTAAACGCCGAGGGCATCCCCCGCACAGGCGGTCGGGAGATTTGGCATCCCAGCACGGTGAGCTACATTCTCACCAATATCTCCTACACCGGTGATATGATCTGGCAAAAGAGCTTTGCCACCAACGAAATCCCATTTAGACAGGTGCGAAATATGGGGCAAAAGCCGAAATACTTTGTGGCAGACTGCCACGAGCCTATCATTTCTGCCGAGGATTTTAAGCGGGTGCAAGCCCTAATGGAAAGCCGAAAAAACCGCTTGCACCGTGGCAAAGCAGGTATGGATACCTTGCTTGCAAAGAAAATTCACTGCGGAAACTGCGGCACGCTGTTTCGCAGAAAAACCGTAAACGACAAGACCTACTGGACTTGCCGCAGACACGACCGACAAAAGGAATTTTGCACCCTCTCTCAGATACCGGAAAGTGAGCTGATAAACGCCGTCCTGCGGATGTACCACAAGCTGAAAGAGCACGCAGCGGAAATCCTCGCTCCCATTCTCGACCAGCTTACCGAGCTTCGGGAAAAGGAGCTTCGCTCCAATCGCAAAATCAACGATATCGACAAAGAAATCGCCCAGCTTGCAGAGCAGAATCTCGTCCTTGTTCGACTCAAGTCGAAGGGGTATGTAGATTCTGCTCTTTATTTATCCCAAACGGAGGAAATCACCGTCCGCCTGCGGGAGCTGCGCGCCCAGCGCCGCCGCATTATGGATGCCACCGGAGAGGACAGCCAGCTTAAAGCGACTGAGGCGATGTTGGATTATCTGGAGGGCAGCCCCGAGGTGCTGGCCACGCTTGACGAGGAACTATTTGAATCGCTGGTGGACAGGCTGACCGTCATAACGGAAACGGAGCTGAATATCCGCTTGCACAACGGCTTAATTTTGAAAGAAACCATGGAAAGGACGGTGCGGTAATATGGCATGGCAAAGAAAAATCCCCTTCGGGTATCAGATGACAGGCGGTGAGCTGAAATGCTGCCCCGCCGAGCAAAAAACAGTGATTGACATTTTTCATCTGTACGCAGAGGGCTTGGCCTACAGCGGCATTGCACAGGAAATGATGCGCCGGGGCATCGGCTACCACAAGCATACCCCTGTGTGGAACAAAAACATGGTTAAGCGCATTCTCGAAAACGAGGTCTACCTTGGAGAAAAGGGCTACCCTCAAATTGTCTCGCAGGAAAGCTACCTGACGGTGCAACTCATGAAGGGCAACAAGATCGTTTTTAACCCCAGCCCCGATTATATTCAGCCCATCCGATCAAAATCAGTCTGCGGCGTGTGCGGCGGCAGAATGCTGCGGGACACAAGATGTGCCGGGAAACCACGCTGGTACTGTGAAAACGAGGGGTGCTCCAACCGCCATTACATAGAGGATGCCAATACCCATGCAGCCATCACCTCACTACTTGGGCAGGTGCTGCAAAATCCAAGCCTCCTCGACTGCCCAAAGCCGCAGCGCAACGATGAAATCACCCTCGAAGCGGCACGCATTCAAAGTGAGGTCATTCGTGAACTGAATAAAGTCCAACCCAGCCCCGACTACACAAAAACGCTCATCCTCGCCCGTGCAGCCGAGCAGTACGCCGCCCTGCCGGACTATACCGCATACCATCGTGCGGCACAGCTCAAAGAACGAATTTTGAGCGCCCCCACTGATAAAACGCTCCAAGATGAGCTTTTAACCGATATGACAGAAACGATAGAATGGTCAGCCACCGGCTCACTGGCTCTGCGCCTGACCAATGGAACACTACTCACCGCCGACAGAAAGGAGGGCTGAAAATGCCTGCCAATCCCACAAGAAAAGTAACGGTCATCCCTGCCGATGTGCAGATGACCGAAAAGGATATTCGCAAGCAGATTCTGCGGGTTGCGCCCTACTGCCGCGTGTCCACCAGCTCTAAGGAACAGCTTGAAAGCTACGATGCGCAGATTTCCTACTACACCGAAAAAATCTCCGCCCAGCCCGGTTGGACGATGGTGGATATGTTTGCGGATAAAGGTCTGAGCGCCACCTCCACCAAAAAGCGTGAGGACTTCCGCCGCATGATCAAGGCTTGCGAAAAAGGCAAGGTTGACCTTGTCATCACCAAATCAGTCTCCCGCTTCTGCCGCAACACCTTGGATGGGCTGGATCACGTCCGCAAGCTCAAGCGCATGGGTGTGGGTGTCCTGTTTGAAAAGGAAAATGTGAACACGCTTTATATGGACAACGAAATGATCCTCACCTTTATGATGAGCCAAGCCCAGGCCGAGAGCGAGTCCATGAGCGGCAATATCCGCTGGGGTCACCGCAAAAACTTCAAGGACGGCAAGGTTTACTACCACTATGCCGGTTTCCTTGGCTATCGAGAAGGTGCGGATGGACTGCCGGAGATTGACGAGGCCGAGGCGGAAATCGTCCGCAGAATATTCTCCCGCTACCTCATCGGTCACAGCGTACCCAAAATTATCCGAGACCTTGAAGCGGACGGCGTCAAAACCGTGCGAGGCAAAGAAAAATGGTCGGATGGCGTGATTCGCAATATGCTGAAGAATGAAAAGTACATTGGCGATGCCCTGCTCCAGAAAACCTATATCGCAGATATTTTCACTAAGCAATCCAAGAAAAATCTCGGAGAGCTGCCCAAATACTATGTTCACGACTGCCACCCGGCGATTATTGACAGAGTCACCTTTCAGCGGGTGCAGGAGGAAATCGCACGGCGGGCAAGCCTAAAGAAAGTCAGTGCCGCAGCAAAAACCGAGCTTTCCAAATACAGCGGCAAATATGTCCTCACCGATATTTTATCCTGCGGCAACTGCGGCAGCCCCTACCGCCGCATCTCATGGTCAAGGCCGGATGGGAAGAAAATCGTCTGGAGATGCTTAAATCGGGTAGAAAACGGCAGAAAGTTCTGTAAGGATGCCCCGACCCTTGCGGAAAGCGATCTCCACGCCGCCATTGTTTCCGCCATGAACGAGCGATTTAGTATGGGAAATGTGCAATCCCTGCTCAAGGATAGCATCCTCGCCGCCCTGTCTCCCAAAGGCGAGGGTATGAGCCTTGCCGCCATCGAAAGTAGACTGACCGAGCTGCGGGAAAAGCAGTATCACTTCCTCCAGCTTGCCGCCGCAGTGGGCGCGGGCTCCACACAGTATGACGAGATGCTAAAGCAGATCAGCATAGAGTTCTCATCACTGGTGGCGAAGCGTACCAAGCTTGATAAAGAGCAAGAAACCGCCTCCTGCGCAGATGAACGCGCCACGCAGATTGCGGCAGAGCTTGGCCGCACCGAGCCGGGCATCACAGAATTTGACGAGGTAGCGGTACGCCAGCTCATCGACTCCATCAAGGTCATGGGCAAGGACAAGCTGCTCATCCGTTTCAAGGACGGCATGGAGCTGGAACAGCCCATCACCACATTGCGCTGACAATAATAGCGCATATACCCCAAAGCAGAGCCAACTGGCTCTGCTTTTTGCTTTGCAAATTTGAAAGGAAAAGAGGAATCAATATGGAGCTGCAAATTTTTGAAAACGATGAGTTTGGTAAAATCAGAACCCTGCTCATTGACGGCGAGCCTTGGTTTATTGGGAAAGATATTGCCGAAAAGCTGGCATATACAAATACAGCCAAAGCTATTCGAGATCATGTTGATGAAGAAGATAAGCTGATAGAACGAATCGTTCTGTCAGGTCAAAAGAGATCGATTATTTGCATCAACGAAAGCGGTCTGTACTCCCTAATTTTATCAAGCAAGCTCCCCACCGCAAAAAAGTTCAAGCGATGGCTGGTCGGAACCGTCCTGCCCACTATCCGAAAAACCGGCGCATACATCACACCCCAAACCTTATCCGAGGTGATGGCGCATCCCGAAAAGGCGTCACACCTATTCTATGAGCTGAAGCTCTTGCAGGACAGCATGGAGGAAATGCGACCGAAAGCGGAATATTACAATGCCTTGGTGGACTGCAATGCCCTCACCAATATACGCCAGACTGCCAAGGAACTACGCATCCCCGAGCGGCTGTTTACTTATCTGCTGGAGGATATGGGATTTGCATACCGCAGCAACCGCAAAATCCTCCTGCCCTATGCCTTTATGGTGACCAGCGGCTTTGCGGAACTGAAGGAGTATACCAACGGCAAGCACGGCGGCGTTTATATGCTGTTCACGCCTGTGGGCAGGCTCTACCTCAAACGAAAGATTGACAAACGCCTTGCGAGAAAAGCGCAGGGCG
>CAZJYY010000089.1:0-6778 GCA_964550315.1 uncultured Oscillospiraceae bacterium | reverse complement strand
GTCGTAAACTATATTCGGAAGCTTAAAAAGATGCAGGCTGATGCGCTTGCAAGAAAAGCAGCAGAGAAGAAGTACAAACGAAAAAATAAAAAGAGCCGAAAAAAATAATAGATAAGCACCGCCCTGTTGATTTTGTCAACAGGGCGGTGCTTATTGGTAAGTTTTTATGGGAATAGGGACCTTAGCTGCGATTTTCCGTTAAAGAAGGGGAAAGCTTACTCGGCTTCGCTTTTCTTTTCAGAAGTATCGCAGCCGCAGGAGCTGCCCTCAGTATGTTCATCACAGCCGCAGGAGCAGGACTCCTCAGCGGGAGCGTCCTGTGCATGGTTGCTGCAGCCACAGGAACAGGGCTCAGCATGAAGCTCGGAATCATTTACAACGGCGGGAGCATCCTCCTCAGGGGTGATTTCCTCAAACTCCACCTCTATGCTGCAGTCACTATCTGAAGCGCCGCTGAGCTTGAGCTCGCTTATTTCGTTTTCAAGCTTTGCGATGTTTTCATTGGCAACTCTTATGTCGTCAAAAATGCGGACAAACATGCTGTCGGGATTGTTTTTGTGAAGGTCGTAGTATATTTTTCCAAGCTCGGTGAAGGACTTTTCAATAGCGCTTTTCTGGGAGCTTATCTCCACATTCAGCTTGGTGATGCGGGTGGTGACCTTTACCTTGTCAGTAGCCTTTTCGGCAAAGTCCTTGGTTTTCATTGCTGCGATGCCCACAGCCCCGATTACGGTATCCTTGAGATCTTCAAAATTGAATTTCGCCATTTTATTTTCCTCCTATTATGTGTGGTTACAGTTGTTTATGTTTATGTCCAAACATATGGACTTAGGAAACTATTTTGATGCGCCAGCCTCCCGGGCAAGCTCTGCCTGTGCCCGTTCACTGTTTACATACAAATCGCTTTTTTTATGGGGGATGGAGCCGTTAACGGCCAGAAACACAAGCCCGCAGACCACCGTAATCCCGGCGAGAAGCTGGGAAACACGGATACCTGTGGTGCCTATGTAGAGACTGTCTGTACGCAGTCCCTCAATTATCATACGTCCAAATCCGTACCATGTGACATACATGGCAAAAATCTGACCGTCATAACGGCGTTTTCCCATTTTTGAGAAAATGTGCAGCAGCAAAAGTCCCAAAAGATTCCAAAGCGATTCGTAAAGGAAGGTGGGGTGGACAAAAATGGTATAGCCGGAGGCATCCGTAAGACCCATGCGGCAGAAAATGTCTGTTTCCCTGCCGAAGGCTTCACGGTTCATGAAGTTGCCCCAGCGTCCAACTGCCTGTCCGATAAGAAAGCCGTAGGCTCCAATATCGAGGATTGCGCCGAACTTTATTTTCTTCACTTTGGAACAAACATAAATAGCGATTATGGCGCCGATTATGCCGCCGTAAATTGCCAGTCCGCCGTTCCAGATTTTAAAAACGTCCCAAAAATTGTCCTTATAAAGGGAAGGATTGAAGATGACGTAGTAAATCCTAGCACCGACAATTCCCGCAGGAAGCGCCCAAATGAGGACGTCAATAATATTGTCGGAGCTTAGACCAAACTGACGGCGACGCTTCATGACGTATAAAAGGGCAAGAAGAAAGCCCACGGCGATTATTGTGCCATACCAGTGAAGGTCAAGGCCGAAGAGCTTAAAATCACCCGAGGCGGTGAAGGCAAAGCCGTCACCGAGCATGGGGAAGGTTATTGTCCCGTTAGGGACACTGGTTATTTCCATTAAGGTTTCCTCCGCAAATTACCGCTGCTGCGGGTTTATTATGCTAAGTGCTATCTTTTCAGAAGAGAGGTAACGGGCGATATAGTCCCTTACTTCCTGGATGGATATACTGCTTAGCGCATCAAAGGCGTCCAAAGGGCAAAAGCCTGCAAAGGAGCCGGAGACAAGGGATTGGGCAAGGGATGAGAAGGAGTCCAGAGCACGAAGCTCCAGTCCAAAGAGAGCTTTTTTGGTGTTTTCAAAGCGCTTTTCGTCAAGTCCTCCGGTGATGATGTTTTTTATTTCCTCGTTAAGAGCGGAGGAAACTGCGGCAACATCACGGCTTTCCCCGCTTACAAGGATGCTTGCAGTTCCGGCACAGTAGTCCGCCTCATAGTCGAAGCTGCCGGTGAGAAGGCCGCTTTCGTAAAGCTTTGTATAAAGCGGGGAGGAGTGGCCGAAAACCAGGGAGAGCGCAACATCGCCAAGGAGCATCTGGCGCAGGCGGGGAAGGCCCTCTTGTTCCGGGGTTACCTTTGCACCAAATAAAAACTGGGGCGCAGATACCTCCATCTCTGTTTCGGTAAGGGATTCCACAGGGAACTCGCTTTCCTTGCTGCCATAGTCTCTTTCGGGAATTTCACCGCCGTCGGCGGGCAAAAGCTCCATAGCTGCGGCGATGACGGCCTGAGGATCTGCGTTGCCCACAACGGCAAGGGTCATATTAGAGGGATTATAAAAGACCTTGTGGCAATGGTAGAGAGTTTGGTCGGTTATTTCCGCAATGCTTTCAACTGTTCCTGCCACACTGTCCCGCACGGGGTTACTGGCGTAAAGACAGCGCATGAGACGATTATAGACCGCAAAGCCGGGATTGTCTTCAATCATCCGAATTTCCTGACCGATGATACCCTGCTCCTTCTGCACACTTTCCGCTGTGAAGTAGGGCGTGGAGACAAAGTGGAGAAGGGTGCGGAGATTCTCGTCAAAGCTGTCAGTGCAGTCAAAATAGTAGGCAGTCATGCCGGAGCTTGTGAAGGCATTGGGAGAAGCACCCCTAGAGGAGAGAATGTTCAGAGCATTTTCACCGCCGGGAAGATCAAACATTTTGTGCTCCAAAAAGTGGGCAACACCGGCCGGCGTATCAATCCACTGCCCGCCGAGCTTAAAGCGCCGATCCGCCCCACCGTAATTGGTGGCGAACATGGCATAGGTTTTTGTATAGTCGGGCTTGGGAACGACATTTATTGTAAGACCGTTGGGAAGAACCTCGGTATAGAGCGTTTCCCCAATGTTTTGATAGTGCTTTTTTTGCATCAGGCATCCTCCTTAGGTCCGCGAAGGAAATAGATGGCATCACATTCCACACCCTTAGCGATATCGACGACCTCATTGGCGGTTATCTCGTTTACAAGGGAAGCAAGCTCCGCCGGGGAACAGTCCGGTCCGATAAGGGCGGAGTTGAGATAGTACTCCTCTAATCCGTGGAGACTGTCCTCAACACTGCGATAGCTTCCGGCAAGGGCTTTTTTTGACGCATTTAGCTCGGCTTCGGTGAAATCGCCCTGCTTCACGGCCTCAAGCTGAGCCATTATTTCGTTTAAGGCGGCATCATATTTGTCAAATTCGATACCCGAGGACACCAGCATGACACCCTTGTGAAGGTCCACAGAGGAGCTGGCAAAATAGCAAAGGGAGAGCTTTTCACGGACATTCATAAAGAGCTTTGAGGTGACACAGCCACCGAAAACCGCATTGAAAACACGAATTGCGGCGGTGTTTGGCTCGTCCATGCAGTCGCCAAGGCGAAAACCTATGGCAAGCTTGCCCTGAGTTACGGAAAGCTCATCTTCAAAATAACGTGGTGTGGGTTCAAGGGAATTCATGCGGATATCCGTGCCCAAATCAAGCTCCTCCCCAGAGCGGGGGATGCCGTTTAAAGCACTGGTGAGGGCATCGGATACTCGGCGCTCATCAGCGCTGCCACAATAGAAAATGTGCAGGGGAGAGTCGGCAAGAAGCTGATGATAGTGCTTTGTCAGAGCAGGAGCGGTTATGCTTTCGGCATCGGTTTCAAAGCCGAGGCGGGGAACAGAATATTCCTCCATAGAGCACATTTGCTCCACAAGGCGCTGCATGGAATAGGAGCGCTTGTCGTTGATCGCACCTCTGATTTTTTCCAAAAGCTGCTCTCGCTCGCTTTCAACGTATTCACGCCGGAGAAGGCCGCCGTGGGTGTTGGGCATAAGGAGCATTTCGCCCATAAGAGCTGCAATTTGTTCTAAAAGGTCGGATTTCTCAGGGAGAAAGGCTTCATCGGCAAAGTCCGCATAGAAGCCGACAAGCTGGATTTCGCCCTTTTTTCGGACGACGGGCTCCATCCTTGCGCCATAAAGACTGTCAAGCCGGGAGGAGATGCTTGCCATGTCCGGCAGGGTTCTCGTTCCTCGACGAAGAACATGGGGGATAAGGGCGTTCTTCGAGGCGTTTTCCCTGCAAAGAGGGGTAATTAAATTCATGCTGAGACAGCCGGTTTTAAATTTGTCCGTCTTGAGGCAGGTCAGTATGACATCGGGCATTATTTGCGTTGTTGAGACGTTCAATGGTCAGCCTCCGTTCTCATTTTATTTAGGTGCCGTTTTTTGGCCTTTTGAGCCTTAATACGGTATCATAGCCATATATGGCTATGATACCACATCTTGGATGCTTTGAAAACGAAATTTTTGTTAATAAATGGGCGTGTTTGGTTCCGCTTTTCCTATTTGCGCATTAAAGACCTTGCCATCCTTATTCTTAAGGCTGAGCGTGCAACTGAAGCCCTCCAAGTTTTTAGGTTCAAGGCTTATTTTGCCGTTTTTCATACGGAGTCCCAAAAGGTCCTCTGTTACCACACGGAAAAACCATCCCGCAGAGCCGGTGTACCAGCTCCAGCCGGCAGCTCCCACGCAGTCGGGACAGGAGTAAACATCAGCGGCAATTACATAGGGCTCGGCCTGATACACTGCACCGTCATGACTTTCGGGAATAAGAGCTTCAAGAAGCTTTATACCCTCGCCAATGCGATTTTCACGGAGCAGCGCCATAATAAGCCACATGGCGCCGTGGGTATATTGTCCGCCGTTTTCCCGAAAGCCCGGACCATAGCTTTCAATATAGCCGGGGCTGGGCTGGGCGTTTTCAAAGGGTGGGGTGAAAAGCGAGACGATGCCGTTTTCTTCATCGAAAAGATGGGTTACTGCGCTGTCCAAGGCTGTTTTAATAAGGGCGGCATCCGCTTCCGGGCAAAGGCATGCAAAGCTTTGTGCGATGGAGTCTATTTTGCAGCAGCTTTGGCTCTTACTTCCCAAGGGCGTGCCGTCGTCGAAATAGCCACGGAGATACCAAGAGCCGTCCCAAGCTTTATTTGCGGCCTGGCCGAGATTTTCAGCAGCACTTGAGTATTTTTTCGCTTCTTCCGGTCGGTTCATCTGCTCAAGAAGAAGGGCAAAGCGGTGGGCGGTGTGAGAGAAGAACCATGTTAGCCAGACGCTTTCGCCCTGTCCGTCTATGCCAATGGAATCCATACCATCGTTCCAGTCGCCACCGCCGATTTTAAGGAGTCCATGAGCCCCCGTGCCACGGCTTAAAACCATGTCCAGAGCGGCCATACAGTGGGTCAGAACCTCCGAGGCTTCGGGTGTAAATTCGGCAAGCTCATAGCGGTCATGCTCCACAGAATCCAAAGGATTCGAGCTGAGCCATGGGACACTGTGGCTGCAAAGGGAAAGGTCGCCGGTTTTTTCGCAGTATTCGCAAAGTGCCCAGGGCAGCCATAAAAGATCGTCGCTGCAGCGGGTTCGAACGCCCCGGGCACTGCTTTCAAGCTTATGCCACCAATGCATTACGTCGCCCTCTTGATACTGGTGAAGGCAGCAATCAATTATATGGCTGCGGGCATAGGAGGAGTCCAAAAGGATGAGATTTACGGCATCCTGCAGTTGATCACGGAAGCCCACAGCACCGCCGCTTTGATAGATAGAGCAGCGCCCCATAAGGCGGCAGGCCAGGGTTTGGTAGGGCAGCCAGCCATTCATGAGACGGTCAAGAGAGGGAAGACTGCTTTTCATTTTGAATCCGCCTACAGCATTTTGCCAAAAATCAAGGGTTCCGGACAAGGAGGAAGCAAGAATGCTTGGTTTACATAATGATAGGAGAACTTCTTCATTTCCACAGCCGCACACAAGAATAAATGGGCTTTTTGCACGGAAGCGCAGTCCGAGAAAGCCGCCGTTTATACATTCGTTATCGGTTTCACCACGCAGCCAAATTTCACGGTTAGTGGTGAAGCCGATTTCTTTTTCTGAGGCGCAAATATGCAAGGGAGTTGAGGGAAAGGGAGAGGCTGGATTGTGGGCGGTGAAGCAAGTGTCACTGCGGTCTATTCGGCAAATGGAGGAGGGGCGCATGTCGCCGCACATTGAGATTCTGGCGGACCAATTGATATTAATTTCTTCATCACCTGTCCACTCTACAACAAAGACCCTTGCATCGGTATTATTCGGTACGAAGGCGGTGGTGGTAACCTCGGCCTCGTCTATTCTTTTTTTCCAGCGGGCATAGCCAAAACCGTAGGTTACGGCACAGTCCTCGTCATCAGCGGAGGCAAAAAGGCTTTTTCCGTTGGCGATGAAGCTTTCAGCGCCGGACAGGGCATAGGCATCGTCACAACGTGGGGTGATGGGGCATTCACGGGCGTTTTTGTACCACATATTTCCCACACCGCAGTCCGCAGCCAAATATCCAAAATGGCCGTTGGTTAGCACATGACTCCAGATGCGAGGTGGAAGGGAATGGTTTACATAAAATTTAAAGCTGCCATCGTCATTCCAAGCGTAGCGGGGATAAGAGGTGGGTGCTTGGATGGGTGCAGTTGACAGAATATAATCAAGTGCGCTTGAGAGCGGCATGCGTTCACGGGGAAATAAAGAGTATTTAAGAAGTTCATTTCCACCGTCCGAACGGTCCACGATGAGAATGTTTGGAACCTCGCCGCAAAGTGAGGAGCGAAGATTTCGCAAAGCGCTTCCAAG
>CAZJYY010000088.1:0-6956 GCA_964550315.1 uncultured Oscillospiraceae bacterium | reverse complement strand
GTAAAGTACCTAAAGGAAGACATTGAGTCGATTTACTTTTTTCGGGACATTACCCACTGATATTGTGCCGTTTAAGCGCCCCGTAAAATAATTCAAGCCTAAAATTGACACTCATAACCTCAATAAAAGCAAATAGAAAAGGCAGGCGGACATATATGTCCGCCTGCCTTTTCTATTTACAAGTCATATTACTCTTAGAAAACCATCAGTTCACGGGGGAAGCTGTGAAGTATTTCAACTCCGTTTTCGGTCATGAGGGCTTCGTCCTCTATGCGAACGCCGAAGCGCCCCGAAAGGTAAATTCCCGGCTCTATGGAAAACGCCATTCCCGGCATAATCTCCGCGGTTTCACCCTCCACTGCATTGGGGTACTCGTGCACATCTATACCGATTCCGTGACCGGTTCTGTGCAGAAAATATTCTCCGTAGCCTGCGTCTTTAATCACGGCTCTTGCGGCACGATCAACATCCTGCATCTGGTTGCCAAGATGTGCGGCACTCTGAGCCGCAAGATTTGCCCTTAGGGTTATTTCATGTATCTTCACAAACTCCGGGTCCGGCTCGCCAAAGTGGAAGGTTCGGGTCATGTCGGTGTAGTACCCCTCATATGTCCCTCCGAAATCCACCAAAAGGCATTTTCCGTTTTCAATAATGCCCTTGCCGCCCACATAATGGGGATTGGCGGCATTAGCGCCTGAACAGATACACGCTCCCGGCTCTTTAATACCCAGCTTTGTCATCTCATAGGATAGCTGCGCAAAAAAGTCCGCTTCGGTTTTATTCCGCCACAAGCTTCCGTCGCCTATGGTATTTTTTAAAGCCGCATCCGCTCTGCTGCACGCCTGCCGAAGGCTCTTGCGCTCCGCTTCGTCCTTATAAATGCGAAGGTCGTTTATAAGGCTGTTTGCAGACACAAACCGGGTTTTTGGGAAAAGCGCCATAAGCGGCATAAGAAATCTTGCCTGCATACTGTCGTCCACCGCCACTTTTTCCAGCGGCACTTCCTGCTTAGCAAGCTCATCGGCAAGAATGCTGTAGGCATTTTCCCCGTCCCGCCAGTAAACTGCCCTGCCTTCAAACATCTGGGCAACCTCAGGCTCATAAAGGCTGTTGGCAAGCACAAAGCACTGTCCTTCGCAGGAAAGCACCAGCACAAAAAGCCGCTCGTCAATTATGGGGCTGTGCCCCAAAACATAGCTCATGTTGGAAGAGGGGCACAAAATAAGGGTGGGGACATTTTCGTCCTTCATCTTTTTGAGAACTTTTTCAACTCGCTGCTTAAGCAATTTTATTCCCCCTATTTAAGTATGCCCTCGGCATCCATAATTGGATAATGGCAGGCCACCATGTGACCATCACCTATATCACGAAGCTCCGGTTCAACGGTACTGCACAGCTCCCCGCAATGCTTGCAGCGGGGATGGAAGCGGCAGCCGGTGGGCAGATTCGTGGGGCTTGGCATATCCCCCTCCAGCAGGACCTGACTGTCGTCCTTGCGGAAAACCGGGTCGGGAATGGGCACGGATGCCATAAGTCCCACGGTATAAGGATGCCTTGGGGAGCGGAAAATCTGCTCCTTATTTGCAATCTCCACTATCTTTCCAAGATACATTACCGCCACCTGGTCACTGATATGCTGAACAGTTGGCAAACCGTGGGCAATGAAAATATAGGCAAGGCCGAATTCCTTTTGAAGCTCGGCCAATAGATTCAAAATCTGCGCCTGAATAGACACGTCAAGGGCGGACACCGGCTCGTCGCAGATGATAAGCTTGGGCTTCAGGGCCAAGGCTCTTGCAATGCCGATACGCTGCCTTTGACCGCCGGAAAACTCATGGGGATAGCGGTTGGCATACTCTCTGGGCAGGCCAACAACATCCATAAGGCGGTAAACCTCATCCTCCAGCTCCTTCCCGGAGCATACATTGTGGGTTTTAAGAGGCTCGGCAATTATATTTTTAACCCTCATTCTTGGATTAAGTGAAGAAAAGGGGTCCTGGAATATCATCTGGATATCCGAGCGCAAGCCACGAAGCTCCTTTTGGTTCATGGCGGCAAGATCCTGACCTTCGAAAAGGATTTCCCCCTCCGTCGGGTCAAGCAGTCGTATTATGCTGTTGCCCGCAGTTGATTTTCCGCAGCCGGATTCACCCACTATTCCAAGGGTTTCTCCGTTTTTAAGCTTAAAGCTTATGCCGTCCACGGCCTTGAGAACCTTTTTATTTATCCCGCGTCCCTTGGTAAAATAGGTTTTTAAATTCTTTACCTCAAGTAAATATTCGTTGTTCATACGGTTTCGGCTCCTTTCCCGGAAAGGAAGCAGCGAACAATGTGTCCGTCGCCCACTTCTTGCAGCTCCGGCATTTCAGACCTGCACTTCTCGGTGGCGTGGGGGCATCGGGGTGCAAAGCGGCAGCCCTTTGGCATTTTACTAAGGGTGGGAACAACGCCCTCGATGGTGTCCAGCACAGAGCTTATCTCGTGCACACGGATGGTGCTTTTTAAAAGTCCCTTGGTATATGGGTGCTGCGGGTCATGGAAAATCGTCATAACATCCGCTTCCTCAACCACCTGTCCGGCGTACATTACCATGACCCTGTCGGCAGTTTCGGCCACAACACCAAGGTCGTGGGTTATGAACATAATTGCCGTGTTATACTCCTTTTGAAGCTGCTTCATAAGGTGAAGTATCTGAGCCTGTATGGTAACGTCCAGCGCCGTTGTTGGCTCGTCGGCAATCAGAAGCTCCGGATTACACACAAGGGCAATTGCTATCATAACTCTTTGGCGCATTCCGCCGCTTAAAAACGCAGGGTAGCTTTTATAAACGGCCACCGGATCCGGTATGCCCGTTTTCTTCAGCATTTCAATGCTTCTATTGCGGCACTCCTGCTTTGAAATTCCAGGAGTGTGGGCCTTTACCTGCTCGTATACCTGTTTGCCCACGGTAAGAAGCGGATTCAGGGAGGTCAACGGCTCCTGAAAAATCATGGACATGCCCACTCCTCTGAGTTTGCGCCGCTCCTCCTTGCTGAACTTTGAAATATCCTTTCCGCGGAACATTATGGCATCAGCAGTGTAGTATCCTGGCTCCTCCAAAAGACCCATAACCGCAAGGGAGCTTATGCTTTTTCCGCAGCCGGATTCGCCGACTATTCCCAACACCTCGCCCTTGTCCACGTGAAAGTTAAGCCCCTCCACAGCGGCAAGCCTATCGTTTTGCGTTTTAAAGTAGATGGACAAATTCTGTACATCCAGTACCTTTTCCTTGTTCATTTCTCCACCCCCTACCTTATGCCTTGGTTCTTCGGGTCAAGAACGTCCCGAAGCCAGTTGCCAAGGAACATTATGCCGAGGACCGTGATTGTAATTGCAATTCCGGGGAACGTGCATATCCACCAGTTGGTGGCAAGGTAGTCCCGTCCGTTGGCAAGCATAACGCCCCATGAAACGGCGGGCGGATTTATGCCAAGGCCAAGGAAACTCATGGCTGCTTCGATTATTATGCTGCCCGCAACGGAGATTGTGGATATTACGATAAACTGGGAAAAAACATTGGGAAGAATGTGCTTCCTAATTATAGTTGCATGGGGCGTGCCGATTGTGCGGCTGGCCTTAACAAATTCCTTTTCCTTGATACTGAGAACCTCGCCCCGGATAAGTCGGGCATAGGACACCCAGTTGGTAACACCTATAACAAGAATAAGGGTAATAACGCTTGGCCCCATAACGAACAAAACCACCATGGCAAGCAGTATTCTGGGAATGGCATGGAAGGCGTCAGCAATACGCATGATTATTCTGTCTGCCCAGCCGCCGAAATAGCCAGCCACCAGCCCAAGGACTGTTCCTATGGCGCCGGCAACTATTACCGAGCAAACGCCCACCAAAAGCGATACTCTTGCACCGTACATACAGCGGGTCAAAAGGTCTCTTCCAAGACTGTCAGTGCCCAAAAAGTGAGCCATTGAGCCGCCCTCGCACCAGGCGGGAGGAAGAAGCATTTCCTGCATCACGATTTTATTTGGATCATAGGGTGAAAGGAAGCCCGCTCCAAGGGAAGCAAACAAAACAATTACTAATATAGTAAATCCAATTACTCCCATGGGACTTTTGAAAAGGAGCTTTACGGCCTTTTTAAAGCCGCTGTCCTCCATGCTGGGATCTATTTTTGTTTTCATGTTCTTCCCTCCTCTCAGTATCTGATACGGGGATCAATCACGGCATACAAAACGTCTGCCGCCAAATTTGCAATAATAGTTATCAGCGAAATAAAGACGACACACGCCTGCACGACGCACATGTCCCGTCCGTTTATACACTGTATAAGAAGCTGTCCAAGTCCCGGCCAGGCAAAGACAGTTTCGGTAATAAGAGAACCGCCGATAAGGTTGGGCACCTGCAGAGCCATAATGGTCACCACCGGGATTAGGGCGTTTTTGAAGGCATGGCGATAAATTATCACCCGCTCCTTAAGGCCCTTGCTCTTTGCGGTTCTTATGTAATCTTCATGCATTATTTCCAGCATACTGGAGCGTACAAGGGGTATTATCTGTGCCGAGGTAACAATGGAAAGTGTTGCCACCGGCATAACAAGGTTCTTCCAGTCTCCCCGTCCGGATACCGGAAGCCAGCCTAAGTTTACGCCAAACAAAAGTATAAGCATTATACCTATCCAAAAGCTTGGCATTGCCTGTCCCACAACGGACAGGCTGTTGAAAAACACGTCCAAAGCCGTGTCCTTAAATCGGGCGCATAAGACACCCAAAACAATTCCCAGAATGGTTGACGCAATAAGCGACGCCACCGCAAGCTGAAGAGTGGCGGGAAGCTTTTCCAGCACCACCTCACCCGCTTCTTGTCCATATCTCAGGCTTGTGCCGAAGCGGCCATGTGCAAGGTCGTTTAGGAAGATACCGTACTGTTCAATAAGCGGCTTATTAAGTCCCAAAGCTTCACGAAGCTCTTCCTTTGCCTCAGGTGGTGCATCCGGTGGCAGCATGGTGTTAATCGGATCTCCTGACACTCTCACCAGAAAGAAAACAACGATTGTGATTATAAAAAGCACCGGAATTATTTCCAGCAAGCGTTTAAGGATGTATTTTCCCATAGTAACCTCCCAGTGCCCAGCGCACTAACTCAGATAAGCCATTTCTCTACTCTTTGTTTTCCTTAAAAGCTGCCCCGCAAATATGGTCGAATGAGGGCGCTTTCAAAAGCAGGTTTCAGAATAACATTTTTTTCGCCGCAAATATACAGGCGGACTACAATTTTTAAAAATATCCGGCAGGACAGCCCGAGGCTGTCGAGCTGTCCGTGCCGGAATGAATGAATGTGGAGTTTGCTCTTACTTTGAGATTGTGATGGTATTCAGATTGAATACTTCGTCCAGACGGCCGTTGAACTGGATGCCGTCACGAACGCCATAAGCAATCTTAAGGTTCAGAATGTTTGCATAGGGAACCTCTTCTGCTGCGATCTGCTGAGCTTCCTCAATCTGGCTGATACGCTCTTCAAGGTTCATGTTTGCCATTGCAGAGCTATAGAGCTCGTTCATCTTTTCGTTGTTGTAATCGGTTTCACCCATGGAGAAGTCGGGGGTGTAGCATGCGATTGCATAGATACCGTCGAAGAAGTTGTCTCCGAAGCAGTACATAGCGGCATCAACGAACTTACGGGGGCTGAGGATGTTGACATAGGTGGTGGAATCATAGAGCTTAAGGTCAACAGTGATGCCAACTTCTTCAAGCATGGAAGCGATAACCTGGCAGATGTCGCCGTCCATGGTGTAACGGCCGTTGGGGCCTTCAAGAGTGAGGGTAAAGCCATCAGCATAGCCGGCTTCAGCAAGAAGTGCCTTTGCCTTTTCAACGTCGTAGTTGTACTTGCCGTAAAGGCTCTCGTCCATACCTACAACACCGGGGGCAACTCTGGTAAGGGTCGGGGTGCCTGCGCCGCGGAGAATCTGGTCAACGATGAGCTGGTCGTCAATTGCATAGTCAATAGCCTGACGTACACGTACATCGGCAGTCTCGTTGCCTTCGCTGCACTTCATGCCCAGCATGTAGCAGCGGGTACCTTCGCCCTGCTGAACTGCAGTGCCTTCGTTGCCGTTGATTCTGTCCCACTCGTTGGGGGAAACGTTGTTGATGATGTCAACACCGCCGGAAAGAAGCTCGCCAACGCGGGTGGAAGCCTCGGGGATTACACGGAAAACGACCTTGGTCCAGGTGTCGTTCAGCTCGCCATAGTACTCTGCAAAGGGTTCCATGACCATTTCCTCGTCCTTGACGTAGCTTACGAACTTGAAGGGGCCGCTGCCCACAGGAGCCTTAAGGAATCCGTCCATGCCAACTTCTTCTATGTAAGCCTTGGGAAGGATATCGCCGCCGGACTTGGAAAGAAGAGCTTCAAGTGCGGGGTAGGGCTCGTGAGTGATGATATTGAAGTGATAATCGTCAATAACATCGACCTGCTTAACGTTTTTCCAGTGGGGATACTCCATAAGGGTATCGTCAGTGGCTGCACGCTCGATGGAGAATTTAACATCCTCAGCAGTCATGGGGTCGCCGTTGTGGAAAACAACGTCGTCACGAAGGGTGAAGGTCCAGGTGGTGTCGTCCACGATGGAATACTCGGTTACCAGGTCCTTCTGGATGTTCATTTGGTCGTCACGGGACAGGAGTCTGCTGTACATGTTGGCAATAACAGCGGTGGTGGCTCCGGACAACAGTGCCTGAGGGTCAACAGTCTGAGGGTCAGCCGCAAGGCCGATGGTGAGAACCTGCTCCTCTGCCTGAACAGGGGCGCTGGGCTCCTCTTCCTTGGGAGCTTCTGTCTTAGGTGCGCATGCCGCAAGCATGGTCAGTGCCATTGCGCCCGCAAGCAGTTTTACAATGTGCTTCTTCATTTTTTCATCCTTTCTTAATATGTATCTTTTATTACTAAAACCGTTT
>CAZJYY010000087.1:0-7303 GCA_964550315.1 uncultured Oscillospiraceae bacterium | reverse complement strand
TCCCAGTAAGCACGGGCCGCCTGCTCAACCTTGTTGTCACCGAATTTATAGTATTTAGAGCCAATAAGCTCATTTGGCAAATACTGCTGGGCAACATAGTGCCCCGGATAGTCGTGGGGGTATTTATAACCCTGCTCACGGGAAAGCTCTGTGGAATCGGCGTGGACGTTTTGCAGCTCACGGGGGATATCTCCTACTCTGCCGTTTTTAATGTCGTTCATGGCGGCGGCAATGCCTTCATAGGCACTATTGGATTTCGGCAATGTGGCAAGAAAAATTACCGCCTCGGCAAGGGGCAACCGCCCCTCGGGAAGCCCAAGCTGCATTGCGCTGTCAACGCAGGCCTTAACAATGGGCACGGCCTGGGGATAGGCGAGCCCCACATCCTCGCTGGCGGAGCAAAGAATGCGGCGGCAAGCGCCGGTAAGATCCCCTGCCTCCAAAAGGCGGGCAAGATAGTGGAGCGACGCATCTGGGTCGCTGCCACGCATGGATTTCATAAGGGCGGAGAGAATGTCAAAGTGGGCGTCTCCCTCCCGGTCATAGCGCATGGCGCTCTTTTGTGAAACCTGCTTTGCGTCCGCAAGGCTGAGGGTAATGGTGCTTTTGGCAGTTTTTGCGGCGCTGTATAAAAGTTCCACGGCGTTAATGGCCTTGCGCACGTCCCCGCCGCAGCTTTGGGCGATGTGGGCGCTGACGCCCTCCTCCGCAGTTATTTTCACATGGTCACGTTGCTCCAAAAAGGAGATGGCCCGAAGGATTGCACCCTCCACGTCCCGACTCTCCACCTGCTTGAACTCAAAAATTGTGGAGCGGGATAATATAGCGTTGAAAACGTAGAAATACGGGTTCTCCGTGGTGGAGGCAATAAGGGTTATTTTGCCGTTCTCAATGAACTCCAAGAGGCTTTGCTGCTGCTTCTTGTTAAAGTACTGAATCTCATCTAAGTATAATAATACGCCCTTTGGAGTCATAAAAGTATCTAATTCGTCGATTATCGCCTTGATGTCGGCAATGCCGGAGGTCGTGGCGTTGAGACGGCGCAGGGTGCGGTTCGTTTTCTCGGCGATAATTCTGGCTACGGTGGTCTTGCCCGTTCCCGAGGGACCGTAAAATATCATATTGGGAATTTGCCCTGAGGCAACAATGCGCCGGAGCATGGAATTTTCACCCAAAATGTGGGACTGACCCACAACCTCGTCCAGGGTTTGGGGACGAAGCTCGTCTGCTAAGGGTCTGTACATGGAAGCCTCCTTTGTGAAAATCCTCACGGGAAGGAACGAGCCTTCAGCCTTTGAAGTTTTTGCCAGTTTAAAAAGTATAAAAGCGCCGATGAATTATCCTCATCGGCGCTTTGTTGCTGATATGCAGCCAATATGAGGGGCACTCATTTAAAGAGAGTATAGCCCTTTTTGCTTATTCATACAAGGGAAACTTTTCGCATAAAGTGGCAACTCGCTGGGCGATTTCTTCCTTCCGAAGGTCAAAGTCACGTACGGCGAGGAAGATAAGCTCTGCGATTTCAACAATTTCCGGTTCCTTAAAGCCACGGGAGGTGACGGCGGCGGTGCCAAGGCGAAGGCCGCTGGTTTCCTTTGCGCTGCGGGGGTCGCCGGGAATTTTGTTCTTGTTTGTTGTGATGTGCACCTCGTCCAAACGAACCTCAAGCTCGGCACCGGAAACACCCTCGTCACAAAGATCGAGAAGCACAAGATGGTTGTCTGTGCCGCCGGAAACAAGCTTTAAGCCACGCTTCAAAAGTTCATCCGCCAAGACGGCGCAGTTTTTCACAAGCTGGGTCTGATAGTCCTTAAAGTCGGGGGAAAGAGCCTCGCCAAAGGCAACGGCCTTTCCGGCGATAACGTGCATAAGGGGGCCGCCCTGACTGCCGGGGAAGATGGCGCTGTTGATTTTCTTGGCAATGAATTCGTCGTTGCACATAATAACGCCGCCACGGGGACCACGAAGGGTTTTGTGGGTGGTGCTGGTCACAACGTCGGCATAGGGGACGGGGGATGGGTGAAGCCCGGCGGCAACAAGGCCGGCAATGTGAGCCATGTCAACCATGAGGTAGGCACCTACTTCCTTGGCAATGGCGGAAAACTTTTCAAAGTCGATAATGCGGGGATAGGCGCTTGCACCGGCTATTATCATTTTTGGCCTGGCTTCAAGAGCAAGACGGCGAACCTCGTCATAGTCGATAAGCCCGGTTTTCTCGTCCACACCGTAGGGGACAATGTTATATTGTTTACCGGAGAAATTGGCACGGCAGCCGTGGGTAAGATGGCCGCCGGCATCAAGATCCATACCCATTACAGTGTCGCCGGGGGTGCAAAGGGCGAGGTAAACCGCATAGTTTGCCTGGGCGCCGCTGTGGGGCTGAACATTTGCGTAATTGCAGCCGAAAATTTTCTTTAAACGGTCAATGGCAATGTTTTCAACGATGTCCACATACTGGCAGCCGCCGTAGTAACGTTTTGCGGGATAGCCCTCGGCATACTTGTTGGTAAGGACGCTGCCGACCGCTGAAAGTACAGCGGGGCTGACCACGTTTTCAGAAGCTATAAGCTCAATGTTTTCTCTTTGCCTTTTCAGCTCAAGACCCATTGCATCAGCAACTTCCTTGTCCTGCTGAGCGATAAATGCGAGCTCGTCGTCAACTCTCATGTGCCGTTCCTCCGTTTTTATATCTTTATTGCGTCGATTATATGTATAAAACGACCCTAATGTAATTATATCCGAACAAGTTTGTCAATACAACTGTCTAAAAGCGAAAAAACTTTCCTTTCCCATCGGACTTTGTTATACTGTTTAGGCAAAGGAGCAGCATTATGAGAACAAAGAAACAAATTGAAGAAATAATAGAGCTTTTGGAAAAGGAGTATCCCGCGGCGGAATGTACCTTAGACTACAGGCGGGACTATGAGCTTTTATTCTCCACGCGCCTTGCCGCCCAGTGCACAGACGAGCGGGTAAACAAGATAACACCTGCACTCTTTGAGCGTTTTCCAAACCTTGAGGACATTGCAAATGCCGATGTGGAGGAGGTGGAGGAGTATATCCGCTCCTGCGGCTTTTACCACACCAAGGCAAGGGACATTGTAGACTGCGCCGGTGTGCTTTTGGAGCGTCATGGGGGCAAGGTGCCGGACAATATGGATGAGCTTTTAAAGCTTCCCGGCGTGGGGCGAAAGACTGCAAACCTTATCCTAGGGGACGTTTTTAAAAAGCCCTCCTATGTGGTGGATACACACTGCATACGGCTTACCAACCGCATAGGCGTGGTTGCGGGCACAAAGGATCCGGCCAAAATCGAAATGGAGCTAAGAAAGAAGCTGCCGCCGGAAAAGTCCTCGGACTTTTGCCACAGAATGGTGCTTCACGGCAGGGCAATTTGTCCCGCAAGAAAGCCGGATTGTGAGCGCTGCTGCATAAAAGAGCTGTGTGAAAGAAATATTTAGCCCGTTGGACACAGCAAATTATGGCTAAAGGGTAAAATTTATGGTTTTTTTATAATAGCCCTTTTAATATCGGGAGATTTATATTAAAATACCTTTGTATGAAAATTAAGAACGGAGAGTTTTCTATGGAAGAAAAAACACCTGCATATAAACGAGTACTTCTTAAAATAAGCGGTGAAGCCCTTG
The DNA here is from genome assembly GCA_964550315.1 of uncultured Oscillospiraceae bacterium. Lineage (GTDB taxonomy): Bacteria > Bacillota > Clostridia > Oscillospirales > Oscillospiraceae > UBA2658. Next base: position 3,656 of record CAZJYY010000087.1, on the reverse strand, counting down.
CGGGCGAAGCCGGACGTGGTCTTGATTTCGGCGTTATGCAGACAGTGTGCCAGGCTGTTAAAAAGTGCACGGAGCTGGGCGTTGAAATTGGCATCGTGGTTGGCGGCGGCAACTTTTGGCGTGGTGTAAAGGACGGCGGCGGCAAGATGGAACGCACCCGTGCCGACCATATGGGCATGATGGCCACCGTTATGAACTGCCTTGCCCTGGCGGACGTGCTGGAGCAGATGGGGGTAGACGTAAGGGTGCAGACCGCCATTGAAATTCGTGCTGTAGCGGAGCCGTACATAAGGCTTCGTGCAATGCGCCATTTGGGCAAGGGCCGTGTTGTCATCTTTGGCTGCGGAACAGGCAGCCCCTTCTTCTCAACCGACACTGCAGCAGTGCTGCGCGCGGCTGAAATTGAAGCGGACGCCATTCTTCTTGCAAAAAATGTGGACGGCGTTTACAGTGCCGATCCCAAGCTTGACCCGGAGGCCGTTAAATACGACGCCATCTCTTATGACGACGTTTTGGCGCAGCACCTTGCGGTCATGGACTCCACAGCAACGTCACTTTCTATGGACAACAAAATCCCCGTTATCCTCTTTGCATTAAAGGACCCCGAAAATATTGTCAGGGTGGTAATGGGCGAGAAAATAGGCACAGTTGTAAGATAAAAGAAATAATACCGGACAAGTAAGGGCCGGACGTAAATACCAGAAAATAAAAATTTCTAAAAACATATAAAACTTACGGAGGGAAATCACATGGCAGACAACTATTCTGAATTTTCCGGAAAAATGAAAAAGACCACAGAGGTGCTGGGCTCCCAGTTTGACTCTGTGCGTGCAGGCAGGGCGAACCCCGCCGTTCTTGACCAGATCAAGGTGGAATATTACGGCAGCCCCACCCCCATCAACCAAATTGCAACAATTTCAACTCCCGACCCCCGCAGTCTTGCTATTCAGCCCTGGGACACAAGTTCTTTAAAGCCCATTGAAAAAGCTATTTTGGAATCCGATTTGGGCATTAACCCCCAAAACGACGGCCGCTGCATTCGTCTTGTATTCCCCCAGCTTACAGAGGAGCGCAGAAAAGAGCTTATCAAGCAGGTTAAAAAGTACGGCGAGGAGGCCAAGGTTGCCGTCCGCAATATTCGCCGTGACGCCATGGACTTTTACAAGAAGCAGCAGAAAAAGTCCGAAATAACCGAGGATGACTTTAAGGACATAGAAAAGGATCTTCAGAAGCTGACTGACGACTATATCAAAGAGGTAGATGCCATCACAGCCAGCAAGGAAAAGGAGCTTTTGGCAATCTGATGAATCTGTTTCGTAAAAAGAAACGAGAGGCGGGGGAGGTAGATTTTAATAATCTCCCCCGCCACATTGCCATTATTATGGATGGCAATGGCCGCTGGGCAAAGCGGCGCGGCCTGCCCCGAACTGCGGGACATTCCGTGGGTGCGGAGAATTTTCGCACCGTTGCGACCTATTGCAAGGATATCGGCCTTCAGTATCTTACGGTGTACGCTTTCTCTACGGAGAACTGGAAGCGCCCCCGGCAGGAGGTCGAAACAATCATGAACCTTCTTGAAAAGTATCTTGGGGAAGCAATTGAGCGCATGGAGCGGGACAGAGTAAAAATGAAGTTCTTTGGGGACGTTAGCGTGCTTTCACCCAAGCTTCGTGAGCTTATTGACCGAACAAGCGAGATAAGCACCCATTATGAGGGCTGCCAGGTGAATATTTGCCTTAACTACGGCGGCAGGGACGAAATTCTCCGTGCTGCCGAGGGCTGTGCCCGTGATGGTGCGGACTTTACCGAGGAAGAGCTTTCAAGTCGTCTTTGGTCCGGCGGTATTCCGGACCCCGATCTCATAATCCGCCCCGGCGGGGAAATGAGACTTTCCAACTTCCTTCTGTGGCAGGCAGCATATGCTGAGCTTTACTTCACCGATGTTCTTTGGCCGGATTTCGGCATTGAGCGGATGAACGAGGCTATAGCTTGGTATCAGCACCGAAACCGCCGCTACGGGGGGATATGAAAGGAAGCACATAGAAATGAAAACAAGGATAATTGTTGCGGCCGTTGCCATACCCATTCTTCTTTTGGTGATCTTCTTTGCACCGCTGTGGGCATTTGCCATTTTGGTTGGGATCATTTCAGCCGGAGCCGCATGGGAGCTTTTGCGCTGCGCCGCTTCGGAGCTTAACATTCGCTTCAGAATATACGCCATGGTCTTTGGCATGGCAATTGCAGTGGGCAGCGCATTTTTTGAAGCCCACCTTATTATGCTGGGCGGACTGTTCGGAATAATTCTAATTTGCTTTGTGGAAATGATGTTCTCCTTCAAAAAGGAGCCCATGAAGCTTGAAGCGCTTATGCTGGTGGTATTTGCCGGAGGTATAATGCCCATTTTGCTGTCATCTTTGGTGCGTGTGGGCGCTCGGGAGAATTCCTCCTTGTATTTGCTTTTGCCCTTCATAGCTGCTTTCACTTGTGACAGCGGTGCATATTTCGCAGGTAAATTCCTTGGCAAAAAAAAGATTTTTCCCCACCTTTCCCCCAACAAGACGTTGGAGGGCTGCGCCGGGGGACTTCTTTGTGATGTGATTTTTATGCTGATTTACGGCTTCGCTTTGTCAAGAGTCGGCTACACCGTGGACTACTTCGCCTTCGCACTTTATGGAGTGCTGGGCAGCATTGCCTGCCAGCTTGGAGATTTAGCGTTTTCTGCAATAAAACGGGTTTACGGCATTAAGGACTACGGAACCCTTATTCCCGGACATGGCGGTATGCTTGACCGCTTTGACAGTATGCACTTTACGGCTCCCATGATAGAGATAATGGTGCTTCTTCTTCCGGCAATAGTGGCATAGGATACATAATAGCGATAAATCGAGGGAAAATATGGTAAAATCCATTTCTGTTTTAGGCTCTACCGGCAGCGTTGGCACACAAACACTTGCTGTGGCGGAACGCTTGGGTATACCCGTTCGAGCAATTTCCGGCAATAAAAATTTGAAGCTTTTAGAGCAGCAGGCAAGAAAATTCAAGCCTGAATTTGTCTGTGTGTTCGATGAAGAAGGCGCAAGGGCACTTAGAGTTGCCCTTGGGGACACTAACATTAAGGTGGGCGGCGGACTTGCCGCCCTTTGTGCCTGTGCCTGCGGCTACAGCGACTGTGTTGTTACAGCGGTTTCCGGTTCCGTGGGGCTTATTCCCACTTTAGCCGCCATTGACGAGGGGCGGCGTATTGCTCTCGCAAATAAGGAAACCCTTGTCTGCGCAGGGGAAATAGTTATGACTCGTGCTCGTGAGCGTGGGGCGGACATTATCCCCGTAGACAGCGAGCACAGCGCAATTTTCCAGTGCCTTAATGCCAGGGGAGAGGGAGAAGGACTTCGCCGTATTCTTCTTACCGGCAGTGGCGGCCCCTTTAGGGGTAAGAGCCGCAGCGAGCTTGAAAATGTAACTCCTGCCCAGGCTGTTGCCCATCCAAACTGGAGCATGGGTGCAAAGATAAGTGTGGATAGCGCAACTATGATGAATAAGGGTCTTGAATTTATTGAAGCCATGCACCTTTTTTCCGTGACACCGGATATGATAAAGGTGATAATCCACCCCGAGAGCATAATACACTCTATGGTGGAGTATAATGACGGCGCTGT
>CAZJYY010000086.1:0-7435 GCA_964550315.1 uncultured Oscillospiraceae bacterium | reverse complement strand
ACATGAGGTTGCCGCCGTTGTCGGACATTATAATGTGTCCACGGAAGATAATGGCACTGTCCTCCATGCCTAACCAATAGGTGTTCTTGGTGGTGCGCACACCGTTATAGCGCCAGCGAACCACCTGGGACGGATTTACCGACAGAGTGCCGGCCTGAGCGTCGTACTGGGTGTTTAGCTTCATAATGTACAAAATGCCGTTCTCTCCGGGGTAGATAAGGCGGTCCGTTTCGGCATCCACAAGAGCTGAGCCGTCAAAATAGGACAGGGTTCCGCGGAGAGAAAAGGGGTCGCCGCTGCCGAACTCATACATGATGGTGCAGTCCAAAAGGTTAATTATAAACGCCCGTGAACGGCCCAAGGAGCTATCATAGCCGGCACCGAGATACATTATGGGATAGCCACGGGGGTCTAAAGCGCCGGAGCCCTTAAAGGTGAAGCCTACGTTCATGGGTTCACGGGTCTTGTTGCCGGTATCAAGATCAAGGAAGTAGATTTTACCGTCCATGGTGGCATATATGACCTCGGTAAGCGTCTCGGCGTTTTTAGCCCAGTCATACATGTTCATGTTTTGCCGGACTTCCTTTGGCCAGGTCATCATAAGAGGCTGGCCGACCCAGCCGCTGCCGGTCCAAACAGCGCCGTTGGGCGCTTGGAGTGAGCCTGTGGGAACTGTCCAATAGTCGGAGGAAAACTCCGCATTTTGGATTTGCGCTGTACCATAAGCGGCACTGTCACGGAAGTTGTTGCCGCGGAAGGTAACTATGCCCTCCACGTTGGTGTAATCCTCAGAAAGACCGAAGTCAATGGGGTCACTAAAAGTAAAGCTTTCCACAGTTTCGCCATCCAAGGAGACACCAGTAGAGGAAATGAGATTACTGGGAGCGGTTGAGTCCACAGAGCCGGGATTAAACTCCGGAAGGTCAGGGGCGTTGGGAATGTCCGGAGTTTCCTCCGAATTATCTGGGGGGGCGGAAGGACTGATTGGGTCAACCACCGGCCGGTCGGATATGGAGGGCTCACCCACGGGGGCGAATGAGGCGTTTTTCCAAATAAAAAATGCAAGGAGACATAAAAGCGCCGCAAGTACCGGGATGCCCAAAGGCAGCCGCTTGCTTTTGGTGCTTGGGGGAATGCGTTTATTGTTATGTGACATTCGTTTCCACCTAAACTTTCATTTTGGCTTATTCCGAGTGCTGAAGCAAGGAAGATTGTCCGTAATAAAACTAAAATCAGCCGACTAAAGCCTTGGAAAATGCGTCAAATGCACTAGTTTTGTCACTGTCGGACAAAATCGCATACATGACATAGTTTCCGGCAGTCTTAATTTCAGCGTTTTCAAGCTTGGGAAACTCTTCGGGCATGTACTCGGGCATCCAGGTTTCAACACGCATTTTAAGGTAGTTTTCAACTGCAGTCTTAATTTCACCGGCCTGCTTTGAGTCGTTGCCCTTGAAGATGCCGAACTCATCTATGTTGATGCCCTTGGAATTGATTTTCACACAGTAATCCGCATAGCTGGACACTTCCATTTTCATACTGCCGTTAATATAGGTTTCCGGAGCATCCACAAAGCTGTCAGAGCCAAGGGTTTTTGCAATAGAGGAAGCAATGTCCTCAGCGGGGACATCGTTTTTGACGCTGGTGTTGTCGCCGCAGGCGGCAAAAAGGGAGAGAATCATTATAAGGGTGAGAAAAAGAGTTACCGTTTTTGTAGTTTTCATGTGGATACCATCCTTATTATATTATTGCCAGCCGTGAGTACGGATGTAATTGAATACTTTATTGAAGCCATCAGTGTTAAGATGGATTCCGTCGCCATTGGAAAGCTCCTTTGGAAGATAGCCGTCAGCACCGGCCAAGGCCTCGTAGCTGTTTAGGAAGCGGACGCCCAAATCCCCGGCCATTTTTTCGATCCACCCGTTGGCGGCGAGAATTTTTTCAAGACTGATGCTGTCCTTATATTCATAGTCGCTGCAGGTGGGATAAATGGAGTTAAGGATTATTTTGGTGTCGGGACTTGCGGCAGCAATCGCCTTTACCATATTGGTGTATTCCGTTACGAAGGAAGTCTCGTCCATAAAGGAAACGCCGTTAGCCCCAAGGGTTATGAGAAGATACTCGGGCTTGACTGCAGCAAAGGTATCCGCCATGGAACGCTCGGTGTCGTCAACATGACTTTTAAGGGCGTCAATGCTCCAGCGGTTCAGGGTAAGGGTGCCGCTTGCAGGCGTCCACACCTGGGAACTGGAGACGGTGTCCTTGGCGTAGGTCACCATGCCGTTTGTGGTACTGTCGCCAAAGAAATGGAACTTGTCGATGTACTCCTGTCCCATGTCCTCAGTTTGAGCAAGACGGGCACCGTCAGTAACAGGCGTCTGAGTTTCAGGGGCGTTTGTTTCAGGCTGAGAGCCGCCGTCGCCGGTAATATCGGGGGGCAAAACGGCGGGGTCCTGTTCACTTGGGTTTGACGGGTCTTCAACATCCGTTGGGGGGCTTTGAATTGGCTTTCCATTGCTCTTTGCGCAGGAAGTAAAAATCAGTGCAAATACTGCAAGCAGCATGCACAGGAGAATGGCGGCGGACCAGAAAAAATATACGCCGTCGGATTTAGTTTTTTTCATTTTGTGGCCTCCGTTGGGTCTTATAAGCGCTTGGCAGGAAAAGACGCCGTAAGCGCTAAAAAAGGACCCTAAGTTATGATTATAACTAAAATATGATACCACCGTTGGACGATAGTGTCAACCTTGTAGCCATGTAAGGGCAGGGAAAAGGCCGCCCGACTTTTGTCGGACGGCCTTTTAATTGCGGCTTATTCGCCCTCTGCAAGGGCTTTGGCTTCCTCAATGACCTTCTGCTGGACATTGCCCGGAGCTTCCTCGTAGCGTTCAAACTTGAACACGAAGCTGCCACGGCCCTGAGTCATGGAGCGAAGGTCGATAGCATAGCTGGACATTTCAGCCATGGGGACTTCAGCGTCAATAACGGTGTTGCCCTCATCGTCGGGATTCATGCCCATAACACGTCCACGGCGCTTGTTAAGGTCGCCGATAACGTCGCCCATGTATTCACTGGGGACAGTAACCGCAAGAGAACCGATAGGCTCAAGCAGTGTGGGGTTGGCGTTGGGGATGCCTTCCTTGTAAGCAAGCTGAGCGGCGGTCTTAAATGCCATTTCGTTGGAGTCAACAGGGTGATAGGAACCATCGTACAAAACGGCCTTCAGGTTTACCATGGGGTAACCGGCAAGAACACCCTTGTGGACAGAATCACGAAGACCCTTTTCAACGGCGGGGAAGAAGTTCCTGGGAACGCTGCCGCCGAAAACTTCCTCGGCGAAGATAAGTTCTTCGGACTCTTCCTGGGGCTCGAAACGCACCCAAACGTCACCGAACTGGCCGCTGCCGCCGGACTGCTTTTTGTGACGGCCGTGTGCTTCAACCTTCTTCTTAATCTTCTCACGATAGGGCACACGGGCGGGAGACAGCTCGGATTCCACAGCAAAGCGGTTCTTAAGCTTAGAGCAAAGAACGTCGATCTGAATGTCTCCTGCGCCGGAGAGAACCATCTGATGGGTTTCTCCGTTGTTTATGATGGAGAAGGAAATGTCCTCCTCGTTAAGTCTGGAAAGACCGGAAGCAATCTTGTCCTCCTGACCCTTGGTCTTGGGGCTGATTGCCATGGAGTAAACGGTTTCGGCGGGGATGATGCGGGGCATGGTGGGAATGGTCTTGCCGTCGGCAATGGTGTCGCCGGTCTTGTATTCCATCTTTCCGATTGCGCCGATATCACCACAGGGGATTTCCTTAATTTCGGTGTTTTTCTTGCCACAAAGAGTGTAAAGACGGCCAAGCTTGTCGTTGGAATCGGTGCGGCTGTTGCGCAGGGTTTGATCGCCGCTGACCTTGCCGGAAAGAACCTTAACAACAGAGAATTTGCCGAACTGGTCGGAAACGGTTTTGAAAACAAAGGCAACGGTGCTGCCGTTGGGGTCACACTTTATTTCGGTGCCGTCCTCGGCCTTGGGAGCCGGCATGTCGGCGGGAGAAGGAACGTATTCAGAAATTGCACGAAGCAGCATTTCGGTGCCAACACCGGACACGGCGCTGCCGCAGAAAACGGGAACGACGCTGCGTTCAATAAGGCCGGCCTTAAGACCCTCAACCATTTCAGCTTCGGTAAGCTCCATAACGTCAAGGAACTTTTCCATAAGCTCTTCAGTGGTGGCGGCAGCTTCCATAAGAATTTCACGAAGCTCGTCCGCCATAGCCTTGTCAGCGGCGGGAACGTCTATTTTAGCGGTTTTTCCGCCCTTGGTCTGGTATGCGCAGTTGTGAACAAGGTCAATAACGCCGGTGCCGTCGCTCAAAGGAGCGCTGACAGGGCACACGCTGGCACCGTATTTTGCGATGAGAGCGTCAAGAACAGCACGATAGTCGCCATGTTCTTCATCAAGCTTAGAGATGTAGAACATTGCGGGGACACCGGCCTTTTTAAGGGATCTCCAGCTACGCTCAGCGCCGACGGAGATGCCGTCCTTTGCGGTGCAGAAAATAATTCCCGCCTCGCTGACACGGATGGCAGCCTGAGCCTCGCAGGAAAAGTCGAAGTAGCCGGGGCAGTCAAGAATATTGATTTTCACACCATTGAACTCGATAGGCGCAAGACCTGTGGAGATGGTAATCTGACGTTTAATTTCCTCTGCGTCGTAGTCGCAGACGGTGTTGCCATCGGGAACCTTACCCTGGCGGTCAATTGCGCCGGTAAGGAAAAGCATGTTTTCGGTCAGAGTGGTTTTTCCGCTGCCGCCATGACCGAGGAAGCAAATGTTGCGGATGTCCTTGCAAGTGTAGCTCATGTGGGGGAATCTCCTTATCTAAATATTGTTGCACCGGTGTTTCTTTTGAAATATGTCGAACCTTAAAACAGGTATAATCACAACAGCATAATTATACACATTATGGGCATTCTTTGCAAGATTATTTTGTACAATACATCAAATATTGCGCCTTTTAACCATAGTCAGTAAGGGCAAATTGTACTGATGGACTAAAATATGCCTGTTGCGAAATTCATAAGACAAACACCCGGCACTACTCAAGGGAGCAGCGCCGGGTGTTTACAATAAGTGGGGTTTAGTTTCTAAGCCCAAGAGAGATTACAAGAGAGGGGACAAGCCACAGCAGCATATAGGTCAGCATGTTGGCACAGCTTGCAGAATCAAAGGCGCCGGTCCAACAGAGAGAGAGCATAAGTACCATGCCCACAACCCCGCACAAAATAGACAGTGCCGCGCAAACGAAGGAGCCGTAATAAAGCTTTCTTCCACGCTCGGCAAGCCCTGCCACGGCATTAAGTCCGCCCCGGGCGAACATGGCGCAAACGGTGCCGTTGTCCTCCGCCTCCTGGGAGGAGATTCGATAGCGCTCGGCAAAGGAGGGAAAGTCAAAGCTGTCCTTGGGAAGGCGGAATTTTTGCTTTATCAGCATGGGGGTGATACTAAAGTCACGAACTGCAAAAACAGGCTCAACACGCTTGCGAAGAAGGGACACAAGAGCCCGCTGCACAGAGCCAACAGGCTTATAGTCTATGGAGAAAATCCCGGAAAGAGCGTCGTTCACAGCCACAAAAACTGCGGTTGCGGAGGACGTGCTTTTGGGAATGCGGATGCCCATAAGCCGCATAAAGCTGGAGCAGCCGACATATACGGTATCCCCGTTTATTCGGGCGAGTACACCGCCGCCCTCGTGGCAGGCAAAATCCTCGACAGTGGCCATCATGCAGCCATTTTTGCGCATAAGCTCCGTGAAAAGGGGCGCAATGCCCATACCGGCGGCGGAAACCATACTTGCGGCGTAGGAGATTATTTTTTTCGGGTCCTCAGCCTCGGAAATGGCGATGTCGGCAATGGACACGGTTCTTTGGGGAAAAACGTCAGTGTCGTTTACCATGACCCGTCGGATCCGTCCCAGCTCGGCACAGCCGGCAAAGCCCGCAACGGCAACGCCGCTTCTGGACAACCTTCTTGTAAGAACGCTTAGGGGAAGGGCAAAGCCGAAAATTGCCGAGAAGGAGGCGCACACGGAGGTGCAGGCCGAAAGAGTGTGAACAAGCTCCTTATTTTCCCGACTTGCAAGCACACAGAAAAGACTGAGCACAACGCAGGCCACAAGAAGAACCGGCGCAAGATAGCGATAAACGGTTTCAAAAATGTCCGCCTGCTCGGTTTGACGGACAAAGCCGGTCAGGGGGCGCTTGGCCTTTGAAAGAACACAGCCGCCGCCCTCCTCGCCGCCGGCCTTAGAGATGACCACGGATGGGTCGTGAGCCTTGGCAGCGGTGTTCATAGAGCGGGCGAAGCTGTCACAGTTGAGGTAGGAGCCCCAAAGGGCAAATGTCATGGAAAGCCCTGAAACAGCACAGAAGGGAAGACCCACTGTAATGTTTCGGGTGGCGACAATAAGCGCCGCATCCAAAGCGGAAACGATGCAGGAAACGGAAATCAGCGTTTCTGCTCCGGGCTTGCTGTTAAGAAGGGATACTATACCGTTTGTAAAAATGTCAAGCCCGATAAGTGTTACCACCAAAAGGAGGACAAGACACATAAGTGAGCGAAGAGTGGGACTGTCCCCAAGAGCGCCTGCGGCAGGCAGACCGAAGGAGAGATAGACAAGAATAATGCTTATGGCTGTTGCAAAAAAGCAGCGCATACGTAAGGAGGAAGCTTGTGCCGCATAAAAAGCGGCGGCTCTTTCGGGAGAAAGCTCCGGCGGAAGCTTTTTTACAGCTTCCCTACGGCGCTCACTTTCCGCCCTTTGCCGTTGATTGCGTTTTACGGACGCAGCGGCGATAAGCCCCACCACGGGGCCGATTACCTTTTCCAAAAAGTCCGGTTGACGGACACGGCGGTCTTCCTCCCGGGAATATTCGTTTGCCTGCTCCTCATATTCACCGGCAGGGGCATATTGCTCATTGTCACCGTAATCAAGGCCTTGCTGCTGCCAAATTTCATCGCCTTCGCCGGAGGGTTCTTCCGTAGCAGAGGGCTGCGGAGCGGAATCGGACTTTTCAAAGGTGTCAAAGCTTTTCGAAGGCTTATAGACTTTTACATCGTCATCGTCTGCAAAGGGGTCGCCGACGGAGACGGAGGATGGCGCAGCTTCATCACGGTGATACACAAACTGCATGGAGGGCTCGTCGCCAATATCCTCAGCGGAGACTTCTGAAAAATGCGGCTCCTTCTCGGGAAGGAAGCTTAAAATCTCCACATCTCCGATATCCCCCTCCGCCTGAGTTGTTATGGGGCGGGAGTCGCTTTCAAAGACGCCGTGACCGTTGGGGTACAGCTTGTCCGTAGCGGTGTATTCGGCAAGAATTGCATCCACCGAAAATTCGCCGTTGTCTATTATGTTGTCGAAAGAGTTGTCACTCATGT
>CAZJYY010000085.1:0-7860 GCA_964550315.1 uncultured Oscillospiraceae bacterium | reverse complement strand
CAAGGGTTTTATTACAACAAAGCCAAGGCCGAAAACACAGAGGGCGGCATAGTCCACGAAGCCGCCAAAGCTAATAATTACGAAAGGGATTTATAATAAGGAAAAGATAACGCAAGCACCTATAAATTCAATGGATTATAAGATACGCCCCCTCTGAAAATAATTCAGAGGGGGCGTATCTCCCTATTCATTATGTTGCGACACCTAATATGGGTTACAGAAAATGATAAGTATAAGGGGGCTTTTTTAAAACAGTCTATCTCTTAAGAGGAAGCTTTACGGGTTTCCCGGTTGCGGCGCTGATATCAGCGGCAAATACGATTTCCTGAGTTTTGATGGCATCGTTGAGACTTATTGAGGTTTCTTTATCGTTAATTATGCAATCAATAAAGTGGTCAATCTCTTGGGGAAAGGGGTGATGAGAAACGTCGCCGCTATCCGGAGTTTCCACAGGAAGGTGCATATAGTCCCTTTGTCCGGGTATGGCCTCGGGAGAATAGACCTTGTCATTCAAGATTGAGCCCTTGTCACCGAAAAGGTGGAGATTAAAAATATAGGGGGAAATAGTATCGTAACTGCTTCCTATTTTTCCGATAGCACCATTTTTGAACTTCAAAATCATGACCAGAGTGCCGTCAAATTCAAGGTCGTCACGGCATTTGCTTGAATAGGCTGTTACTTCCTCCACATCATCCTGCATGAAGAAACGCATGGCATCCACTGCGTGGCAGCCGCCGGCAAGAAGGGAACTTCCCCCAACTCCTTTTTGGCAGGTCCACTGATAACAGGGATAACTCTCGGTTACACGATGGAAATAGTCTGTCTCTGCATAATAAAGCTTACCTACATAGTCGGGGAGCATTCTTTTTGCGGTAAGGAACAGGGGATTCCAGTGTAAAACGTAGCCCACAAGAGTCTTAACGCCAGCCTTGTCCACGGCTGCCTTCATAGCAAGGGCGTCTTCCCAGTTTAGTGCGATGGGCTTTTCAATAAGAATGTGTTTGCCCGCCTCGGCAGCCTTTATAGTCTGCTCGGCGTGAAGATGGTTGGGAGTGCAAATGCAGACGATGTCGACATTGGGGTCTTTTAATGCTTCGTTGTAGTCTGTATATATTGTTGCCTCCGGCACACCGCATTCCACGGCACGTGCCTTGCCTTTTTCAAAGGTTCTCGACATTATTGCAACCACCTTTGAGTTGGGGTTCATGGAAAAGGCTCTTATGTGTTCTGTAGAAACCCAGCCGGTTCCCACAATTAAAACGCCATATTGTTTCATACAATTTCCTCCGTATTTATGTTATTTAGTTAAATATGATATCTGCTGTATCCCTTGCATATTTGAGGGTTTGCAGCACATTGTGACGGGCGGGGGGAATAAGCTCCACGTTTGCAGCTCCCTCATATCCAATATCCATAAGGGCCTTTGCAACAGCAGGATAATTAACGTCGCCGTCAAGCAGATTGGTAAAGCCGTTGATGTTGTCAATGGACATGCGGTAGTCCTTTAGGTGAAGAGCCTTTATGCGCTTGCCCATGGTATATATCCACTGCTGTGGATAGCCGAAGCGTCTGGCGTTGGCAATGTCAAAATATATGCCGACGTTGGGTTTTTCGATACCGTCAACAAACGAGTTAAGCTCCATTGGGCTGTAAAGATAATTATTCCAGACGTTTTCAATTGCTATTGTAATGTTTGGAGCATATTCGCAAAGGTAGGAAATTCTTTCTTGAGCCCTATGGAAGGTTTCCTCATAGCTCATTTCTTCGGTAAGCATACCGGGGATGACCATGGCGGTCTGTGCGCCCAGTATATCGGCAAGCTCAAGCATTTTTTTCATTGAATCCATGCATTTTTGGGCCTTATTTTCGTCAGTTGATGTAAGCGGATATATGGAAAAGCTTACAATTCCGCCTACAGATTCAATTGATATCCCTGCATCGTTTGCAATAGACTTAAGCTCGAGGGCATCAGTTTGTGTGGAATTCACGTTAAAAAGCCTGTTGTGATATGAGCTGATATCCAAGGCATCCGTTACGCCGCCACCTGATTTTGCTCCGCTGTCAGTGAAACAAAGCTCAATTGAGTCATATCCCAATTTTGCCGCTTCCAATATCGACTGTTTAACATCAAACTCCGTGGGAAAGCTGAACTGATTTATTCCGATTTTCATTTTGCTGCGGCCCCTTTCTTAAACACGTTTTGGCTCGCGACAATGCCGAAAATCATGAGACCTTGTATTATCAATTTTCCAACCTGCCCTATGTTCAGCATGGTCAGCAAAGCGAAAAGAAGCATCATGAACAGTGCACCCAGGACTCCGCCCCAAACACCACCCTTGCCGCCGGAAATTACGTTTCCGCCTATGAGCACGGCTGCAAGAGAGTTGTTAATGTAGTCATTGCCCAGTGTAAGTGAGGTGGTACCTATATAACCGGATGCCATAAGCCCGGCAACAGTGGCAAGCAGAGACGAAATGATGTAGGTTGAAAATTTTATAGAGTTAACTTTAATTCCGCTGAGATGGGCTGCTTTTGCATTTCCGCCAACAGCATACACCTTCCTTCCATAGGAGGTGAATCTTAGCACGTACCAGAGTATTAAAGCCAATACAAGCCACAGAAGCGTGGCGTAAGGAATTATTCCTGCGATATGTCCGTTGCCGATGTGCTTAAGCAAGGGTGAAACGCTGCCGCTGGGCGAGCCGCCGGTATAAACAAGGTAAACTCCTTGAAGTATGGACATTGAACAAAGGGTCATGATAAATGGGGCAATGCCTAAGTAAAGGACTCCGAAGCCGTTAATTGCGCCCACGACAAGGCCGATAAGCAGGCATATTACAACAGCTTGAAGAAAGTTTTCATTTTGACCCTGCATTATGGATACGGCGAAAACATTTGTCAGCGTAACCATGGAACCAACGCTTAGGTCTATTCCTCCGCAAAGGATAACCAAAGCCTGCCCCAATGCCACAATCCCCAGGGACGAGGCTTGGCGGGTTATATTCATGGTTTGAGAGAATGTAACCGAGCCGGGCCGAATAATGGCTTGGATCACCAGCATTAAAACAATACCTATAGAGAGGATGATGATCTGCCGCCCGCCTTGAGACATTGGCTGACGGGAAATGCGCTCTTCTTTATTTGCCATTGCGCTTACCCCCCAGTTTTCCGTATAGAGTGTATATAATCATTGCAAGTACCAGCAAAAGTCCCTTTAGAACATACTGATAGAAATGGTTTACTCCCAAAATGTTCATCATGTTTGAAAGCATGCCGATGAGAAAGGCACCCGCAACCGTTCCTGACAGCAGTCCCACACCGCCTGAAAGCGCCGTGCCTCCAATTGCCGCTGCGGTAATGGAATCAAGGCTGAAGGAGGTTCCGGTAATCGGATCGCCAATCCGCATGCGTGAGGCAAGAAGTATTCCGGTAACGGCAGCACAAAGGGCAGCTATTATATAAGCCCTTATACTAACCTTGTTGCAGGATACACCCATTGAACTGCAGATGCTGCGGTTATTGCCAATGGCATAGGTGGCAACTCCGCCTCTGGTGTTATAAAGAAAGTGCCGCAATATTATGTAGGTAATGACTAAAATAAGGAGAGGAACCGAAATGAGTCCCCAGCGAGCCATGACAATCTCTGCAAAGGGACGGTAAACCTTTCCTCCGGCAATGGGCAGAACGGCTTGAGCAATACCGCTTAGGAAAATCATCATACTAAGCGTGGTTATCATAGGCGGAACATTTAGATAGTTAACGCCGATTCCGTTTATTGCCCCAACAATTATTGCCACAGCGAAAACTGCCAAAAGTGAGGGGAGCACAAGCTCCGGCCTATCGCCTTTCATAATTGTTGCCGCAATGCAGGTGCTCAAGCTTATTAAGGAACCAACGGACATATCAATGCCGCCGCTAATCATCACGATGGTCTGACCTAAACTGACCACGGCGAGAGGAACGGTTTGGATTATTATATTTCCTATATTCCCGATTGAACGGTAGGATGGAGATACTATCAGCATCGCACAGAAAACTACCCCAAGCAGGCCGTAAATTATAAAAACGCTCTTCATCTGACCTGTGAGCTTAATTTTCTTTTTCATGCTCAATGTCTCCTTTCCTGGTAATTCCGCTGGCAGCACGCATAATTCGTTCCTCGCTGGCATCCTTTCGGCTAATTTCCTCGGTTATCGCCCCTTCATAAAAGGTCAATATCCGGTCACTTAGGCCAATAAGCTCCAGCATGTCGCTGGTTAACATAATAATAGCTATCCCTTCGCAGGTGAGCTGATGAAGAATATCATAAACTGCCATGCGTGCGCCTACGTCTATTCCACGGGTGGGCTCGTCAACAATAAGTACCTTTGGGTTGACCATCAGCCAACGGGCCAGCATTACCTTCTGCTGATTGCCGCCGGAGAGTGTTTCAACAGGTGAAGAAAGCGACGGCGCCTTTACCTGGAGGCGGGTGCAATGCTCCGTTGTAAGTCGGTTTTCCTTTTTTGCGGGTATAAAGCCACAAATAGATTTTAAAAACTTCAGCGAAGCAAGAGAAGTGTTTTTACGAATGGTGTCATGAAGAACAAGCCCCTCGCCACGCCTGTCATGAGTCACATATCCTATGCCTTCAATAATTTTCTTAGAGATATCTGTCTTAAGGGACAGCGATTGGCCGTTTAATGTTATGGTTCCGCCGGTGATGGGAACATCGCCGAATAAGGCTCGGGCAACATTTCTTTGGCCTTGTCCCTCTAAGCCGCCAAAGCCCACGATTTCACCGGAGCGGACAGCAAATGATATGGGGTTTTGAGAGCCGCTAAGTGTAAGATTTTTAACCTCTAACACAAGCTCCCCGGGTACGCAGCTGCTGCGATCAGGATAAATATCTTTCAAGGTTCTTCCAACCATTATTGAAATCATATTATCCTTTGTAATATTATCGCCGGTTAGTTCTCCGGCGTTTTTTCCATCTTTAAGCACTGTAACAGTGTCTGCAAGCTCTACTATTTCCTCAAGACGGTGAGAAATATAAATTATTCCCACACCCTGTGCCTTTAGCCCCCTTAATATCTTAAAAAGGCGCTGCACCTCGTCATCGTCTAAGGAAGCGGTAGGCTCATCCATAATAAGCAGCTTTGGCTCACGTATAAGAGCTCTGGATATTTCCGTAAGCTGCTGATCTGCCAGCTTTAAATCTCCCACAAGCGCTTGCGGAGGAAGGCAATAGCCCAACCGTTCATTAAGAGCCTCAACCTGATTGCACATGGCGACCTTATCCAAGCTGCCACGGTGCAAAAGTTCATGAGAAAGAAAAATGTTTTCTGATACTGTAAGGTTTGGAAGTAGGTTAGACTCCTGATGTACAAAACCGATTCCAAGCTCATACGCTTTTGCAGATGAGGAAATACTTGTTTCGTTGCCATCTATGAAAACTGCGCCCTCTGTAGGTTCAAGCAAGCCGCCCAAAATGTTCATAAGGGTGCTTTTGCCTGCTCCGTTTTCACCTACTAAGGCGTGGATTTCACCTTTTTTACATGCAAAGTCCACATGCTCCAACGCAACAACACCCGGAAATCGTTTAGTTATCTGACGCATTTCCAAATAATTTTGCATGCTTTGCCTCCTGTGTTAAAAATGCCGTGGGGCAGTGAGAAATACACTCAGTGCCCCACGACCAAAATTACTTATTTGCCGAAGCCTTGTGTGCCATCCTTGCCGGAGCCATAAAGTGCGTTGATGTCTTCTTCGGGCATACGGGTGTTAGCCCAGAAGCTGTCAGAAAGATCGTCACGTACGTACTGATCAAGAGTTTCTGTTGTAATTACAGGGATGTCAACAATAATGTCCTTTTCTGCGGGCTGAGTGCCCATGAGAATGTCCAAACCTATTCTTGCGCCTTCGGCAAAGAGCCAAGTGGGCATAGAGGTTGCAATAGACTTATATCCGTCAGGTGCATTTTCTTTCCACAGCTTGAGGAAGCCATTGTTGTCTTCACCGGTCATGGGGCAAAGGGGACGGCCGGCAGCCTGGAAAGCTTCAATTGCGCCGCGAGTCATATCACCGCCGCAGGACCATACACCGTCAATCTGGGGGTTGGCAGCCAGAAGGTTTTCAGTTGCAACCTTGCCCTTTGCATAATCCCAGTCTGCATATTCTTCGCCAAGAACCTTGATGTCGGGATACTTGTCAAGAACTTCCTGAACACCGGCTCTGCGGTTAGCAGCAACGGTAACACCGGACATGCCGTTAAGAATAACAATGTTGCCCTTGCCGCCAAGCTGCTCTGCAAGCCATTCCATGCCAACGCGGCCAAAGTCTTCGTCCTTGGCAAGAACACTTGCATGATACTTGTCTGTACCAACAGGAGAAGCGCAGGTTACAACAATGACGCCCTTTTCATATGCCTCTTCAATTACGGGAACAACTGCATCAGGGGAGATGGGTTGTAGCAGAAGAAGATCAATATCCTTGCTAAGAAGGTCCTGAATGTCGGAAATCTGCTTGTTGGAGTCGTTGTTTGCATCGGTGATGTAGTATTCGGAAACATGCTCATTGTTCTTGAGATACGACTCGAGCTCGTTTACGCACTGCACACCCCAGGAGTTTCCAACCCAAACATTGGAAAAGCCTACTTTAAAGGTTTGCGCCTCGTCTTTAGGGGAGTCTGTTTCTGTGCCGTCTGACGGCTCGTTTGCGTCATCAGGGGCTTTGGGTGCACATGCTGCAAGGGTAAACACCATTGCAAGTGCAAGAATAAGTGCAAGATACTTTTTCATTTCTATTACTCCTTTTTAATTTTTGTAAAGCATGGCAGGCTTTACAATATGAGTATATACTGCTGTATTTTGAAATCAACGGCATATTTGGCATATTTATTGTCAAAATGAGCTTTACTATAATAAAATTATTTGTTACAATTTTAGTGGAAAGCACAAGGGCGTATGCTCTTATGCTGAAATGGAAAATATTGGGGTGATTAAAATAGAAGCTACTAACTGGGTATATAATTTTGACAAGGAATTTCCAGTGCATATTTTTCCATTTACTGTAAGCGGCAGTCGAGACAATATGCATTGGCACGATTATGTTGAAATCGGGGTATGCACCAAGGGCGGTGGATATTTTATTTATATGAATAAGGAATACAACGTAAGTGAAGGGGATATTTTCATATCGAATAACAATGAAAGCCATGTTGCTATTACAGATGAGGGGGAAGAGGCCGAATATGTTTTTTTAATATTCCTTCCTGAATTCATAGCTCATCCCCATGGACGTGAGTTTGATTTGAACTATCTTTCAGTGTTTAACTATGAAGCTTTAAGCTTTGTAAATAAAATTGATCATACAGATGCCTTTGCCGAAAGAATAAAAGCTTCAATGATAGAGCTTCTAAGCATTTATTCCGGTAACA
The DNA here is from genome assembly GCA_964550315.1 of uncultured Oscillospiraceae bacterium. GTDB lineage: Bacteria > Bacillota > Clostridia > Oscillospirales > Oscillospiraceae > UBA2658. Next base: position 443 of record CAZJYY010000085.1, on the reverse strand, counting down.
TGCCCTTTAGAAAAATGAAGATAGATATTATCGTTCGCCAAATATTGTTGGAGCTGTCACTATACTACTCCTCCTCGAGCAAAGAAACGCATTCGGCTGAAAATCCCGTTCACCCAAAAATTGCAGCAGCAATTGAATACATAAATAACCATTACAATGAACCTATTTCTGCAGACATTGTTGCAACAAATGTCGATTTGAACCCTTCATATTTTCGTCATCTCTTTAAAGCTAGTACACACCTGACCTTCAAAACCTATGTCACACATTTAAGACTTTCTAAGGTGAGAAGTCTTCTGCTGTCCACAGATACGGCTGTAACAGAAATTATTTCGTCTGCGGGCTTTTCAAATGCCAGCCAGTTTTATAAAACTTTCACCTCTTTTTCAAGAATGACGCCTTCGCAGTTTCGCAAGTACTATAAAAAAGTATAGTCCACAGGT
>CAZJYY010000084.1:0-7906 GCA_964550315.1 uncultured Oscillospiraceae bacterium | reverse complement strand
GCGATAATTTCCGCTTCCTTTTCGTGGTTCTTTGCGTTTAACACGTTGTGCTTTATTCCGGTCTTTTTAAGAAGCTCGGAAATAAGTTCGCTCTTTTCAATGGAAACCGTACCCACAAGAATAGGCTGGCCCTTTTCATGGCACTCAATAATCTGCTTTATTATCGCACGATATTTTCCGGCTTCGTTTTTGAAAATAACGTCGCTGTTGTCAATTCTTGCAACGGGCTTGTTGGTGGGAATCTCCACAATGTCCAAATTGTAGATGGACATAAATTCTTCCTGCTCTGTGATGGCGGTACCGGTCATACCGGAGAGCTTATCAAAAAGGCGGAAGTAGTTTTGGAAGGTAATGGTGGCAAGGGTCTTGCTTTCCCGCTCCACACTCACGTGCTCCTTGGCCTCAATTGCCTGGTGGAGTCCCTCGCTGTAACGTCTGCCTATCATCAGTCGGCCTGTAAACTCGTCGACTATAGTGACAGCTCCATCCTTCACCACATAGTCAATGTCACGCTTCATAACGCCGTGAGCCTTAACGGCCTGATTGATGTGGTGGGAAAGGGTGCTGTTTTCAATATCGGCAAGGTTCTCAACGCCGAATGCCTGCTCCGCCTTTTTTACACCCCTTGCGGTGAGGGTTGCCGAGCGGGACTTTTCGTCCACAACATAGTCGGCGTCCAGCTCCTCGTCCTCCTGATCCTTCTCGTCAACACTGGCATACACAACGCATCTCAGACGGGATACAAAATCGTCCACCTGGGTGTAAAGCTCGGTGCTCTTGTCTCCTTGACCGGAAATAATAAGGGGGGTTCTTGCCTCGTCGATTAGGATGGAGTCAACCTCGTCCACGATGGCAAAGGGATGCCCACGCTGAACCATTTGCTCTTTATAAAGAGCCATATTGTCACGAAGATAGTCAAAGCCCATCTCGTTATTGGTGCCATAGGTAATGTCCGCAGCATAGGCTGCACGCCTTTGCTCGTTGCTCAAGCCGTGAACGATAAGCCCCACGGAAAGCCCAAGAAAACGGTGCACCTTTCCCATCCACTCGCTGTCACGCTTTGCAAGATAATCGTTCACCGTGACTATATGGACGCCCTTACCCTCAAGTGCATTAAGGTATGAAGGCAGCACCGCCACAAGGGTCTTGCCCTCTCCGGTTTTCATTTCGGCAATGCGGCCCTGATGCAGGACTATTCCACCGATAAGCTGCACACGGAAGGGATAAAGTCCCAAAACACGCCCCGCCGCCTCCCGAACCGCAGCAAAAGCCTCGGGCAAAATATCGTCCAGGGTTTCACCCTTTCCCAGGCGGGCTTTGAACTCATCCGTTTTTGCACGAAGCTGCTCGTCAGTCAAGGCCTTGTATTCCTCTGCAAGTGCCTCTATTTTATCGGCAATGGGATATATTTTCTTCAATTCCCGCTCACTGTGCGTGCCAAATATTTTAGTTATGATACCCATGAGCTAATTTAGCCGTCCTTTGTAAATATTTTATGATATTGCGGTGCAGGCTCTTTCATAATGCGCAAATTGCTGCGAAAGCCGCCCCCCGATTCTGCGATATTTGAGAGCAGATTGAAAAATTTCTCTGCCATCAAAAACCATATGAAGTTATTTTATCACATAAATGTGAATAATTAAAGTACAATCTGCCGTCATTTGGATACTGTCAGCCTTTGAACCGGAAATAAAAAACTGTTTTTGCCGTGGGCAAGCGCCATTTTTCTGCCGCCGCCTGCACCTGTCGTATTGTACAAGCCTTAGCCCATATTTCGGTAAGTATTTTCCCCCATTTATTGATATTATTGTTTGAACAATACCCACTTTGGTGATATAATATCAAAGATTGTAGATTTTGCTGTTTTGAGGAAAATAACGGCTCGCCCGCCCTCTTGTTGCGTTCGCTTTTATTCGACTTTTTTCGCCGTTTTTTCTTTCCTGCAGCTTCGGTTTTTTTAGCGCTATGAGAGGGCGCAATTAAAGTAAGCAGATAAATATGAGGAGAACAAAAAGATGAAACCTGTGGGTTTTGACAACGACAAGTACCTTAAAATGCAGTCTGAAAACATAAAAGAGCGAATTGCCCAATTCGGCGATAAGCTGTATTTGGAATTCGGCGGCAAGCTCTTTGACGACTATCACGCCTCCCGGGTTCTGCCGGGCTTCCAGCCGGACAGTAAAATCAGAATGCTTAAGGAATTGAAGGACGATGCTGAAATCGTAATCGTTATAAGCGCCAACGACATTGAACGCAACAAGGTACGTGGCGATCTTGGAATAACCTATGACCTTGACCTTCTTCGCCTTGTGGATGCTTTTCGGACCTGTGATCTCTATGTTGGCAGCGTGGTCATCACCCAATATTCCGGTCAGCCCGCAGCCGAGCAGTTCCAAACTCGCCTTGAAAAACTGGGGCTCCGGGTTTTCCGCCACTATGTTATTGACGACTACCCCCGCAACACCACCTTCATTGTAAGTGATGAGGGCTTCGGAAAAAATGAGTATATAGAAACCACAAGAAAGCTTGTTGTAGTTACCGCCCCCGGTCCCGGAAGCGGCAAAATGGCCACCTGCCTAAGCCAGCTTTACCACGACAATAAGCGGGGCGTAAAGGCAGGCTACGCAAAGTTTGAAACCTTCCCAATTTGGAATCTTCCTTTAAAGCACCCCGTAAACCTTGCTTACGAGGCCGCCACGGCAGACCTTGATGACGTTAACATGATTGACCCCTTCCATCTTGAGGCCTATGGCACCACCACCGTCAACTATAACCGCGATGTGGAAATTTTCCCCGTGCTTAACGCCATGATGAACCGCATTTGTGGCGTGTCCCCCTATAGCAGCCCAACAGACATGGGTGTTAATATGGCGGGCTTTTGCATCACAAACGACGATGCCTGCCGTGAAGCAGGAAAGCAGGAGGTGCTTCGACGCTACTTCCAGTCTGCCTGCTCCCTGCGTCAGGGCAACGGTTCCCAAAACGAGCTTTTCAAAATCGAAATGATTATGAAGCAGCTAGATGTTGTCCCTCAGGATCGTGCCGTGGTAGGCCCCGCCGTTAAAAAGGCTGAGGATACCGATGCTCCCGCTGTTGCTATCGAGCTTTCTGACGGAAGAATAGTAACCGGAAAGACCAGCCCCCTTTTGGGCAGTGCCTCGGCCTGTCTTCTCAATGCCTTAAAGGTGCTTGGCGGCATCGACGACAAGGTTCTTCTCATCTCCCCTGAGGTCATTGAGCCTATTCAAAAGCTTAAGGTAGGTTATCTCGGCAATACCAACCCCCGCCTTCACACCGATGAAATTCTTATTGCCCTTTCAATATGCGCTGTGACCGACCCTAACGCCGCTTGTGCCATTGACCAGCTTTCCAAGCTTCGCTGCTGCGAAGCGCACTCCACCGTTATTCTTTCCCGGGTGGATGAAAACATTTTCCAGCATCTTGGTGTTAATATCACCTATGAGCCCAAGTATCAAACAAGGAAGCTCTACCACGCGAAATAATACCTGAGCAAATTTTTCTCAGGAGGGAGACAATGATGTCAAAATCACCATTGTGGACCAGAAATTTCACTATTCTGACCGCTGGGAGCGCCGTTTCAATGCTTGGCAACTCGGTAAGTGCCTTTGCCATCGGCCTTTTCATGCTGGATAAAACAGGCAGTGTTTTTCTGTACGCTCTTTTTCTCGCATCGTATAATCTTCCCAAAATTCTTATTCCCATTTTTGCCGGCTCTTATTTGGACAAGCGTTCCCGCCGCAAAACTGTCTTTACCTTAGACTTTATATCCTCGGCTGTCTTTCTTATCATGTTCCTTATCGCCCAGGGCGGTCTATTTCATTACGGGATGTACCTTGCCCTGTGCATAATTATCGGTTCTATTGATAGTATGTACTGCGTGGCCTACGACAGCTTTTTTCCCATGCTCGTCAGCGAAGGGAATTTTTCAAGGGCATATTCTGTCTCCAGTCTTCTTTATCCCCTTGCGTATATGATGACCCCAGTTGCCGCCTGGGCATATAAAAGCTTTGGCCTTGCTCCCCTTTTCCTTTTCAACGCCTGCTCCTTCCTTGCCGCCGCTCTTTGCGAAACCAAAATTAAGCTTGATGAACCGCAGGTGATTGCCCAAACCACCCGCTTCAGCTTCCGTGAATTCAAAAACGATTTGAAGGGCGGCTTCTCTTACATAAGAAACGAAAAGGGTCTGCTCATTATAACAGCCTACTTCTTTATAAACACCCTTTGCAGCTTTGGTGTTGACGCTCTGTGGCTCCCCCACTTTAAATCCGTCGCTACTCTGGGCGTCATGGCATACTCCTATATCTCCGCCATAAATGTACTGGGAAGTCTTTTGGGCAGTGTGGCACAGTACCGGATACGCTATCCGGTAAAGAAAAAATTTGCCATTGCCATGGGCGTATATGCCATCATAAGTATTTTGGACGGCGGGGTTCTTTTCACCCCCTTCTGGGCAATGCTTATAATCTTCTTTATTGACGGCATGCTTTCCGTCACCTCCTACAACATAAGGCTTTCCACGGTACAAAGCTATGTTCCGGAGGAGTATAGGGGCCGCTTTAACGGCAGCTTCCAAATGGTAAGCAACCTCGGACTTATCCTGGGCGAGCTTGTGGCAGGCGCCCTTGCGGAGCTTTTCCCAAGCCGCTTAATCATCATTGGCTTTATGGCTGTAAACCTTATCGGTGCTTTCGCCATTATGTACAGGGGCCGCAGCCATGTGAAGCTCATTTTCAACAGGGATGTTTAAGTGCCTGCACAATTGCCACACAAAAATAAAGCTTGAAAAGCGCCGGATTATGCACCGCTACAAATACAGCGTGCATCCGGCGCTTTTTCCTAAAAGTCCTTGACGTTCCATATAATTTAGCGTAACATTACAGAAAACTAATTCGCTCTTTAAATCAACAAAGACGCATCTTCAGAAAGGATGATCTTATATGAAAAAGATGCTTTTGGGCAACGCTGCCGTTGCTCGCGGACTCTATGAGGCGGGCTGCCGCTTTTTGTCCGCCTATCCCGGAACTCCTTCCACAGAAATCCCGGAAAACGCCGCCCTTTACGACGAGATTTACGCCGAATGGGCGCCCAACGAAAAGGTTGCTATGGAAGCTGCCATCGGCGCCTCCATCGGCGGTGCACGAAGCTTTTGCGCCATGAAGCATGTTGGCTTAAACGTGGCTGCCGACCCTCTTTTCACCGCGTCCTACACCGGTGTTAACGGCGGAATGGTCATCGCCGTGGCAGACGACCCCGGCATGCACTCCAGCCAGAATGAACAGGACTCCCGTCACTATGCCATTGCCGCAAAGCTCCCCATGTTAGAGCCGGGTGACAGCAGCGAGTGCCTTTTATTCACAAAGCTCGCCTTTGACATTTCCGAGGAGTTTGACGCTCCCGTTATTCTTCGCACCTGCACAAGAGTTGCCCACTCTCAAAGCCTTGTTGAGCTTTCAGACCGGGTTGAGCACGAGCTTCTCCCCTATGAAAAGAACCCCGCAAAGTACGTTATGACCCCGGGCAACGCCATAAAGCGCCACCCCATCGTGGAGGAGCGCATGAAAAAGCTTGCCGAATACAGCGACGCCTCCCCCATTAACCGTGTGGAAATGGGCGACACCTCCGTCGGCTACATAACAAGCGGCACCTGCTACCAGTACCTGCGGGAATGCTTCCCGGAGGCAAGCATCCTCAAGCTTGGCATGGTCAATCCCCTGCCGATGAACAAAATTCGTGACTTTGCCGCCCAGGTTGAAAAGCTTATCGTGGTGGAGGAGCTGGACGGCGTTATCGAAGCTCAGCTCCGTGCTGACGGAATCCGTGTTGATGGCGGAAAGAATCTTTTCGGTCTTTGCGGCGAGCTTAGTCAGGGAAAAATTCTTAAGGCTCTGGGCATGAAGGTTCCCGACAGCGTTGACTTCGGCGAAACTGTCCCTCCCCGCCCCCCAACAATGTGCCCCGGCTGCCCCCACAGAGGCACCTTCTACACCCTTCACAAGCTTGGCGTTAACGTGTTCGGTGATATCGGCTGCTACACCCTTGGCGCAATGCCACCTCTTGCCTCGGTGGACACCACGGTCTGCATGGGCGCTTCCATTTCCGGCATCCACGGCTTCAACATTGCCCGTGGTGAGGAAAGCGCCAAAAAGACTGTTGCCGTAATCGGTGACAGCACCTTCATGCACAGCGGCATAACCGGCCTTGTGAACATTGTTTACAATAAGGGTATCTCCACTGTGATGATTCTTGATAACTCCATAACCGGCATGACCGGCCATCAGCAAAACCCCACCACCGGTAAAAATTTAAAGGGCGAGCCTGCCCCCGCAATCTCCCTTGAAAAGCTTTGCGAGGCCATCGGCATAAAGCGCGTGCGCGTTTGCGACCCCTACGCCCTTGCAGAGCTGAAGCAAGTGGTAAGCGAAGAGCTTGCGGTTGATGAGCCCTCCGTTATCATCGCCCGCAGACCCTGCATACTTCTGCCCGAGGTTAAAACAGCCCCCTCACTTTTTGTGGACCACGAAAAGTGCAAAAGCTGCAAAATGTGCATGGGTATCGGCTGCCCCGCCATCAGCTTCACCGACAAAAAGGCCTCTATCGACCCCACTCTCTGTGTCGGCTGCGAGCTTTGCATGCAGATGTGCAAGTTCGATGCCATTTGCAAGAAGGAGGTAAAGTAATATGACCAAAGCAAAAGGAATTATGATAGTCGGCGTCGGCGGTCAGGGAACTCTGCTTGCCTCCCGCATTTTGGGCAGCGTTCTTATGAATCAAGGTTACGACGTTAAAATGTCCGAGGTACACGGCATGTCCCAGCGCGGCGGCAGTGTTGTAACCTATGTAAAATACGGGGAAAAGGTCTATTCCCCCATAATTGACAAGGGTGAGGCGGATTATATTCTCGCCTTCGAGCGGCTTGAAGCCGCCCGCTGGGTGGGTTATCTTAAGGACGGCGGCACTCTTATCATGAACGACCGCCCCATAAGCCCCATGCCCGTAATTATTGGCGCTATGGAATATCCCGATGCCGTTGTGGAAAAGCTTGAGAAAAAGGATGTTAAGCTTATCGCCGCAGACGCCCTTGCAATGGCTTTGGAGGCCGGTAACCCAAAAAGCGTTAATGTGGTGCTAATCGGCATTCTTTCCGCTTTTTCAGAATTCTCCGAGGAGCTTTGGCAGGCTGCTTTAGAGGAATGCGTTAAGCCCAAATTTCTGGAGCTGAACAAAAAGGCCTTTGCCCTTGGAAGAGACTACGCAAAGAAAAACCTGTAGATTTTATTATAAATACTGCGGCGCAGCGTGCCGGGCACGGTTTCGGCACGCTGCGCATACAGTGCAGCATCTCCATCATCCTTGAAAGGAGCACCCCATGCCCGGATATTTGAAGGAAATAAACATAAAAGCCGATATGCCCACAGCCTCGGACGCCGTGAAGCGTGTAACCTATAATATAAGGAACGGCAAAACCTGGGGCTGCGGAGCTATAAAATTTATCCACGGCTACGGATCCACCGGCAAGGGCGGCAAAATCCGCACTGAAGTGCGCCGTTATCTCGGCGAGCAAAAGGCCAAAAGACTAATACGGGATTTTATCCCCGGCGAGGATTTTTCAATTTTCGATGAGGCCACAAGGGATGCTTTTATGCTTTGCGACGAGCTTAGGAAGGACAGCGATTTGGAACACCACAATAACGGCGTAACCATCGTTATTTTGTAAGGAAGGCACTTAAATTTTCCCCCGCAAATGTGTGGATAAAAACATTGACATTTGTCGGTATAAATGTTATTATTTCAAGGCTGAACTTCAAATGCGGGCGTAGTTCAATGGTAGAACACCAGCCTTCCAAGCTGGATACGTGGGTTCGATTCCCATCGCCCGCTCCAAAAA
>CAZJYY010000083.1:0-8240 GCA_964550315.1 uncultured Oscillospiraceae bacterium | reverse complement strand
AAAGAAAAATATAACAAAAACCCCTCTGAAATCATCGATTCCAGAGGGGTTTGGTGCGAGTGTAATTATAGGATTTGGAAAAGTCCTGCGTTACCAATGGTTTTATGGCAATCAGCAAGAGATTTTATCCTAAAAGCAATATAAAAGTCACGCCGTTCAATAAGATGCGAACAGCGTGGCTTTTATATATTCTGTTTTTGCAACGACCGCATAAAATAATATGCAGGCGTTGCACGATACAATGCAACATCAAGGCAATTATCGCCTATAAGTGTATGGAAAACATAGATTGTGTCAATCCTTTGGGATACAGTAACCAAAAACAATAGACATTCAGAGGGAGGTGTGATACTATTATGAAAAATAGGTTTTGGGAGGGAAAGTACATGGAAACTGGCGAAATAAAGGCAATTTTAGACGAAGACTTTGAAAACCTATTGAAAAAGTTAAATGTTTATGATGCTGTTGTATCGGGTACAGTGTCATGTGAGTTTTGCCATAAAGCCATCAATATCTCAAATATTTCTATGGTGTTTCCCAAGGAAGGTCATGTATGTTTTTGTTGCGATAAGAAAGAGTGTACTGACCAATTACTTAAACAAAGAGGAATATGCGGATGAACACAACAGGTGCGACTGTATGGGATTTTTTGATTGCCATGCGTATTCCAATTTGGATAATTATTACGCTAATAATTATAGGCTTTTGTATTTCAAACGCAGACAAGCTCTTATCATTAAGTGGAGCAATTGCGGGATTGTTTAGGAATATTTCCAAAGGGGCAAACAAAAAGCACATATCTGCGAGCATTAGAAGTAGCGTAATATCCGCTTCAAAGAAGATTGGAACGAGTGAAACGGGCATCCTGCCCGGGGACTTGAAGATTAAATGGGCTGATAATGATGATATTAAGTCATTCTTTGATGATGACTGCGTTGTTGTAAGGCTCCGAAAGACATCGGACCCCAATGAGAACTATGTCAATATTATCTATCAATTTGTATCAAGTGGGTTGCTTAAAAACCAAAAGCATTACTTTGACTCGAAAATAATGGATGCATCCACACTGTTAGTTACGCAAAAAATTGTCGCGTTATCAAAACCGAGTGCTAATGCCTATTTTGTTGATAACATTTACAAACCGGCCATTAAAGATGACCAGTCCGTTGATGATGACTTTAATCAGCTTCAGCGTATTGACTTTAATGGTATGTTATTCAATATCTATCTAAATGAACTCATGAAGGCTGCGTCAACAATCGATGGAGAAATTCCAGACCCTTGCTTGCAGGCCGAAAGTGGAGAACTATTGCGCTTTTTGTTTAACATTGCAAATCGAGGCCCTGATGACGAGCAAGTGGATTTGAACTATAAAGGCGTGTATTTCAAAGTTGGAATTATTTTAGCAGCAAGCGACATAACCTTAAATAGAACTGGTTGGTCTGGCCATTTTCATTATGCGAAAAAATTGTTGGATGGCAAGTATGACACTATATATATTTTTGGAATAGGTAAAAAAGCAAAAATCGCTTCCAGAATTGCCTATGCTGTAAAAGACCAAGACGAGCGTATCATAAAGTCTGTGACTCACCAGTATCGTCATCTAAATATGTCTACTGGCTATCGCGCTACCGCTGTTTGTGTTGAATTAGATACATATTGATATGTCAATAAAACGCCGCCCAAAGGAGACTATGGGCGGCGTTTTCATATAATCACACATTGAGAGGAGGTCACAAGCTCCCGGCCAGCGAAAGCTGGTCTTATTTTATGTCACGAAAAAGGAGGTTAAAGTTTTATGGACGAAAATAAACAGAATCCGATTCCCGAGGAGGCTGCTGCCCCGGAGTTTTCGAGCGCGTCCCCGGCATCTGAACTGACCGATGTGGAGGCGGTCATGCAGGAAAAAGAGGAACAGGCCGCCCTGTTTGAAATGGGCGAGGAAATGCCTAATCCCGGCAGCACAACAATTCCATTTCCTATTGAAAGCGTGGATTTGCCTGTTGCTGAAGTGACGGATCAATCCGATGCATCCAATGAGGACACCCGACAGGAATGGGAGAAGCCGATTGCGGAGATTGAGGCGGAGCAGAAAAAGCCGAAACGGGGCCGCGCAGAAAAGGCGGAAAAGGAGACGCCCGACGAGGAAAAAGCGGCCAAGCCCCGCAAGAGCCGCCCGGCCAAGGCTGACAAGGCGGCTCTTGGCGACGCCCAGCCGCAGGTTCGAGACAAAGTGTCCCAAAGTAAAAAAATCACCCCGGTCAAGAATACACCTGCTCCTCAAAACGACATCCCCGCCCCGGAGCCTATGCCTGCCCCGGAGGAGCCTGCCATTCCCCCTCGCCCGGTTGAGGACGGGCAGCTTGTCTATCTGAAATTGTCCGAGCTTCATGCGTTCCACACCTTCCGGGAGCATCCCTACAAAGTGACGGACGATGAAAAAATGACGGAGCTTGTGGGGACGATCAAGGAGCGCGGCGTGATGACCCCCGCCACCGTCCGCCCGGAAAAAGACGGCAACGGCTACGAAATCATTGCGGGCCACAGGCGGCATCATGGCAGCGGTCTTGCGGGGCTGGAGGAAATGCCTTGTATTGTCCGTAATATGTCAGACATTGAAGCCGTTCAGGAAATGAAAATCAGCAACAAGCAGCGCGGCGATCCTCTCCCCAGCGAATTGGCACGGCTACTGGATTTGGAAGTGGAGGCCATTAAGCACCAAGGCGGGCGTCTGGACGGAGTGGCCGAGGGCGATGTTGGCAAACGCTCTGTGGAAATTGTGGGCGAAAATAACGACATGAATTACAAAAAAGTCATGCGGTATATCCGGCTCAATTCCCTTGTCCCGGAGCTGGCAGATATGGCCGACGCCAAAAAGCTGGGCTTTATGCCTGCTGTGGAGCTGTCCTATCTGAAACCGAAAAATCAGCGGCTTGTGGCGGTGTCCATTGAGGGCGAGCAATCCTCACCGTCCCTTTCCCAAGCGCAGGAGATGCGGAAATTGGATAAGGAAGGGCGGCTCAACGGGGATGCGATTGACGGCATTTTGAGCAAACAGAAAAAGGAGGTAGACAAAGTGATTATTTCTACTGCGGAACTCAACAACTATTTCGGCAAGGACAAAACGCCAAGAGAAATGAAAGATCAGATTCTCGCCCTCTTGGACGATTGGAAATCCAAGCAGCCGCCCGAGCTGGGCAAGCCCGAGAAAAAGGCAGATTTGGAAAAGTGATTTGGCCTGCTTCGAGACACTTTGTCCCGAGGTGATTCGTCCCTCGTTTACATGGCGCTGGGGTGATATATCCCCCGTCGCCGCTTATGTCTTGGCACAGCCGGGAGCTGTCCGTCAAGGGTGCAACGCACCGCCGTTTTCGGCGGCCTGCCCTTGACGGTCTGCCCCGGCTGTGCTATTTCCGGCGGCGCGACGGGGGTATCTATCCTCCAGAGCCGCCCCCTTTTTCAAGATTGAAAAAGGGCTGGGGAAAAAAGTTGAACGCTACATTATATAAAAAACGGAGGTTTTCACAATGAAACGACCCCTCGCCTATATCACCGCTGCATGGTACGGCGAAAGTGAAGAGCAGGCCGCACAATACTGTCGAGCCGTCTATGACGCCGGATTTTCACCCATCTGCCCTACACTGTATATGCCCCTGTTCCTCAATGACGCCATTCCCGAGGAACACAAAAGCGGCATTGATATGAGCCGTGACCTGCTCCGACGCTCTCATGTGTTGGTGGTGTGCGGCCATACCGTTACCGAGGCCATGAAAAATGACATTGCCACCGCCGAGCGCCTGCGGATCACGGCTACGACCTTGGAGGGCATTTTGACCGTCAAAGGCCAGGGCCGCCGCTGATGGATTCCTTATTTGAAGCCTATATTACCAACGCCGGGAAGTATGCCGAGGGGCAGCTTGTGGGTGAAACGCTGGTGTTTCCCACAAATGCCGAAGCCGTGGAGTCGCTCTTGAAGCGGATCGGCGTGGACGGTGTGCGGTATGAGGAAATCTTTATTACATCGTTTGACGGCGATGTGCTGGGACTGTACGACCATTTGAATGAATATGCCAACCTTGACGAACTGAACCATTTGGCTTGTCTGCTCTCGGAACTTGACCGGGATGAGCTGGACACATTCGAGGCCGTCATCGACAAGGGTGACCACACAGCCAGCGTTGCCGACATCATCAATCTCATTCATAACCTCGACTGCTATGAATTGTACCCCGGCGTTTCCGACGATGAAACGCTGGGGCGTATTTATGTGGAGGATATGAATGCGCTGGAGGTGCCGGAGAATATCTTGCCGTACTTCGATTTTGAAGCATACGGACGGGATGTGCGGCTGAACGATAACGGCCATTATGCACCCGGCGGCTATGTGATAAAAGCAAGCACAGATTTTGTAGAGTTGTATCACGGCATCGAGGACATTCCCCCGGAGCAAAAGGTATTCCGCTTTCCCAATCTGTCCATCCGGGAGCAGATGACGGCCTACAAGGAAGTGATTGACCGTTCCTCTCTGGAGGGTGATAAACCCCGGCCAAAGCATGACCGGGAGGACAGATAACACTTTGGGACACATTGTCTAAATACAGGGTTCCCGCAAAGCTGTATAGCTTTGTGGGAGGAGGAGCCGCAACGGAGCGGGCGGACTTTGGGACATTTTGTCCCGAAGGTAGCAGAGCGAAGTTTGTGGCGACGAAGGAGGTGGTATAGCTGATTGATGAAGATGTGTCCCGGCGTACAATAGCCGTTTCCATGAAAGCCGGAAAGCTGACTGCACGTAGCCTTGCCTATGTTCTCCGTGCGGTGGGCAGAAAAATTGCAAAGGAATACCGGGCGTCAAAAACGCCCCACGGCAAACAGACGGTAAAAAAGCTCATGGCACACAGCGGCGAAAAGAACAGTATTGAATTATCCGGGGATACCAAGCAGTTTGACCGTGTTGCCCGAAAGTGGAATGTAGACTATGCCTTTTACCAAACGGGGCCAGACAAATACCTGCTGTTTTTCAAATCCCAACAGGCCGACGCCATCACCGCCTGCTTTTCCGAGTATTCCAAAAATGTGTTGGACAAGACAAAAACCCATCGCATCCCCATTCGAGAGCAGCTCAAGCGGGCCGCTGACGCGCTGACCCGTCAGCCGTCGCACAAACGGGAACGGACAAAGGAGGCGGCACATGAGGACAGATAAACTCCGCAAATATATTTTGCCAAATATCCCATATCTGTTCATCGGGTGGGCGTTTCTCAAAATAGGAACGGCATATCGACTGGCGGCAGGCACTGATCTTCCGCATAAGCTCATGGGGCTGGGACAGACCATTGCGCCAGCGTTTGCCGACCTTGCTCCGGGCTTTCATGCGTCTGACTGGCTGTTCGGCCTTGCGGGAGCCGTAGCGTTCCGGCTGCTCATCTATTTCAAAAGCAAGAACGCAAGAAAGTTTCGGCGGGATGCAGAATACGGCTCTGCCCGGTGGGGCAATGACAAGGACATCAAGCCTTTTGTCGATCCGAAGTTTGAAAATAATGTCATACTCACCGGGACGGAATACCTCACCATGAACACCCGCCCGAAAAATCCTGCCAATGCCCGCAATCTGAATTGCTGTATCATCGGCTCGTCCGGCAGTGGCAAGACCCGCTTTTGGCTGACACCGCAGCTACTGCAAGCACATTCGTCTTTCGTGGTGGTCGATCCCAAGGGCGGGGTCTTAAATCAAGTCGGCTCATTTTTGCAAAATAAGCCCCGCAATTACAAAATCAAGGTGTTCAACAGCATCGACTTTTCCAAGAGTATGCACTATAACCCGCTGGCCTATATCAAGACCGAGTCCGACATCTTGAAGTTTGTAAACTGTTTAATTTGCAACACCAAGGGCGAGGGCAAGGAGGGAGATCCGTTTTGGACGAAAGCGGAAACGCTTTTGTACTGCGCCCTCATTGCCTATATTATTTTTGAAGGGCCTGCCGAGGATCGGAACATGAACACGCTGGCGGATATGATTTCCGGCATGGAGGTCAAGGAGGATGACGATGACTTCAAAAATGCCGTGGATTATATGTTTGACGGCCTTGGCAAACGCAAGCCGGACTGTTTCGCCGTGAAGCAATACCGCAAATATAAATTAAGCAGCGGCAAAACTGCAAAATCGATCTTGATTTCCTGCGGCGCAAGGCTTGCGCCCTTTGATATTCCGCAGCTCCGGGAGATCATTAGCTATGACGAGCTGGAGCTTGACCGCATGGGCGACAGGCGCACGGCTACCTTTTTTGTGATTTCCGATACCGATAGCACCTATAACTTTTTAGTGGCACTGGCCTTTTCGCAGATGTTTAATCTGCTATGTGAACGTGCCGACAATGTGCATGGGGGCCGATTGCCCCATCATGTGCGGGTGCTGTGGGACGAGGCGGCGAATACCGGGCAGGTGCCGCAACTTGAAAAGCTGGTGGCGGTCATCCGTTCCCGCGAGGTGAGCCTGTGCCTGCTGTATCAGCAGCTGGCACAATGCAAGGCCATCTATGATAAAAACGCGGAAACTATTCTCGGTAATATGGACAGCGTAGTGTTTCTCGGCGGGCGCGAAAGCTCCACCATCAAGGAAATATCGGAAAACTGGCTGGGTAAGTCCACCATCTCCATGCAAACGGACGGGCGCACACGGGGCCAGTCTGAAAGTTACAATCAAAATACCCAGCGGCTGGGCCGGGAGCTGATGACCCCCGCCGAGCTTGCCACCATGCCCGGTGACAGGTGTATCCTGCAATTACGGGGCCTGCCGCCGTTCTATTCCCGCAAATATGATTTGAAGCAACACCCCAATTACAAGTTTACCGCTGAAGCGGATAAACGCAACACCTTTGACATCGACAGGCTTATCAACCGCAACAGGCGGCCGGGGCTGGGCGAGGAATGTACAGTGTACGAGGCGACTGTGCCGGAGGACGCGCTCACGGAAGAGGACGAGGACATCCTCAACTATGATGATGTGGACGACCCGGATGCCTTTGTATAATTGTTAAACATTTAATATCCGTCGACCTTGCCGAACAAAGTCGCAATAGCAAGTCCAAATGTTTGTTGCCAAATCATTAAGCATTTGCGCTTCTTCTGCATACTGCTTTGAGTATTCCTCATAACTCATAGTATGTGGAGTCAAAGTCCCATCGTCAACCATCCACTCTCGAGTTACGCACAATTCCGTTTCGCCGACGGTTCGTACAAATGTATTTATTGCTTTATAGGACAAAAACCGTTTAATTGAATCGATCAAGGCTCCACGAAACTTTTCCATTTCCACACTGACGAATTCCTCGAAAGGATCATCACATCTATACAAGTAGCTAACAAGTGGATCGAATATGTTGTATGGATGCGAACCGCCAATATCAGCTTCATTAAGCCAATACTTCATCTGAGGAGTGAATATCTCACATATTGCCTTGAAAATTTCAATATCGCTCGGTGATATTTCGGTATTACAAGAATCTGCAACTGCGTCGGCAACCTTTTTGTACCAATTATCACGATGAAACATCAATTCCTCTTCGGAATAGTGTTTCCCTTTTGGGTGCTTAGGATCAGCCTTTCCCATATCAGAGTGGCAGTCAAAACAAAGGGGAATGCAGTTTTCAAGGGAATCTTCTCCGCCATAGGCTTTTTGGTTGATATGATGCAGTTCTATTTTTGTTCCGCAAAATTTATGGCATATACAACAGCAGCGACCGCAAGATGCCAATGCTTGATTTGTGATTTTTTCAGAAAAACCCATGTTCATACCTCTTTTCAACCTTTTGTAAACATAGTTCCATATTCATTATAGTCATTGCAAAACTATAACACAATTGTGAAATGGTTGTACGAGGCGGACGTGCCGGAGGACGCACTCACGGAAGAGGACGAGGACATCCTCAACTATGATGATGTGGACGACCCGGACGCCTTTGTATAACGCAGCTTTGGGACATTTTGTCCCGAAGCCACACGCCGCCCACATGGGCGGTTATTTTTATGTCCGGGCATTTTCGCCCGGAGAAAAGGAGAATAATTTATGGCTTTTTTCACTTCTGCTATCGGTACTTTGCAAACTCTGGTCATTGCGCTGGGCGCTGGCCTTGGCGTGTGGGGCGTTGTCAATCTGCTGGAGGGCTACGGCTCGGATAACCCCGGAGCCAATGCTCATGTACGGTAAGGAAGCAAGCAACCGAAAACAAGAGATAGACCGCCAG
>CAZJYY010000082.1:0-8255 GCA_964550315.1 uncultured Oscillospiraceae bacterium | reverse complement strand
AATCGGACTTGACTCATTGGAGGTAATTCAGTGCGAATTGTGGTGATTGGCTGCGGAAAAATCGGCAGAAGTATTGCCGAGCAGCTTGCAAGAGAAGGACACGAGCTTGTCCTGGTGGATAGTAACGAAGAACGTGTTTTGGAAACACAAAACGGACTTGATGTAATGGCCATCTGCGGCAACGGTGCCAGCAGTGCCATTCAGCGTGAGGCCGGGGTGGACAAGTGCGACATGCTTATTGCCTGCACGGAGGGTGACGAGCTTAATTTGCTTTGCTGCTTGATTGCCAAAAACCTCGGTGCCAAAAGAACCATTGCAAGAGTCCGAAATCCAGAGTATTCCGATGAGATCGCGCTCCTTCGGGAGGATTTGCGGCTGTCCATGGCCTTTAACCCCGAGTTCTCAGCAGCTCAGGACATTTTTTCCGTTTTGCGCTTCCCGGGAGTAATGACCGTTGAAAAGTTTGCCAAGGGCAGGGTGGAGCTTGCGGAGCTTAGGCTGCCGAAAAATAGCCCCATTGCAAACCTGTCCCTTAACGATATAAACCACAAGTTTAAGGTCTCTGTTCTTATTTGCGCTGTTCGCCGTGGGGAAGCCACCTTCATCCCTAACGGTGACTTTGTGCTTTTACCGGATGACAGAATAAGCTTTATTTCAGCACCGGAGGAAACGGAGCGCTTTTTGAAGGCCACGGGACTTCTGGTGAGGCGACCAAAAAATGTTATCATTGTAGGTGCGGGACGAATTGCCTTTTACCTTACCCGCATGCTTAAAACCATCGGTGTAAATCCCACAGTTATTGAGAAGAATATTGAAAAGTGCCGTGAATTCAGTGCACATTTCCCCAATACTCTTGTAATTTGCGGTGACGGTGCGGATCGTGATCTCCTCAGGGAAGAAGGAATAGGTCAGGCGGACGCCTTTGTTTCCGCAACCGGCACTGACGAGGTAAATATCCTTCTTTCTATGTACGCCACGTCCAAAAACGTACCCAAGGTGGTCACCAAGATAAGCCGCATATCAATGCTGGAGCTGGTTGGTGAAGAAAATGCGGGCAGTATCATTTCCCCAAGAGACATTACCGCAAGCCAGATTATAAGCTATGTCCGTGCAAAGGAAAACTCCGGAGCCAGCAATGTTGAAACCCTGTACCGCATAGTTGACGGCACGGTGGAGGCTCTTGAGTTTGTCGCAAGGGAAAATGACCCACGGCTTATTGGCATTCCACTTAAGGATTTGGAGCTAAAAAAGGATCTTTTGGTTTGCTGCATCATTAGGGACGGAAAGTTTATTATCCCCGGCGGCAATAACCGCATTCAGCTCAACGACAGAGTTTTAGTTGTAACAACAGACCTTCATTTGAACGATCTTCATAATATTCTTGCGCAGGGATAGGCTATGAATAAGAGAATGGTTTTCCATACCACGGGCTACATTTTGCTGTGCGAAGCGCTGCTTATGCTGCTTCCCACCATTGTAGCGTGGATATACAATGAAACAAGTGCAACGGCGTTTATAATTTCCATAGCCGCCTGCGCACTGGCCGGCGGCACAATGTGCGCCTTTAAGCCCAAGGACAACGCCCTTTTTGCAAAGGAGGGCTTTGTTATTGTATCGGTGTCCTGGGTGCTTATGAGTGCTTTCGGGGCACTGCCCTTTATAATCAGCGGGGCAATACCCAATTTTATTGACGCTTTTTTTGAAACGGTCTCCGGCTTTACCACCACCGGTGCCACCATTCTTACGGAAGTAGAATCCCTTGATAAGGGAATTCTTTTTTGGCGCAGCTTCACCCACTGGATAGGCGGAATGGGCGTTTTGGTCTTTGTGCTGGTGGTCCTGCCTCTGGGGGGCGAGCGCTCACTCCACTTGGTAAGGGCAGAGGTCCCCGGACCTACAGCAGGAAAGCTTGTGCCGAAAATGCGCAACACCGCACAGATTTTGTATGGCATGTACTGCGGGCTGACGGTTTTGGAGGTCATTCTCCTTTGTGTAGGCGGTATGCCCCTTTATGACAGCCTTATCCACGCCTTTGGAACGGCGGGCACAGGCGGCTTCTCCAACATGAATCTCAGCGTTGCGGCATATAACAGTGCCTATTTTGACTATGTTATCTCCATTTTTATGCTTATGTTCGGCGTGAATTTCAACCTGTACTATCTTCTGCTTATAAAGCGCGGCAGAGAGATATTAAAAAACGAAGAGCTTCGGACTTATCTTGCCATCGTTGCCTTCTCCGTGCTAGCCATAACCATCAATATCCGCAGTAATTACGCCGACTATGCCGAGGCGTTTCGCTATGCGCTTTTCCAGGTGTCATCAATAATTACAACAACAGGCTATACCACGGCGGACTTTAACATATGGCCGGAGTTTTCCAGGGCGCTTTTAGTGCTTTTAATGTTTGTTGGCGCCTGTGCCAGCAGTACAGGCGGCGGCCTGAAGGTCTCCCGCGTACTACTTATGTTCCGCATAGGCAAGCGGGGTGTTTCAAGGATGCTGCATCCCCGTGCAGTGTCTGCCATCCAAATGGACAAAAAGCCTGTGGAGGAATCAGTAATAAAGGAAGCGTCGGTTTACATAATTTTATATGTAATGATTGCTGCCGTCAGTGTTGTACTATTATCCTTAGACGGGCTTAGTTTCGAAACCAATTTTTCCGCCATGGCTGCCTGTTTCAATAATATCGGGCCGGGACTTGACGTGGTTGGAGCCGTTGGAAATTACTCGGGGTTCACCGGATTTGCAAAGCTTATTTTAAGCTTTGATATGCTGGCTGGGCGTCTTGAAATTTTCCCCATGCTTATCCTTTTTGCACCTTCGATTTGGAAGGGGAGCAAGGCAAGATAAACAATTAAAATGAAAAGGCTATGACCCAAAATATCTGCGGGTCATGGCCTTTTTTGTGTCACCGTCCCTGTGCCCCAAAAATTTTGCCCACAGACCTCAAATTACCTCATTTTTGTATCAAACGGCGGGAAATTGAGTAATATGAGCATGGGGGGTGAATTGCTTGGATAATCGTGAGCTTTTCGCAAGGCTTATAAAATGCGAGGCCGGCGGAGAAGGGGTGGAGGGCATGCGGGCGGTGGCTACGGTGGTTATGAACAGGGTCAGGGTCCCCTTTGGAGAATACAGACGGATATGCATGGGAGACATACGGCGGGTAATTGAGCAGGCTTGCCAATTTTCCTGTTATAAATCCACCATCGGCGGCGTTAGGAACAATCAGAACATTTGGACAGCAACGCCGGAGGAAATACATTTTCAAATTGCAGATTGGGCGTTGAGCGGAGAGATTTTTACCGGTGTAGGCTCGCAATGCCTATGGTTTATGAATCCTTTTTCTGAAACCTGCCCAAATAAATTCCCTTACAATGGCACGGGATATTGGTTCACCCGTGTGAACCAGCATTGCTTTTTCAACCCAACGGAGAAATATGCCGATACTTAATTATGGAGGTGCAGTAATAATATGAACAATAGTATAAACTGGAAGTCCGGGAAGGTAAGCGACCCCAACGGCCCCCGAAAGGTCACCTCGATGCCTGCGAATCTTGATATGCCCCAGCAGCCGATAATAGATCCCAAAACCATGGATATTCCACGGAACATACCGCCGGTTAACACTTTGCCGGAGGGAAACGTGGGTATGCCGCCCATAACCGAATGGGGATACATTCCATACTACCTTTCAAGGAACATCGGCAGGAATGTTCGGGCGGAGTTTATCGTGGGCAGTAACCAGTATGTGGATAAAACAGGCAGACTTATTGAGGTGGGCATAAGCTATTTTGTTTTAGAGGACATAACCACCGATACAAAGACAATGTGCGACCTTTACTCCGTCAAGTTTGTAACAATAGCTCCTAATTAAATTACGTCACATATTCTCCCTCTTGAGTTTACATAATATAATTCAAGGGGGATGTTTTTTGTGCCGGAGAGAAAAAAGCACATGCGGGTTTCTGTAGAACAAATAAAATGGTTTTGCATTGCAACATGGCTTATGGGAGTGCTTGACCTTATTGTGTCACTGTGCCTTGCGGGGCGCTTTGGCGTGGGAATAGAAGCAAATGTCGTGATGAAACCGCTTTTTCGACTGCCGCTTTTACTTGTTGCCCTAAAAACTGCGGGAATAGGCGGGCTTTTATATCTTATGTGGAGTTTAAGGGCCTTGAAAATTGCCCGCTTTGGAGTAATAATTTGCTTTACAGCCTACACTATTTTGACGCTTTATCATCTCTGCTTCCTTGCATATATGACTTTGGTAATTTAAGTAGGTGCAAACTTTAAAGGCAAAATATTCCCGCTTTTACGGACATTGGCCACTCTCCTCACATAGATTGAAGATATAAGATATAAAACTGTGAGGTGCTTAACATGCCAATAAAAATTTTTATAGATCAGGGCCATAATCCCTATGGAGTAAATGCCGGGGCGGAGGGAAACGGTCTTAGAGAGCAGGACATCACATATGAGGTGGGAAGGCTTCTTGCGGAGCTTTTGCGAAGCGACGGGCGATTTGCAGTTCGACTTTCAAGAAACTTTCCCGAGGAAATTTTGGGTACCAGCAACGCAACGAGCCTGCAAACACGGGTTCGTATGGCGAACAGTTGGCCTGCGGACTATTTTATCAGCATCCATTGTAATGCCAGTGTGAATCCGGACATAAACGGCACGGAAATGTACGTTTACGCAAAGCATACCCAGTCGTATTGGCTGGCGCAGCACCTTTTAAACGGCGTTGTTGAAAGTGTTGGTACGGCGGACAACGGGGTGCGCTTGAATCCGTCGCTCTACGTGCTGCGAAACACAAGGATGCCGGCGGTACTGGCGGAGCTAGCCTACATTTCCAACGAGCAGGACGCCCAAAAGCTTGAAAGCGACCCCTATGGCTTTGCAGACGGACTTTACAACGGGATTCTAAGCTACTTTGGTTTCCAAAGATATTAAAAAATGCTGAGCAGCGGCGGACAATTGACAAATGGCGGCACTTGTGTTAGCGTACCATTATTCCATTAGGGAGGTGCATAATGCCGCTGATAGTAGACCACGAGGCTGTTAAAAACAAGATACTTATGGCTTTTCAAGAATGTATTGAGGAAAAGCCTCTTACAAATATCACCCTGCGGGATATCGCAAAAAAAGCGGGGATGCCCCATTCAAAGCTCCTTTACTACTTCGAGGATAAAAAGGACCTTATGAAGTCCTATGTGACGTATACCAGGGACTATATGTCCGAAAAATGCGTTCAGTGGTTTTCAGATAATCCAAGGGAAAATTTCGATTCAAACCATGCCTACCTAAACGCCTTCATGCAGTATGTTGCCACAGGGAAGGTGGGAGAAAACCGCCCCAACGCCACCACACAGACCTATGTTCTTGCCCACTACGACCCGGAAATTGCGGAGCTGGTGCAGCAGGAGTTTCGGGACTGGAGGGAAATCATGGAGGGCTGTCTTAAGGTCATCTATGGTGATGAGGCCGGGGAAAATGAAGCCGAGGCCATGATGATTCTTATTTCAGGCACGTTTATCTGCAATTATAACAACGCCCTTACAGGGAAGATAAATGCAAATATACTTGACCATATCGGGAATCTTACAAAGGCATAAATTTTACAGGATTTGAGATAGTCCGGCGGGAAAATGCGCTGGACTATCTTTTTTGACCATCTGTACAGAAAAAATTACCAAACCCGTTGACAAGAGGGGAGTGCTGTGCTAAGTTTAAGTTGACCAACGGGTCAATATAAAACTTTACACAGCACTGACTATCTGAAAAGGAGCAAGGTAAAATGTCTGACAACAAGGTGAAATCCCACAAAAGACTCAGCAAGGCGTATCCGCAAACTGAATCCGGTCTGGCAAATTTTCTTCATTTACAGCTCTACTTCAAGTACATAAAGCTGTACATCTGGCACATGAGAGACGGACTGAACAAATTTCTTCCCGAGCCTATGGACAATGTTAAGCCTGAGGGGGAAAAATATGACGAGGTTGAGGAAATGGTTCAGGCTGTGGTGAATCACACGGGTATGCGGGGGGCTGACCCCGACACCAGCGTTTACCACGCAAAGGTTTTAAGACTATATGACGCTGAGCAGATTTTTAAGTTGGAGCAGGATGTTGTGGATTTAGGAGAGCTTCCCAAAAACATCATCCCGTATGAAAATGCCAGAACCATACTTATTGAAAATCCCGACAATGTTGCAGTGATAGACTGTGTTTGCCGCACCCTTCGGGGTGATAAGGGCTGCTATCCAAGGGAGGTCTGCATTTTGGTGGGCAATCCCTGGGTAGATTGGGCTATGGAGCACTGCCAGGAAATGCACCCACGGCGCATAAGCCAGTCGGAGGCGCTTGAGATCCTCAAGGAATGCCATGAGCGGGGCAACGTGCATGCGGCATTTTTCAAGGATGCGGCAATGGGAAGAATGTATCACATCTGCAATTGCTGCAGTTGCTGCTGTACAGCGCTGGTGGCACAGAACTTCTTGGGCTCGCCTATGTACGCTGGAACAGGCTACAAGGCAGAGATACAGGCTGAAAAATGCGTGCAGTGCGGGCAGTGTGTGGAAAACTGCAACTTCCTTGCCATCTCCAAGGCTGAGGACGGCACAGTAAGCGTTGATAGAAGCCTTTGTATGGGCTGCGAAGCCTGTGCAACAAAGTGTCCCTCCGGTGCAATTTCCCTAAAGCTTGAGGATGGGGAAAAACTGGCTCCTATGGACATTTCAGAGCTAATGAAGTAAAATACCCTTCTATTCTCCACCGGGGGTGCGGCGCAAAAAACCGCACTCCCGTTTTGCTCGTATCTGGTTTTTGCTGGTGAAAAGTGATGGGAAAGGGTTGACAAGCACAAAATTCGGTGATAGCGTAAGTGGAACAACTGTTCAGATAAAGAAAGGGACGTGCGGCGTACACGGTGGTTGGAATGCTTGAAACAGGAAACTTTAAGGACGTAATCTTTGCAAAGGGCAGAAACAATAATATGGGTGCCAACATAAATGTATTTCTTTATGTAGTGGATGGACTGCTTATAGACTGCGGGCCGCAAAGCATGCAGGAGGACATAAGCGCTTTTTTGCGAACACAGCGAATCACCCAAGCCATGCTTACCCACATGCATGAGGATCACTCGGGCATGGCAAGCTGGGTGCAAAATGAGCTGCATGTGCCTATTTACCTTGATGCAGGAGATATTGAAGGCGCACGCAAGGATGGTCAGTACCGTGAGTACCGCCACCTAACATGGGGGGAACGCCCTGCCTTTGAGCCGCTTCCTCTTCCGGACAGAATTGACACGGATAAGTACAGCTTCGAGGTTGTTGCAACGCCGGGGCATATGGCGCACCACAATGTGCTTTTTGAGAGAAGCATGGGCTGGCTTTTTTCCGGCGATATTTTTGTTAGGCGTAAAATTCGGTTTTGCGCCGAAGAGGAGAATTTGAAGCAGTTCATAAAATCACTTGAAAAGGTGGTTACCTTGGACTTTGACACCATTTTCTGTGCCCATGCGGGTGTTCTTGAAGATGGTCGGGAAAAGCTTTGCGAGAAGCTGGCATTTTTGAAGGAGCTTCAGGCAACGGTATGGGAGCTGCGCAGTCAGGGGCTTACAGACAGGGAGATTGACGAGCGTCTTTTCCCCTGCGAGCAGATTATTACGGACATCACAGAAGGAGAATGGAGCTCATACAATATAATCAAAAGCATTTAGCACATCCCAGTGCAAATAAAAGCTTAGCCCCACCGACATTTTTGACGGTGGGGCTTTTGACTTAATTACCTTGTACTTGTTCTTGTAATTGTTATTCTGCTTTTATGCCAGGTCCGCAATATGGAAGCTTGTTGCCTTCGGGGACTGTGCAGTCAGCTTCTGTTATCGAGATGGCGCTGTAACCAAAGTTTCGTCCGACATAAATGCCGTTATAGGCAGGTGTGCAGTTGGTGAATGTTGCTGCGGTGATAGCGCATCCACTTGCTTTTAACGAACCGTCGTCCAAATAGCCTATGAGGCCGCCGGCATATATATCTGCGCTTTGTCCATTCGTTTTGATTATGCTTAGGTTCTCAACCTTCCATCCTTTTAATGTATTATAACCGTATTGATACCCTCTATAGTAGCCTGCAACACCTCCGGCACCCCTTGCATTTACAATAGTCGCATTCGTAACAGTGCAGTCTTCAATTCCGTCTCCTGCTGCGTTTCCGGCAATTCCACCTGCATAAAAACTTATCGGGTTTTCAATT
>CAZJYY010000081.1:0-8313 GCA_964550315.1 uncultured Oscillospiraceae bacterium | reverse complement strand
ACCCTGCCGACTATTTGCCTCCCAGATAGAGAGCAAAGGCAAAAAAAGGACTTCCTGCGGGAAGTCCTTTTTTGTGCATAATTATACTGACAAGCAAGGCCTTTAAATGCTATAATGCGGTTATAATTAAAAATTGCCGAAAGGAAAAGATATATGACTTTAACGGAACGATTTTTGCGATATGTAAGCTTTGACACTCAGTCCAGCGAGGAAGCCGAGACTGTGCCAAGCACGGAAAAGCAGTGGGCCCTTGCCCGTGAGCTGGAGAAAGAGCTTTTAGAGCTTGGGGCGCAGAATGTGCGTTTAAGCGACTACTGCTATGTTATGGCGGAGCTGCCCTCAAATCTTGAGGGGAAGGATGTGCCAGCACTGGGCTTCATTGCACATATGGACACTTCCCCCGATGCCTCCGGTGAAAATGCAAAGCCCCGCATTATTGAAAACTACGACGGCGGAAGAATTGTGCTCAGTGAAGAGCGCAGGATGTATCTTGACCCTGCGGAATTTGAAAGTCTTAGAGAGCATGTGGGGCAAACGCTTATCGTAACTGACGGAAGCACCCTTTTGGGGGCTGATGACAAGGCGGGCATTGCGGAGATAATGACCATGGTGGAGTATTTTGCCGCCCATCCCGAAGTTCCCCACGGGAAAATTTGCATTGGCTTCACACCGGACGAGGAAATCGGCAACGGTCCGGAAAAGTTCGATGTTTCCGATTTCGGCGCCGCCTTTGCCTACACTGTTGACGGCGGTGAGCTTGGGGAAATCGAGTACGAAAACTTTAACGGTGCCAACTGCGGCGTTTTCGTTCAGGGTAAGAGCATCCATCCCGGCAGCGCAAAAAATAAGATGGTCAATGCGTCTCTTGTGGCCATGGAATACGCCTCCATGCTTCCCCAATGGGAAATACCCGCCCATACAGAGGGCTACGAGGGCTTTTACCATCTTCACGCCATGAGCGGCGGCGTGGAGGAAGCGGAGCTGCAGTACATCATCCGGGATCACGACCGTAAAAAGTTTGAGCGCCGCAAGGAATTTGCCCACAGGGTGGGTGATTATCTCAACGAAAAGTATGGCGAGGGAACCGTTTTTGTCAAGATGGAGGATCGCTACTTTAACATGAAGGAAAAAATTCTTCCCCATATGGAGCTAATTGAATATGCCAGGGAGGCAATGAGCAAGGTTAACATAACACCAAACGTTGTTCCCATTAGAGGCGGCACCGACGGGGCAAGACTTTCCTTTATGGGACTTCCGTGCCCAAACCTTTGCACGGGAGGATTAAACTTCCACGGGCCTTATGAGTATTGCAGCGTGGACTCCATGGAGAAGATTTCAAAAATGCTCATTGAGCTTGTTATGATTTTCAGAGATAAACAAAAATAAGGAAGCAGCAACATGAACGAAATTAAAAGAATAGCTGCTGTGCACGACATCTCCGGTTTTGGAAAGTGCTCGCTTACAGTGGCATTACCTGTCATTTCTGCCAGCGGAGTGGAGTGCAGTGTGCTGCCCACGGCACTTTTATCCACCCACACAGGGGGCTTCACGAACTTCACCTTCCGTGACCTTTCCGACGAGATGCTGCCCATTGCACGGCATTGGAAGTCTGTTGGAGTAGAGTTTGACGGTATATATTCAGGCTATCTTGCAAACTCTGCCCAAGCGGAGCTACTGCGGGATGTGGTTAACATAATATCAACAGACCGCACTAAGATAATTGTCGATCCGGTGATGGCGGATAACGGAAGCTATTATCAGGGCTTTGGTGAGGATATGTGCGCCGCCTTTCGTGGGCTTTGCGCAGGGGCGGATATTATTACCCCCAATATAACCGAGGCTGCGCTGCTGACGGGGATCCCTTACCACAGCGGGCCCCACAGCGGCGAGTACATTGACTCCCTTATTAACGGGCTTTCAAGGCTTTGCAGCGGAGTGATTGCACTTACCGGTGTTTGCACTCATGAGGGAAATGTGGGTGCAGTTTCAGTGGATGTGAAATCCGGCAAAAGGCATCTTTCTCTGCGTCCCATAAGGGAAGGTACCTTCCACGGCACCGGGGATATTTTTGCGTCGGCCTTTTCGGCTCTTATCATAAGGGGCGCCGCCCTTGAAGACGCCACGGAGCTTTCGATTTCCCTTGTAAGTGACAGCATAGACCGTACGGCAAAGCGGGGCACACCCAGCCGCAACGGGGTGGATTTTGAAAATGCGCTTCCTGGGTATATTACTAAAGTTTCACAGCTTTTTGGAGAGTAGAAATGAAGGAAAAAGTTGAATTCAGAGCGGCTGTAAAAGATGATGCGAACCTCATATTGTCTTTTATAAATAAGCTTGCGGAGTATGAAAAGATGTCTGACCAGGTGGTTGCCACAAAGGAGCTTATCTGTGAATGGGTTTTTGAAAAGGAGAAGGCGGAGGTTATCTTCGCAGTGGTTGATGGCAGAGAAGTGGGCTTTGCGCTTTTCTTTCATAACTTTTCCACCTTCCTTGGCAGGGCGGGAATATACCTTGAGGACCTTTTTGTGTTGGAGGAGTTTAGGGGTAGGGGCTTCGGCAAGTCCATCTTGACACGGCTTGCACAGATAACGGTGGAGCGTGGCTGCGGCCGCCTGGAATGGGCCTGTCTTGATTGGAACCGGCCAAGTATTGATTTTTATCTCTCCCTTGGGGCGACACCCATGGAGGAGTGGACGGTCTACAGGCTAAGCGGGGATACGCTTTGTTCACTTGCCGGGAAATAAGTAATATTTTTCTTGAATTATCGGCAGCAGTGTTGTATAATAATCTCCGTCACATGCCGGTGTGATGGAATTGGTAGACGTAGTGGACTCAAAATCCACCGCTGGCAACAGCGTGCCGGTTCGAGTCCGGCCACCGGCACCATCTTGTTAGGTCAATTTAGATGCCACAGGCTGTAACGCCTGTGGCATCGACCTTTTCGGGACTTTTCTCGTCCCAATTTTCAGATAACAAATCATAGATGCAAATGGCTGTTTTTGAGCAACTGGGGTGACTCGAACCCACACCGAGCCATAAACTGGCATTTCCAGCGCCAGCGGTCTGTTTGAAATCAGAAACTAAATATACCTAATGAAATAAGTCGCAAAGTATATCTGCCCGGCAGTTTACCGTCTATGACGGAACAAACTGCCGGGCTTTTTTGCGCTCTACAACAAAAATAAGGAGGCCAGAACATGAATAACTCAACACAACGCACCCGCTACTTTGAGGAACTCACCTGTATTCTAAAACGCGAGGGCTTCAAGCCGCAGCCGCTGGAGGACGATGTCCTCCCAGTCCATTATGACGGTGAGCCACTCTGCAAAGTGGTCGGCGATGGTATCCGCTATTTCCCGGATGACATCAATACGATGGAGAAGGAGGAAGCGCGTGACCGTGTCTCAGAAATCGTCTCAACGGTGTCCGAGTACATGAGCATACTGGAATCAGCTCCGCAACTTAATGCATCCGGGCTAGACGAGAACTTCAAGCTGTTGGCAGAATACAACGGCTGCGTCCTCGCGGGGCGATTTAGCGGTGAAGGACGCGGCGTTCAGTTTGTCACTTGGGAGTGGGGCTATGACCACAAGGGGCTTTACCATGGACACTACCTTGAAAACAACTACGTTGCCGCAAAAGAGGACTTAGCTCAGCGCTCCGGATTGGTGGAAAAGCACAGGTTATTTACCGACGAACAGCTCACAGAGATTTATCGGACGGCAGATGAAGCTCTGGATAACGACATTGAGCTATCAGGGGAAACAGTTTCTGCACTCAGAAGCATCTGCAACCAAATCGAATACTCCCTACCCGATGTGCGGGATCGAATTGCAGCGGCAGCGCAGGCCTCGGAACATACCCAATCCCAGCAATTCAATATGTGACACTCGAAAAGCGGCGGCATCTTTTGAACGAGATGCTGCCGCTTTTTCTATTTTACGGAAAGGAATGAAAACCATGTTTGCAAGACTCTCCCGCAAAACCGGCGAATTCATCAAGATATCTAATTGTGTCAATTATACCTCGTCCCCGCCGCCCGAACCCTTCTGTTGCCAAAAAACCGACCACTGCGAGGGCTGCCGATACCCGGCAACCGGCTTCATCTGCTGGCACGCTGACGGAAGCTGTATGCGGACGGACGCGGAAGTGATCTACGAACGCCAGAGAAAAGAACATGAGGAAAAGTTGCGCCGCCAGTGCAGCGCAGAAATCGTAAGCATTGCTGCCGGTCTCGCTCAGATCGAGTTCGCACATAGCAATGCAGCTACCGTTTAAGGAGGCAATCAGATGATATACACTGCAGTTTTATCCAACCCCGACCACCCCGAATACGGAGTGGTTTCTGTGCCGTTTCCTATTCCGACTGACCAGTACGATGAGATCATCGGAATGCTCAGTCAGCTTGAGGTCGGCGACCCGTTAAATCACGACTGCAAGCTAGATGAGGTTCGCGGAGATTTTTCCGTTCTCAAGCACATGGAGTATACGAGCGTCAACATCGACGAACTAAACTACCTTGCCAAGCGACTGGACAGCTTTGATGCCTACGAGAAAACGCAGTTTGAGGGCATGGCATATCGGCTTGGTCTATGCAGCACCGACGAGCTCATAAACCTCACCTTCTGCTGTCAGGAGGTCACTGTCGTTACTGACTTCAACGACCTTGAAGCGCTGGGGCGCAGGCACTATCTGACGCTGGGTAACGGCGCGACTTTGAATGAGATGCAGGACAAGGATTTCCGCGATGTTGCACTTTCTATTCTGGAGGGCGAGGTCGGAAGGGTCACACCCTACGGCGTGGTCTACGACAACGGCTTTGAAATGTCGGAGCTTTATGACGGGCGGAATTTCCCCGAATACCGCTACAAAGATTGCTTGATGGAGGTCGAGATGTCCTCTCGGAAAGCGCCTGCGGACAGCCCCGCGACCTATCTCTATCTGCCGATGACCCAGACGCAGATTGAGCGCACGATGTACCGCGCCGGTATTGATAATCTTGGAGAAATGTCCCTGCGAGTGATTGAAAGCGAACTGCCGGAGGGTATTTATGCTCTATTAGATATCAATAACGAAAGCATCGGTACGCTCAATGAGATGTGCGCTGCTATCGAAAAGCTGGATAAGGCCGACGGTGAAAAGCTGTGCGCCGCCGCCGAATTTGCAAGGCCGCAAAGCGCTGCACAGATAGCGCATTTAGCAGAGCAGCTTGACTTGTTCGATTTTGCACCCAACGCAAAAACGCCGGAGGACTACGGCAGATACATGATTTTGGAGTCTGGTCACTATGAATTTGATGAAAACCTCGCCGATTTCTACGATTTTGAGAAATACGGCTTCGAGCGCATGAACTCGGAATACGGCGCATTCACAGACTATGGCTACATCGCCTACCACGGCACGCTCTCTATCGACGAGCTGATGTTCGGCAGCCCGGGAGAGCGCATGGATATGCAAATGGGTTATATGTGATAGAAAAGCTACCGCGCAGCGTCATTTGCCGTGCGGTAGCTTCTCAATAAGCACCTTGGTGCTGTGGTCATATTGCGCCTGCGTTATAGCACCGCGCTCCAAAAAATCTTTGAGCATTTTCATTTGGGTGCGGAAAAGGTCGTCATTTGTGGACTTGTGAGGTAAGTCGTTGTCACATCTATAATTTTCAATCACGGTCTATTTCCTTTTCGGCTCTTTATTATGCTTTCTCTGATATTTTCCTGTCAGAATGCCGGTTTGCAGGACGTGTCCCTCGGCAGCTTTCAGCACCGCTTTCTTGTCCGAATTCATGCTGACATTTAATATAGTATCAAGCGTATAGACTGTGAACTTATACACATGATTCCAGTTAAAAGGCGGCTTCGGTCCGCGGTAACAATGCTTTCCGTAAGCAAGCCCCTGTTCGATATGAAAGGGCTGTTCGCAAACCGAGCCTTTCGGGAGATTTTCCGGAATTACAGCAACGGGCGGGATATTCCACACCACCCAATGATTATATCCCGGCTCAATGGGGTGGCCCATATCATCAAGGGTAATAATCATAGATGCGGCGTTTTCGGCAAGACCGTCTAAATGCAGTTCCGGAGATATATCCTCTCCGTAACCGCTGTGCCGGTTCGGAATCCAGCCGTCCTGCTCAAACGCTGGGCTTGTTAGCTTCAAATCATTCATTATATGCCCCTCCGGTATTATCCTTGTTGAGTGTGCCGACGCACTTGTATTTAAACAGCTCCTCGGTTGCGAAGGCTTCATTCGAGAGTTTGTGCGTGCAAACCTCGTCACCATCAGGGCGTTCCATCATTTTTTATCCTTTGAAGCATTTATAATTCAGCTCGACAAATCCCAATTTATCTCCCTGTGGGAAATCCGTTAATAAGCCATGCATTATCATCACTTCGCAAGAATTCAACGTAGAAAGATGTTTCTGTGCCTGGGTACAGAGCCGAAGTTTCTGCTGTTTCCATTTCAACTGTCACAAATACATGGACAATACGGTCATCGGAGATTTCCTCTTCACCAAGCTCTGTCAATTTAGCCCAGACCATACCGTCAACATCTCCATCATGGAAATAGGTTTCTATGCACTTGGCTGTACAGTAATTTTTCATATTCTCATAGTCAGATGATTCAAAGGCTGCAAAAAAGCTCTCCGTTATGTCGCTTGGCTCACTTGAGATTCGTGTTGTTTTACAAGCGCTTAGACTGAAAGCGATACAAGCGACGAGGATTGCAAACGATAGTCTTTTCATAATGCCTCCGTAAATACCGATTTATCGCTTCCATTTTACCACAGCGCACTCAAAACCTCAATAAAGAACAGCTATCCCCGCCACACTGCGGTATGTTGTGTAGCTATAAAAACGAAAGGAGCTGATTCCCATAGTAAACGCTAGAAACGAAAAATACGAATACATCGAGCTGTTCGGCAAACCCGCGCTGTTCACTAGCTCCCGCATTGACCGCAACACCGTGCCGGAGGGCTGGTACGCCTACGACCTGCGTGGCAGCGACTGCGACCCCGGCGAGCCGGTGGCGGTGGAACCAAGCGTCGCTGTAAACCATGCAGGAACCATACTTATTCATGAACCCATCACCATCCCCAAGGAGGGCTTCAAGCGACTGCGAGGCCGTCTTGACTTCCTCGGCGAGCACCTTTCCCTTAAGGATTTCTGCGAGGCACGTGGGCTGAGCTTTCCCGCAGACAACCGAAAATTCATCCTGTGCCCTGCCTCTCCCGATGAGGTGGGGCTTTTCTATTCTCAGGAGGAAAAAGACACTGAACTCGCCACAGTGGGACATATGCGCTTCGACTACGGCAGAGGTGATGAATTCTGGTCGACATGGTGGGAGCATAACGGCAATGAGAGGAATACGCCTGAATTTAAGGCAGAATATCAACAGTTTGTAGACGAACTGAGAAAAGGTCCGCTTAAAAACCTCTCTGCAATGTCCGGCTACTGCAACGACCACGCCGGAGAGCTGGGCGACAGCGGCAGCTACGGCTACATCGCCGAGAGCGAAAACTACCGCTACTGCCTGCGCTGCGCTCCACGCCGCGGCGATTACTCGTACATTTACATTTACGATAAGCGCCAGCAGGAACTGAATATGGCAGAAAAGCAAAAGGTCATCGGCAAGGTGTCCTTTGCCAGCGGAGAAAAGCTGGCATATACCGACCCGGAGATTTTTCTCCAAGTCATCAGGGACGAGCTGCCCTACAAGCCCACCTCCGGTTTTCGGTATGAGGTGCTGACGGATGCCCCCGTCGTGCGGAAGGCGGTGGACGACATTCTCTATGATATGTTCGGCGAGGAAAATCCGCGCCCGCTGGAGGACTATGAAAAGCCGCCCGAACAGGGCATGACATTAGGAGGTATGTAAAAATGAATGTGAACCGAGAATGGCTAAAATTCCTGCGGGAGCAGTATCCCGTAGGTTCCCGCATCAGGTTACGGGAGATGAAAGACCCGTATAATCCCGTGCCGCCCGGTACGATGGGTACGCTGAAAGCAATCGACGATATCGGCACGTTTCACGTTGCTTGGGATAACGGCAGCGGCCTTGGCGTGATTATGGGCGAGGACAGCTTTACCGTCCTGCCGCCTGAGACGCACACGCTCAAGCTGTATATGCCACTGACTGCCGACCTTTATGAGCGCAACGAGTGGGGCGACATGGAATCCGAGCCTGTGGAGTTGGATGCGCACTCTGTTGCGGCGCATGAGGGCAGCATTCTTGCGGCTATGGTGCGAAACCGCGCTCCAGAGGAACGCGAGCGCGGGCTCATGCACTGGTATCACGAGGAGGACAGCATCAATG